>CAXDNE010000061.1:0-29267 GCA_963990595.1 uncultured Methylobacterium sp.
CCGCCACCGCCTGCAGCTCAGACTCCGGAAGATCCCGCAACGCCGCAGGATTCGGAATACGGTCGAGAAGCGCGCTCTGCTCGGGGGTAATTGCCACGGCATCAACCTCTAACGGATGGGATCGGTTTGACCGCCGAGCCTCAGGACATATCGAGCGGGGCCACGCCCTCGGGCCGCCCGTCGGAGCCGAGGGTGATCCGCTGGATCCGCGCCTCGGCCCGCTTCAGGAGCGCCTCGCAATGCTTCTTCAGCACCTCGCCGCGCTCGTAGATCGCCACCGATTCGTCCAGCGGGACGTCGCCCCGCTCGAGCCGGCGGACGATTTCTTCGAGCTGTTCCAGCGCCTTCTCGAAGGGCAGGTCGCCGGCGGCGGGGGCCACCTCGGGTCTGCTCGCACTCATCCCAGATACTTCCTTTGGAGGGGTTCTACGGCGCCAGCCCCCGTCGCCACAACCCGGGGGCCCGGTCCGGCGGCCGGCTCCGCACCGTTTTGGACGCGGGCGGCGGCGTTTGCGCCACACCCGGAGCCGGCGCGGACCGCCGATCGTACGGTTGCGGACGGGGCGGGGCGGCCGTGGCGAGGCCCGCCCCGTGGGCCGGTCACGTGAGCGTCAGGCAGAACGGCGTGCCCTCGAACGCGTCGGCGCCGCGGCCGATGCGGGCGATGGCCGCGACCATGCGCCCGTCCCGGCCGAGCATCCGGTCGGCGATGGCGACGAACAGCGGATTGGGCGTCGCCGACGGGGAGGCGGCGCGCAGGGCCTCGGCGATCGCATCCTCGTCGCGCTCCGGTGCCAGGGCGCAGGCCGCGATATAGGCCGCCGCGGTGGAGCGGCTGATCCCGGCATAGCAATGGATCACGAGCGGCGTCTCCCGGGGCCAGCGCCGGACGAAGTCCAGGACCCGCGCCACGTGTTCTTCAGCCGGCAAAACATGGCCGTCCCGGGCGGAAGCGATGTCGCTGACGCCGATGACGGCGTGGTTCTCGGCGTCGATCACGGCCGGCCGCTCCAGCGGCGTGCCGACATTGATGAGCGTGAGCACGTGGCGCGCGCCGGTGGCGGCGACGGTCTCGGGCAGGCGCGAGAGCGGGCAGACATGGAGGGTCGGCATGGTGAGGCGCCAGTGACCTGCGATCGTGACGGATCGAGGGCGGCCGCGCGTCAGCGGCGGCAGAGCGCCGCGAACCGCGCGAGAAACCGCGCCTCGGCGTCGGCGGTGGGCCACGGCTCGATCAGTGCCAGGACCCGGTCGGGCAGATCCGCGGCGCGGTCGAAATAGCGTTCGGCCTCCGCGGGGGCGAAGCCGGCAAGGCGGACGGCCTCCAGATGGGCGGCGATCCGGTCGGCCTGCTTCACCAGCCGGGCGAGCGAGGCCGTCGGGGCGGTCAGGCCGAAGCGGCCGCGGATCGCGTCGAGCAGGCGCAGCTCGACGCCGCGATAGGCATCCCCGATCGCGGCCTTCAGCGGCGAGATGATGTCGCCGACCACATATTCCGGCGCGTCGTGCAGGAGCAGCTCCAACCCCTCCGGGTCGGTGCAGGCCGGGGCGATGTGGCGGCCCACCGCCTCGACCAGCAGGCTGTGCTGGGCCACCGAGAAGACGTGCGGGCCCCGGGTCTGGCCGTTCCAGCGGGCGACCCGGGCGAGGCCATGGGCGATGTCGGCGATCTCGATGTCGCGGGGCGCGGGGTCGAGGAGGTCGAGACGCCGGCCGGAGAGCATCCGCTGCCACGCGCGCGGGGCCGGATCGGGCGCAACCCCGCTCATCGCGTCTGCCCCAGCTTCGCGCAGGGCCCGTGCCGGTGGCAGCCGACGAGGTGGTCGTTGACCATGCCGACCGCCTGCATGAAGGCGTGCACGATGGTCGGCCCGCAGAACGCGAAGCCCTCCGCCTTGAGGGCCTTGCCGATGGCCCGGGAGACCGGCGTCTCGGTCTGGATCTCGGCCCGGGTCCGGGCGCTGCCCTGGATCGGCTGCCCGTCGACGAAATCCCAGAGGAAGCGCGCGAAGCCGGGGCCGCTCTCCTCGATCCGCAGCCAGGCCCGGGCGCCCGCGATCGTGCCCTGGATCTTGGCGCGGTTGCGGATGATGCGGGTGTCTTCCATCAGCCGCGCCACGTCACCCTCCGTGAAGCGGGCGATCCGCTCCGGGTCGAAACCCGCGAAGGCCTCGCGGAAGCCCTCGCGGCGGCGCAGGATGGTGATCCAGGACAGGCCGGCCTGGAAACCGTCGAGGATCAGCTTCTCGTAGAGAGCGCGGCCGTCACGTTCGGGCACGCCCCATTCGGTGTCGTGATAGGCGACGTAGAGCGGGTCGAGGCCGGCCCACCAGCATCGGGCGCAGCCATCGGGATGGTCGATCAGGCCGGTCTCGGACATCGGACCGGTTTAACGAGAACAGGAGCGGAACGCCATCGCGACAATGGGGCCGCTCCGCGGGCGATCCCCGTGCCGGATCCCGGATCGGCTGCCGCCGTCACGCCACTTGTCCAGGAGAGCGGCGCGCGCTCACCTCACCCGGCCTCGCTGGCGGCAACGTCCGGCATCGCGAAGGTCGCGTAGGGCGGTCGCTCCAGAACCACCGGATGCGCGCCCGCGCGCGGGCCCGCGCCGGCGGCCAGAGCGTCGCCGAGGCGGTCGAGGCGGACCATGGCGAGGCCGCGCGTGCCCGCGACGCTGCCGGTGGTGCCGATCACCTTGCCGGACGCCGTGATCTCGGTGCCGGGCGCCGCGGCGCCGTCCGGATACGCCGCCATCAGGATTCGGGTCCGGGCGGTTCCGCGATGCTGCATGCGCGAGACCACCTCCTGGCCGACATAGCAGCCCTTCTTAAAATCGATCCCGCCGAGCTGGTCCATCAGCGCCTCGTGCGGGAACGCGTCCCCGAAGGCGTAGTCGCGCCCGCCTTCCGGGATGCCCAGCGCGATCCGGTGCGCGTGGTAATCCGCCTCCGCGGCGTCGGCCGAGAAGGCGCCCGCTTCGGCGTAGAGCCGGGCGCCGAGATCGGCGTGGCGGGAATCGGCGACCGGCTCGGCCGCGACCGGGGCCGCGCCGGCCCAGGCGGCCGCGACCGCCACGGTCGGGTCGGCCGCAATCGTCGCCTGCGCGCGCAGGCGGTAGAGGGTCAGGCGCTTGGCGAGATCCGCCGCGCGATCCGCCTGCACGTCGAACCGGAACCCCTCCGGGATCCGGGACACGAGGAAGTCGAACAGGATCTTGCCCTGCGGCGTCAGCAGAGCGCCGAGGCGCGCCTCTCCGGCTTGGAGCGTCTCGACGTTGCAGGTCAACACGCCCTGGAGCAGGGCCGCGGCGTCCGGACCGGTGACGGTGACGAGGGCACGGTCCGGCAGCAGGGCGACAGGCATGGCAGGCGATTCCTCACGCGACGGGGGCGGTCCGGCGTACCGGACCGCGGAGCCGGGAGGTAGTCGCTCCCTGCCCGTGCCTCAACCGCCTGCGATCCGGGCCCTCAGTGCTGAAGCGTGGTGGTGAAGGCGCCCCCACGGATGCGCTCCGGAAATCCTTCCGCGTAACGGGCCGTCGCTTCCTCGCCGTAGGTCGTCACCAATTCCTGAAACGCCGCGAACAGGGCCGCCTGGGCCATGCAATCGCCGTCGAGCCCATCGAGGCAGCCTTCCGCGAACGCTTCCGAGACGTAACTCAGCGCGACGCGTTTCTCCTCGACATCGACCTCGACGGGGGCGGTGTGAGAGATGTGCTGCATGGCCCGATACTTCCATTGCGCCGGGCACGGGACCCGGCGGATGCAACGGATGATAAGCAGGTCCCGGCGGCTCGGCCAGCCGGGAATTTCGGATCGGTTAACGCGAGGGCTCAAATCCGACGCTTCGCCGGCATCCTCGAGAAGTGTGTTGCGCCTGCATCACCCACCGAATCGGCCGGCCAGTGCATGCGACAGCCGGTCGCCCTCGGCGACGTAGCGGGCGGCCGCCTCGTGGGCGGCGGGCGTGCAGACCCGATAGGTCAGCGCGTAGCCCCGGTAGCCGCGGTTGTAGGCGCCGGCCAGGCGGTCGCGGCGCGCCGGGGTCACGCCCTCGGAGTCGATCAGCGCCTTCATGCGGGCCGGCCAGTCCGCGGCGTCGGCGGCGTTGCAGAGGTTCCGCAGGAAGGCCAGCGCGCCGATGATCTCGGACATGCGCATCAGGTCGCGGTCGTAGGGGGCCGGCACGTCCGCGGGGGCGTTCGTCTCCTTGGGGGCCTCCTTCGCGGCCTCCTTGGCGGGCGCGGCCGGGCGGCCGGCGCGCTGCTGCGCCAGGACCGGCGCGGAGACCGGCCCGGCCAGGAGCGCGAGCAGGCACAGGATCGTCGCCGGGCGCCTCACGCCATCGTCTCCCCGTCCCGCAGGCCCGCGCGGTCCCGCACCCGCGCGAAGGCCTCCTGCAGGGTGCCGATCAGGCCCGGGGTCGTCGCGAGGCCGGCCACCTCGGGAAGCGTCGCCCACCGGGTCCCGAGGGCCTCGGGACCGGCCACCGGCTCGCCGCCGCGCCACAGGGCGGCGTGCGGGTGGACGACATAGTGATGCCGGGCCCGGCCCGCCTCGTCCCGGACGATGATCTCGGTGGGCGAGAGAACGCCGACCACCTCCGCCCGCAAGCCGACCTCCTCGGATAATTCGCGCAGGGCCGCCTCGGCCAGCGACTCGCCGGCCTCGACGAGGCCGCCCGGCAGCGTCCAGACGCCGCGCATGGGCTCGTTGGCCCGGGCCGCCAGCAGGACGCGATCGTCCCGAATCACCGCGATCGACGCGCCCACGACGGGGCGGGCCGGGAACAGGCGGCTGTCGGCCTCCGGAGCGGGCGCGGTCACGGCTTTTCTCCGTCGGGGGCCACGACGGCCACGCGGCCGTCGGCGAGGCCGACCAGCAGGCGCGCGCCCGCCCCCTCGCCGAGGACCACGATGCCGGTCTCGGCGGGCGCCGGGAGCGGCACGCGCAGGCGCTCGTGCAGGGAGCCCTTGGCCGCCACGAGCGCGATCTCGGGGCGGCCCGCCACCGGTAGCGCGAGTTCGGGGCTGCCGCCGCCGGCCGGGACCGTCACGGCGAGGTCGGAATCGCCGTCGCCGGCGGCGTAGCCCGCTGCCTCGCCGGCCGGCTCGATCCGGTCGGGCCGCAGCGTCCAGAGCTGCAGCCGGCCGGTGGCGCTGACGGTCGCGGCCTGCGGCGCGCCGGTCCCGGCGAAGTCGGCGATGCCGGCGATCTTCAGGGGCGGCCCGGGCTGCGGCGGCGTGTGCGCCGTGACGGTCCAGGGCGCGTCCGACGCGCCGGCCGGGCGGCCGATCAGCGCCAGGCCGCCGGTCTCCGCCCCCGCCCGCGTGGAGGCCAGCAGGGCCGGACGGTCCGCGAGGCGCAGCAGGCGGGGCCGGAGCGGCGCGAACACCGCGTCCGGGCCCGCCGGCACCGTCACGGTGGCCACCGGCACGGGCTTCGGATCGGTGCTGACGGCCATCGGCTGGCGCTCGCGGATCGTGAGGACGGCGGCGGCCTCGCTGCCGTCGGCGGCGCGGGTGCGCCCGGTCAGATACGCGCTCAAGGGGCCCGACAGGGCCCGGCGCGACCCCGGCAGGGCCCCGCGCGGCGTCTCGGCGGCGGTGAGCCCCTCCACGGCCTCGCGCCCGATCGGCCGCACGGTGATGCTGCCCTCCGCGAGGGCGAGCACGGCGCCGCCCTCGTCGCCCCAGACCACGGCGATCGGCGCGCTCTCCTCGTCGCCGGCCTGCTGGCTGACCTTCGCGCCGGTGACGGGCAGCAGGCCGGAAGTCGCCACCGAGACCGCGGCCTCACTGCGGGAACCCCGCAGCGCGCGCACCTTGAAGGGCAGGTCGAGGATCCGGATCCCGGGTTCCGCCCGCGCGCCGACGGCCGGCGCCGCGCACAGGAGCAGGGCCAGGAGCGCCCGTGGGACGCGGCCCCGCGCGGCCCGGCGTTCACGCAGGACGGTCATGTCCGTCGCGGCATACAGGAAGGTCAAACGTGCTGGCCGCCGTTGATGTGAAGCTCGGCCCCGTTCACGTAGGAGGAGGCCTCGGTGCACAGGAAGTAGATCGCCTTGGCGACCTCGTCGGGGGTGCCGAGCCGGCGCTGCGGGATCTGCTCGATGAGCTTCTCGGTGCCCGGCGACAGGATCGACGTGTCGATCTCGCCCGGCGAGATCGCGTTCACCCGCACCCCGAGCGGCCCGAAATCGGCGGCCATCTCGCGGGTCAGGCCGGCGAGCGCGGCCTTGGAGGTGCCGTAGGCGGCCCCCGCGAAGGGATGGACCCGGGACCCGGCGATGGAGGTCACGTTGACGATCGAGCCCCGGGCCCGGGCGAGTTCCTCGCGCAGGCCGCGGGCCAGAAGGATCGTCGCGAACACGTTGACCTGGAACACCCGCTGCCACTCGTCGAACTCCGTGGCGAGCGCACCGAGCCGCTCGCCCCCGGGGCCCTTCGGCGAGATGCCGGCATTGTTGACCAGCGCGTGCAGGACCCCGCCCTCGGCGGCGAGCCGGCCGCGCACCTCCTCGACGGCGCGGACCGTGTCCTGCGCGTCCGCGAGATCGACCTGGAGATGGTCCTCGGGACCCATCTCCCAGGGACAGTTCTCCGGGAAGGCGTGGCGCGAGCAGGTGATCACCCGCCAGCCGGCCGCGGAGAAGCGCTTGACCGTGGCGTGACCGATGCCCCGGCTTGCGCCCGTGAGCAGCATGATGCGCCGGCGTTCGTTGACGGGGAGGGCCAAAGCCGTAAGCCTCGCTGGCGTTAAGGTGCGCGGCCCGGTCTGGGCGCGCGGGTCGTGCCGGTGAGCCTGAACGGTCTAGGCGCAGTAGGGCCGGAAATCCAGAGCGTGCCCGGGGCACGGATGAGAGGAGACGTCATGGCCAGCGGGCAGACCAGCACGGAACGCATGCCGGAGATCCCGGCCGGGAGCCTGACGGCGGCGCAGGCCGAGGCCGCGGCGGCGTTCGCGGCCGAGCGCGGCGTCCCGGTCTTCGGGCCGTTCGTGCCGCTCCTGCGCAGCCCCGAGCTGATGCTCTGCGCGAGCCGGATGGGGCTCTACCTGCGCTACGGCAGCGCCCTGCCGCTGCGCATCAGCGAGTTCGCGATCCTGATCGTCGCCCGGGAATGGAGCCAGCCGGTGGAGTGGGCCATCCATCACCCGATCGCCCTGAAGGCCGGCGTCGCCCCCGAGACCGCGCAGGCGCTCGCCGAGGGGCGCCGTCCCGACACGATGAGCGACGACGAGGCGATGGCCTACGCCTTCTCGACCGAGCTGATGCGCAACCGCGCGGTGAGCGAACCCACCTACGCGGCCGCGGTGGCGCGCTTCGGCGAGCAGGGCGTGATCGATCTGACGGGGATCAACGGCTATTACGCGCTGCTCGCCATGACCATGAACGTCGCCCGCACGGCGCTGCCGGAGGGAGGATCCGCCCCGCTGCCGCCGCTGGTGGGGTAGGCTCCGGAAGCCGCTCGCGCGGCCCGCTGCGCGCTGGCACGCCGGGGCAGGCGGGCCGGGCCCGGCCTGGGAAACGCCGCGACGCGGTCCCGAACGCCAGCCCCGCGGCGGTCGCGCTTGTGGCGCCGGCCGCTTCGGTCTAACCGTCCTCCCCCGTGCGGGCGCCCGATGTGCGGCCCGCGAGCCCCCGAAAACCCGGCCGGACGAGAGCCATGGTCGCCCATACCCGCGCCGACACGGCGCCCAAGCCCCAGGATCCGACGCTGGCCGGTGCCCGGGTCCTCGTCGTCGAGGCGCGCTATTACGACGCGATCGCCGACGAGCTCCTCGCCGGCGCCCGCGCGGCCATCGCGGCGGCCGCCGCGCAGGCCATTGTGGTCACCGTGGCGGGGGCCCTGGAGATCCCCGCCACCGTGGCGATCCTGCTCGATGCCGAGCCCTACGACGCCGTGGTGGCGCTCGGCTGCGTGATCCGCGGCGAGACCGGCCACTACGACATCGTCGCCGGCGAGAGCGCCCGCGCGCTCATGGACCTCTCGGTCGCCCGCCGCATCCCCCTCGGAAACGGCATCCTGACGGTCGAGACGGAGGCGCAGGCCCTGGCGCGCGCGCGGGTCGCCGAGATGAACAAGGGCGGCGGGGCGGCCGAGGCGGCGCTCGGCGTGCTCGCCCTCAAGCGCGCCGCCGAGACGGCGCGCCTGCGATGACGGAAACCGACATGACCGGGACCACCGACACAGAGACCGCGGACGGCGCCAAGCCGGCCGAGACGGCGGCCGAGACGGCAAAGATCAGCCCGCGCAGCGGCGCCCGCCTCGCCGTCGTTCAGGCGCTCTACGAGATGGACATCTCCGGCAAGGGCGTCCTCGACGCGCTCGCCGAGTTCGAGGCCTTCTGGATCGGCCAGGAGGTCGACGGGATCGCGCATCCGCAGGCCGAGACCGCCTTCTTCCGCGACCTGCTGCGCGGCACCGTGGAGGAGCAGCGGGCGATCGACCCCAAGCTCGACCAGGCGCTGGCCCAGGGCTGGCCGCTCCGGCGCATCGAGATCGTGCTCCGGGCGATCCTGCGGGCGGGCGCCTACGAGCTGATGTTCCGGCGCGACGTGCCGGTGGCGGCGGCGATCTCGGAATATGTCGACGTGGCCCACAGCTTCTACACGGCCGACGAGCCGGGCCTCGTCAACGCGGTGCTCGACCGGCTGGCCCGGGAGGTCCGGCCGGGGGAGGTCGGCGCCGCCAAGGCGACCGGCAAGCCGGGCTCCTCCAAGCCGCTGCCCGGCAAGTCCCCTCCCGGCAAGTCCCCTCCCGGCAAGTCTCCGTCCGGGAAGCCGCCGGCCAAGAAGGCCTGAGCCTTGGCCCGGCCGGCCCGCGCCTCGGAAGAGGGGCTGATCGCCCGCTACTTCGCGCCCCTGGCGGGGGCGGGGGCCGACGGGCTCCGGGACGATGCCGCGACCCTGACCCCCGCGCCCGGGCACGACCTCGTCCTGACGGCCGACGCCATCGTGGCCGGGATCCACTACTTCCCGGAGGATCCGCCCGGCTCGATCGCCCGCAAGGCGCTCGGCGTGAACCTCTCCGACATCGCCGCCAAGGGCGCGGCCCCGCGCGGCTTCCTGCTGACCCTGGCGCTCCCCGACGACTGGACCGAGGACTGGCTCGCCGCCTTCTCGGCGGGGCTCGGCGCGGCCGCCGCGGAGGCGGGCTGCCCCCTGCTCGGCGGCGACACGGTGCGCACCGGCGGGCCGGCGCTGATCGGCGTGAGCATGATCGGCGAGGTGCCGACCGGCGCGATCGTCCGGCGCGGCACCGCGCGGGTCGGGGACCGGATCTGTGTCAGCGGCACGATCGGCGACGCGGCGCTCGGTCTGCGGCTGCGGCTGGCGCCGGAGGCCCCCTGGGCGGTCGGCCTCGATCCGGCCCTGCGGGCGGTGCTGGCCGACCGCTACCTGCATCCGTGCCCCCGCCTCGCCGCGGCCCGCGCGCTCCGCCATCACGCCTCCGCGGCGATGGACATCTCCGACGGGCTCGCGGGCGACCTCGCCAAGATGCTGGGCTTCGGCCGGTCGGCTCGGATCGCCCTCGAATCCGTGCCGCTCTCGGAGGCCGCGAAGCGGGCCTGCGCGGCGGAGCCCGGCCTGATCGACGCGGCCCTGACCGGCGGGGACGATTATGAGATCCTCTGTACCGTCGCGCCCGACAGCCTCGACGGTCTGACGGAGGCGGCGGTCGCGGCAGGGGTGCCGTTCACCGCCATCGGGACCGTCACGGCGGGCGACGGCCTGCCGCGATTCGAAACGAGCGACGGCACGGCGCGCGTGTTCGCGGCCGGATCCTTCAGCCACTTCTGAGCCCAGCCTCGGCCCGGTCGGGCGGGGAGGGGGAACCGTTCTCCGGCGAGGCACCCGGTCCGATGCCGGTTCTCGTTCGACAGTCCGGCTGCTGCGACCGGGCTCGCGTGGCCCGTATCCGCCGTGGCGCTGCCGGCGCGCTGCGCCTCGGCATCAACAGCAAAAATCGACATCCGGCGGGCCGACGCCGAGCCGGACGGGGCGGAGCGCGATCCCGGGGCGGATATCCCGGCGGCCTAAGTCCACGGCCGCCGACCTCCGAAAGCTGCACAATATTTCCGCGCTGATCGCGCGGTCAGCGATGCTGCAAAGCAGCATTCGCGCTGCGCGATGCAAAAACGGCGGAACGCGGCGTTTGCGCTCACCGGCGAAGTTTGGCAATCAAGGTATTGTTCTGGGAAGGAAAGCCCCGAATCGAGCACCGCGTCCCATGGTCGTCCTCCGACGGCCAAGCTCGACAATCACAAGCCCACGCCAGGCACGATAATAACAAGGACGGTCGAATGATTCCCTTGGTTCTGATCATCGTGGGCGGGCTCTGCGCCGTCGCCTACGGCATCGTCACGATCCTCGACGTGATGCGGCGCGACGCCGGCACCCAGCGCATGCAGGAGATCGCCGCCGCCATCGCGGAGGGGGCGCAGGCCTATCTCCGGCGGCAGTACACGACCATCGGCCTCGTCGGCGTGGTCCTGTTCGTGCTGCTCGCCGTCTTCCTCGGGATCAAGGTCGCCGTGGGCTTCCTGATCGGCGCCGTGCTGTCGGGCGCGGCGGGCTTCATCGGCATGAACGTCTCGGTGCGGGCCAATGTGCGCACCGCTCAGGCCGCATCGGCCTCGCTCGGCAGGGGCCTCGACATGGCCTTCAAGTCCGGGGCGGTGACCGGCATGCTGGTCGCCGGCCTCGCGCTCCTCGGGGTCGCCCTCTACTACCTCTTCCTCACCCGCGGCGCGGGCCTCGACCCGGCGAGCCGCGAGGTGATCGACGCCCTCGTGGCGCTGGGCTTCGGCGCCTCGCTGATCTCGATCTTCGCCCGCCTCGGCGGCGGCATCTTCACCAAGGGTGCGGATGTCGGCGGTGACCTCGTCGGCAAGGTCGAGGCCGGAATTCCGGAGGACGATCCGCGCAACCCCGCCACCATCGCCGATAACGTGGGCGACAACGTCGGCGACTGCGCCGGCATGGCGGCCGACCTGTTCGAGACCTACGCGGTCACCATCGTGGCCACCATGGTGCTGGCCGCGATCTTCTTCTCCGGCCCCACCGGCAGCGGCCGGGACGTGCTGGAGCCGATGATGCTCTACCCGCTCGCCATCGGGGCGGCCTGCATCGTCACGTCGATCGCCGGCACCTACGCGGTGCGGCTCGGGGCGAACCAGTCGATCATGGGCGCCCTCTACAAGGGCCTGATCGCGGCGGGCGTGCTGTCCATCGCGGCGATCGCGCTGGTCAACATGACGCTGCTCGGCGGCTTCGCGACCTCCTTCACCACCTCGACCGGGGTGACCTTCACCTCGGCCGCCCTGTTCGGCTGCGCGGTGATCGGCCTCGCCATCACCGCGCTGATCGTGGTGATCACCGAGTACTACACCGGCACCAACTTCCGCCCGGTCAAGTCGATCGCCGACGCGTCGGTGACCGGTCACGGCACCAACGTGATCCAGGGCCTGGCGATCTCCCTGGAATCGACCGCTCTGCCGGCCATCGTGATCGTGGCCGGCATCATCAGCACCTACGCGCTCGCCGGCCTGTTCGGCATCGCCATCGCGGTCACCGCCATGCTGGCGCTCGCGGGCTTCATCGTGGCGCTCGATGCCTTCGGGCCGGTCACCGACAATGCCGGCGGCATCGCCGAGATGGCCGGGCTGCCCTCGGAGGTGCGCAAGTCCACCGACGCCCTCGACGCGGTGGGCAACACCACCAAGGCGGTGACCAAGGGCTACGCCATCGGCTCGGCGGGCCTCGGCGCCCTGGTGCTGTTTGCGGCCTACACCTCGGACCTGAACTACTTCATCGCCAATGCGAGCCCGACCCAGTACCGGTTCTTCCAGGGCGTCAGCGTCGATTTCTCGCTGTCCAACCCGTACGTGGTGGTCGGCCTGCTGCTCGGCGGGCTGATCCCGTTCCTGTTCGCCGGCATCGCCATGACGGCGGTGGGGCGCGCGGCGGGCGCGGTGGTCGAGGAGGTGCGGCGGCAGTTCCGCGCCAAGCCCGGCATCATGCAGGGCACCGACCGGCCCGATTACGGCCGGGCGGTGGACATGCTGACCCGCGCGGCGATCAAGGAGATGATCGTGCCCTCGCTGCTGCCGGTGCTCTCCCCGGTGGTGCTGTTCTTCGTGATCCAGCTCATCGCCGGCAAGAGCCAGGCCTTCGCCACGGTTGGCGCGAGCCTGCTCGGCGTGATCCTCACCGGCCTCTACGTGGCGATCTCGATGACCTCGGGCGGCGGCGCCTGGGACAATGCCAAGAAGTTCATCGAGGACGGCCACCACGGCGGCAAGGGCTCGGAAGCCCACAAGGCGGCCGTGACCGGCGACACGGTCGGCGACCCCTACAAGGACACGGCGGGCCCCGCCGTGAATCCGGCGATCAAGATCACCAACATCATCGCCCTGCTGCTGCTGGCCGTGCTGGCGCATAGCTGACATCTGCCAGAACCCTGGTGCATGACGAGGGCCGGGCTCCGCGGGAGACCGGCCCTTCTCGCATCGCCATGTGCGCCCCCGCACGCCGCTGCCATCCTCGCTGCGCTGCACCTTGGCATCGCCGCGCCGCAGCGCCACCTCGGCGCCGGAACGAACCGGACGCGGCCCGCGCCGCACCAGCACGAGGTAACCCATGCCGTCCCTGCTCGACCCGATCCGCATCGGCGCCATCGAGGCGAAGAATCGGATCTTCATGGCCCCGCTCACTCGCGGCCGCGGCACGCGCGAGCACGTGCCGACCCCGATCATGGCCGAGTACTACGCCCAGCGCGCCGGCGCCGGCCTGATCATCAGCGAGGCCACCGGGATCACCCAGGAGGGGCTCGGCTGGCCCTACGCGCCGGGCATCTGGTCGGACGCCCAGGTCGATGCGTGGCGGCCGATCGTGAAGGCCGTGCACGACCGGGGCGGCAAGATCGTCTGCCAGCTCTGGCACATGGGCCGGATGGTCCATCCGGACTTCCTCGGCGGCGCCAAGCCGGTCTCGTCCTCCGCCACCACGGCGCCGGACCAAGCCCACACCTATTCCGGCAAGAAGCCCTACGGCGAGGCGCGCGCCCTGGACGTCGCCGAGATCCCGCGCCTCCTCGCCGATTACGAGCGCGCCACCGCCAACGCCCTGGCGGCCGGCTTCGACGGCGTGCAGATCCACGCGGCGAACGGCTACCTGATCGACGAGTTCCTGCGCGACGGCACCAACCACCGCACCGACCAGTATGGCGGCGCCATCGAGAACCGGGTGCGGTTGCTGCGCGAGGTGACGGAGGCGGTGGCCAAGGTGGCCAAGCCGGAGCGCACCGGCGTGCGCCTGTCGCCGAACGGCGCGATCCAGGGCTGCAACGACTCGAACCCCGAGCCGCTGTTCGTGGCTGCCGCCCAGGCGCTCGCCGATGTCGGGATCGCCTTCCTGGAGATGCGCGAGCCGGGGCCGGACGGGACCTTCGGCAGGGCCGATCACCCGCCGATCGCCCCGGCGATGCGGCGCGTGTTCCGCAACCCGATGATCCTGAACGCCGATTACGATGGGATCAGCGGCCAGAAGGTGCTGGATGCCGGCGAGGCCGACGCCATCGCGTTCGGGCGGACCTTCATCGCCAATCCCGACTTGGTCGAGCGGATAGCCAAGGGCGCGCCGCTCAACAAGGACAACGCCGCCACGTGGTACAGCCAGGGCCCGGAGGGCTACGTCGACTATCCGACCCTGGCCGAAGCCCGCGCCGCGTAACGCGCCCGCGATCGGCCGCCGCGCCCCGCCCGTGGGCGCGGCGGCACCGCGCGGCGGCACCTAGGCAGGGAGAGGGAAGCAACCTATGTGAGGGGCGGACCATGGATGTGCCGGCACCTCACGCGCTCGCGGCTTCCGAACCGACCGATGGGCGCTGGAGCGCCGCGGACCGGATCGCGGAGCTGCGCGATCTCGCGATCCTCGATTCCGAGCCCGAGCCGCTCTACGACGATCTCGTGCGCGTCGCCGCCTATGTGTGCCGCGCGCCGGTCGCCCTCGTCAGCCTGGTGGATGCCGAGCGGCAATGGTTCAAGTCGGAGGTCGGGCTGGGCAAGCGCGAACTCCCGATCAACTGCTCGGTTTGCGCCCACACGATCGCGGCGGGCGAGACGCTCGTCATCCCGGATCTCACGACCGATCCGCGGACCGTCGAGAACCCGCTGGTGACCGGACCCGAAGGGTTCCGGTTCTACGCCGGCGCGGTGATCCGCGGCGGCCAAGGCATCCCGCTCGGTGCCCTGTGCGTGCTCGATCGTGCCGCGCGCCAGGGCGGTCTCGATTCGGAGCAGACCGCCACGCTGATCGCCCTGGCGCGCCAGATCTCGAGCCTGCTCGAACACCGCCGGACCCTCACCCAGGTGGCGGCCCGCGAGGCGGAGATCGCCGCGAGCGAGCGCCGCTTCCGGGTGATGACCGCGGCCATGCCGCAGATGGTCTGGACGACGCGGCCGGACGGGTTTCACGACTACTACAATGACCGCTGGTACGAGTTCACCGGCATGCCCTACGGCTCCACCGACGGGGAGGGCTGGAACGACGTGTTCCATCCCGAGGACCAGGAGCGGGCCTGGACGCGCTGGCGCCACTCGCTGGCCACGGGTGAGCCCTACGAGATCGAGTACCGCCTGCGCCATCGCAGCGGCGCCTATCGCTGGACGCTGGGCCGCGCCATGCCGATCCGCGACGCCGAGGGGCGGATCGAGCGCTGGTTCGGGACCTGCACCGACATCGACGATCTGAAACGGGCCGAGGCCGAGGCGCGCAAGCTCGCCGTCATCGTGGAGACGTCGAAGGACTTCATCGGCCTCGCCACCCTGGACGGCGAGATCACCCATCTCAACGAGGCGGCGCTGACCCTGGTCGGCCTGCCCGACCTCGCGACGGCGCGCCGGCACCGGATCCGCGATTTCTTCACCGATGACAGCCGCCGCATCCTGGACGAGACCGTGATGCCGGCGGTGCGCCGGGCCGGTTTCGGGGAGGGCGAACTGGCCTTCCGGCATTTCGGCACGGGCGAGCCGGTGGCGGTCCTCTACAACATCTTCCCGGTGCGCGACCCGACCGGGGCCGAGGTCGGCTACGCGACGGTGACCCGCGACCTGCGGGAGGTGAAGCGCGCCGAGGAGGCGCGCGACCTCCTGATCCGTGAGCTGTCGCATCGGATCAAGAACATCTTCGCGGTGGTCGGCGGCCTCGCCGCCTTGACGGCGCGGAGCGATCCCGCGGCCAAGCCGTTCGCGACCGCTTTCCGCGAGCGGCTCGGCGCCCTCGCGCAGGCCCACGAATACGTCCGTCCCCATTCGCCCGAGAGCGCGCCCGCGGTGGCGGGTCAGACGGTGTTCGGGCTCATGCGCCTGATCATGGCGGCCTACGCCGAGGGCGGCCGTTCCCGGGTGGCGATCTCCGGTGACGATGCCGAGATCGGCGAGCGCACCGCGACCGCCCTCGCGCTGATCATGCACGAGCAGGCCACCAACGCCATGAAGTATGGCGGGCTCTCCACCAAGGACGGTGGCGTCTCCTTGAGCGGGCGCCGGGAGGCGGACCGCTACACGCTGACATGGCAGGAGGCGGGCGGTCCCCCGGTCGCCAGCGCCCCGTCCCGGAAGGGATTCGGCACGGTCCTGGCGGAGCGCAGCGTCGCCGGCCAGCTCGACGGCGTGCTGGAGCACGACTGGGCCCCCGGCGGCCTCCTGATGCGCCTGAGCGTGCCGCTCGCGAATCTCCGGACCTGAGGATGGCCCGGCCAGCGGGCGCGCTCGGGCCGCGCCTCGTCGTCCTCGATTTCGACGGCACCCTCGCCGACAGCTTCGACTGGTTCTGCTCGGTTCTGAACGGGGTCGCGGACCGCTACCGCTTCCGCCGGGTGGAGGCCCACGAGGTCGAGGACCTGCGGCGGCAGGGGGCCCGCGCCATCGTGGCGCATCTCGGGATCCCGCGCTGGAAGCTGCCGCTCATCGCCCGCCACATGCACGCGCTGGCCGCGCGCGACGCGGCGCAGATCGCGCTGTTTCCCGGCGTGCCGGACATGCTGGCCGCCCTCGCGGAGGCGGGCGTGCCGCTGGCCATCCTGTCGTCGAACCGCGCCGAGACGGTCCGGCGCGTGCTCGGGCCGGACAATGCCGCGCGCATCGACGCCTATGCCTGCGGCGCCTCGATCTTCGGCAAGGCGCGGCGCCTGCGGGCGCTCCTCGCGCGCCGGGGCGTGGCCCCGGAACGGGCCCTCTGCATCGGCGACGAGATCCGCGACCTGGAGGCGGCGCGCGCCCTCGGCTGCCCGTTCGGAGCCGTCGCCTGGGGCTATACCGACCCGCAGACCCTGGCGGCACTGGGCCCCGAGCACCTGTTCGCCGAGCCCGGGGAGATCGCCCGCCTGGTGGCGGGCGACGCGGCCTACATGCCGCGGTTCGCGCCCGGCACGACGCTGGCGCCGTTGCCGCTGCCGAACGGCTCGTAGCGGGTCAGGCCGCGGAACAGCTGGCTGAGGAACGCCCGGTCGGCGCCGCTGGTCGGCGTGGTGCGCTCGATGAAGTCGAACACCCTGCCGTCCTGGAGGCCGTAGAGCGCCACGCGCTCGACCTTGAAGGCGGGGGTGAAGTAGACGGCCGTGACCTTCTGGTCCTCTACCTGCTCACCCATGAACATGATCGTCCGACGGGTGTTCTGGGAGATGTAGTACCAGGACTTGTTGCCCACCGTGGAGACCGTCGAGGGCGTGCCGAGGATCTGCAGGACCTGCTCGGGGCCCATGCCGGGCTTGATCGTGGCGAGCGCCGCCTGATCGACCTGGTAGCCGTGGCGCAGCTCCTCGCCGATGCAGCCGGACAGGCCGGCTCCCGCGAGGCCGAGCAGGGCGAGGCGCGCGAAGGACTGGACGAAACGGCGCCGCATCGGGCCCCCAGAGAACGTGTGGACGGACGGGGGGCGCAACCGATGCCGCCGGCACGGGATTCCGACGGCGCTTGCGCCCTGGGCGTGGGTTGCCGTACCGCGGGGTTATGGCTTTGACAAGGCAAGCTTGGCCACAGGCGGGCGCCTCTCGCAGGACGACCCGACCGACCGGGATGGGACACCGATGATCGCGGGATTTTTCCGACGCGCGAACGCGCGGCGGCGCGCCGTGGAAGGACTGCACCTCGCCCTCAGCATGGCCGCGCGCCGGCCGGGCCTGTATACCCGCCTCGGCGTGCCCGACACCGTGGAGGGCCGGTTCGAGGCCCTGTGCCTGCACGCCATTCTGGTCCTGCGCCGGCTGAACCGATTGCCGGCCCCGGCCGCCGAGGTGGCGCAGGATCTGGTGAATTCCGTCTTCACCCAGCTCGACGCCTCGCTCCGCGAGCTGGGTGTCGGCGACATGGGCGTCGCCAAGCGGATGAAGAAGCTCGGCGCCGCCTTCTATGGCCGCGCCGAGGGCTACGATGCGGCGCTCAACGCCGGCGACAGCGCGGCCCTCGCCGCCGCCCTCGTGCGCAACGTGCTCGGGGGCGAGGGTGACGGGACGGGTCTCGCCGCCTACGTGCAGGCCGCCGACACGGCCCTCGCCGAGGTCGATCTCGACGGGCTTCTCGGCGCCGCGCTGCCCTTCCCGGAGCCGGACGGCTTCGCCCCCCTGCCGGGAGCGGCCGGAGACAGAGCAGGAGACAGGGCATGACCCGGGACAGCAGCCAGGAGACCGGCCCGCTCGCGCGCTGGGTCAATGTCGAGCGCCTGCCGCAGGGGCGCGGCGCCGTCACCGTGGAGGCGAGCCCGGCCGAGTGCGCGGCCCTCGCGGCCGATTTCGGCATCCCGGGCATCCGCGATCTCGTCGGCCGCTTCGCGATCGCGGGGCCGACCAGCCGGCTCACCGTCACCGGGACCGTGGACGCCCTGGTGACGCAGGTCTGCACCGTCAGCCTCGAACCCTTCGAGGCACCGGTCCACGAACCGGTCGAGGTGGTGTTCACCGACACCGACCGGCTCGTCGGCACCGACGCCGAGGAGGCCGACATCCCCGATCCGCTCGTGGGCGGCCGCATCGACTTCGGGGCGCTCACCGCCGAGTTCCTGGCGCTGGGTCTCGATCCCTATCCCCGCAAGCCCGGCATCACCTTCGAGCCCGTGGTGGCGGGTGAGGAGGCCGGACCCTTCGCGGGGCTGCGCAAGCTCCGCGACGGTGAGGGCTGAGGCTTCCGCCGGCGGCCCGGAACCGCGCGCCGCCCGATTTCATTTGCCCGCCGGGCCGGTATCGCTATGGTCCGCCGCGCCCGGCGGGGCCCGTCCCGCCTTTTCCCGCCGAGACCCGTGACCCGCTAACGACATGTCCCAACGCGTGTGCATCTCGCTCGACGCCATGGGCGGCGACCATGGGCCCTCCACGGTCGTTCCCGGCGCGGCCCTCGCCCGCGAGCGTCATCCCGGCACCACGTTCCTGATGTTCGGCGACGAGGCCGTGATCGCGCCGCTCGTCGCCAAGGAGCCCCGGCTCAAGGACTGCGTCGAGATCCGCCACACCAGCGTGGCGGTGGCGATGGACGACAAGCCGAGCCAGGCGGTGCGCCAGGGGCGGGGCAAGTCCTCCATGTGGCAGGCGATCCAGGCGGTCCGCGACGGGCAGGCCGATGCCTGCGTGTCGGCGGGCAATACCGGCGCCCTGATGGCCATGTCGAAGATCTGCCTGAAGACCATGTCGGGCATCGAGCGCCCGGCCATCGCCTGCCTGTGGCCGACCGTGCGCGGCGAGAGCGTCGTGCTCGATGTCGGCGCCACCATCGGTACGGACGCGGAGCATCTCGTCGAGATGGCCGTGATGGGCTCGGCCATGGCCCGGATCGTGTTCGACCTCGAGCGCCCCACCGTCGGCCTGCTCAACGTCGGCACCGAGGAGATGAAGGGCAACGAGGCGGTCAAGGAGGCCGCCCGCATGCTGCGCGAGATGGAGAGCCCGGGGCTCGCCTATCACGGCTTCGTGGAGGGCACGGATCTCGGCCGCGGCACGGTGGACGTGGTGGTGACCGAGGGGTTCACGGGCAACATCGCCCTCAAGACCGCCGAGGGCACCGCCAAGCAGATCGGCACCTACCTGCGCGCCGCCATGACCCGGACGCTCGCCGCCAAGATCGGCGCGCTGTTCGCCCGGCAGGCCTTCCGGGCGCTGCGGGACAAGATGAACCCGAGCCGCGCCAATGGCGGCGTCTTCCTCGGTCTGGAGGGCATCGTCATCAAGAGCCACGGTTCGGAGAACGCGCAGGGCTTCGCTGCCGCCATCGATCTGGCGCACGACATGGCCCGGCACGACATGATCCGCACGATCCGCGAGATGCTCGACCAGACGGCGGCTCTGGCGCCGGCCTGACGGTCGGTGCCGGCCTGAACACCCGTCGCTGGACGGGACGGAAATCGGACGCTCGCGGCGACACACCTGACGCGTGTGACGCTGGCGCCGTCCGGGAAGGACAACGATGGCAACCCTCCGCACAGACCCCGCGCAGCCCCGGCGCGCGCCAGCCCTGCGTTCGGTGGTGGTCGGGACCGGGTCGAGCCTGCCCGCGCGGGTGGTGACGAACGCCGCCCTGGCCGAGCAGGTGGAGACCTCCGACGAGTGGATCGTCCAGCGCACCGGGATCCGCCAGCGCCACATCGCGGCGGCCGACGAGACCACCTCGGTGCTCGGAACCCGGGCTGCCCGGGCAGCCCTGGACGATGCCGGGCTGACGGGGGACGACATCGGCCTCGTGATCTGCGCGACCTCGACGCCGGACCACACCTTCCCGGCGACCGCAACCCAGATCCAGGCGGCCCTCGGCATCCACCAGGGCGCGGCCTTCGACCTGCAGGCGGTCTGCGCCGGCTTCGTGTTCGCGGTCTCCACCGCCGACAAGTTCCTGACCACCGGCGCGGCCCGCCGGGCCCTGGTGATCGGCGCCGAGACGTTCTCGCGCATCGTCGACTGGGAGGACCGCACGACCTGCGTGCTGTTCGGGGACGGGGCGGGGGCGATCGTTCTCGAGGCGCGGGACGACGCGGAGGGGCGCGGCGTTCTCAGCACGAGCCTGCGCTCGGACGGGCGGCACCGCGAGAAGCTCTATGTCGATGGCGGACCGGGCTCCACGGGCACCACCGGCCGTCTGCGCATGGAGGGCCGTGACGTGTTCCGGTTCGCCGTCGGACAGGTCACCGACGTGATCGTCGAGGCCTTCGAGCAGGCCGGCACCACCGCGGACGAACTCGACTGGTTCGTGCCCCACCAGGCCAACCGGCGGATCATCGAGGCCTCGGCCGACAAGCTCGGGATCGCCCGGGACAAGATCGTGCTGACGGTGGACCGCCACGGCAACACCTCGGCCGCCTCGATCCCCCTGGCCCTCGACGTGGCGCGGCGGGACGGCCGCATCCGGGCCGGGGATCTGGTGATGATCGAGGCGATCGGCGGCGGCTTCAGCTGGGGGGCCGCGCTGATCCGCTGGTGAGGCATGGCGTGACCCGCCGGGCGACGGGCCGGGGGCTTCTGGGTGACCGCCCGAAACGATTCGGCGCCCCGGCGCGGTTGACCGGGGGCGGAGCGCCGATTAGCGTGCCGGATCATAGGGATACGCCGTCAGTGTTCGGCGCGGCCACAGGTGCCGCGCCCGGCGCTATGGGGCGAGCGATGTAGGCGAGGGGACACGGCATGGCAGGCAAGACGGTGACGCGCGCCGACTTGAGCGAGGCCGTCTACCACCAGGTGGGCCTGTCGCGGACCGAGTCGGCGGCCCTCGTCGAGACCGTGCTGTCGGAGATCTGCACCTGCCTGGCGAGCGGCGAGACGGTGAAGCTCTCCTCGTTCGGCTCCTTCGTGGTGCGCAGCAAGGGCAAGCGCGTCGGCCGCAATCCCAAGACCGGGGTCGAGGTCGCGATCGAGCCGCGCCAAGTGATGGTGTTCAAGCCCTCGAACGTGCTCAAGGCCAAGATCAACGGCCTCAACGGGACGGGCCAGCACGACGACGAGTAGGCCCTGGTCCCGCCCGGGCGACGAAATCCGCCCGCGGCATCCGCGCGAGGGTTGAGCGACGGCGCGGGGAGCGGCAAGATCGTGCCGTCCCGAGCCGATCCGCAAGACCGCCATGCCGCCAGCCCTCGCCGCCGAAGAGACCGTAGACCCGCATGCCGGGGCCGGCGAGAAGAGCGCGCACGCGTTCCGCACGATCAGCGAGGTGGCCGAGGAGCTCGACGTGCCCCAGCACGTGCTGCGGTTCTGGGAGACCCGCTTCGGCCAGATCCGCCCCGTGAAGCGGGCCGGCGGACGGCGCTACTACCGGCCCCAGGATGTCGAACTCGTCGCCGGCATCCGGCACCTGCTGCACGTGCAGCGCTACACCATCGCGGGCGCACAGCGGGTGCTGAAGGAGAACGGCGTCCGCTTCGTCCAGGCCGTGGGCCGCGGCGAGGCCGTGGCGGCCGAACCCCCGTTCCAGGAGATCGAGTCGGAGGCCGGCGGCCGGGGCGGGCGACTCGGAGCCTCGGACCGGGCGGCCTTGGCGGACGCTCTGGCGGAGCTGCGCGCCTGCCGCGCCCTGCTCGACGGCCTGCGCGACGCGCCCGACGGAGCGGCGTGACCGCCCGGGCCGGCGCCCGGCCGATCCCGCACGCGGCAAGCCACACGTAGTAAGCGAACTTTCCGGCAACAACTCGCGTTGTCGCCCGCATGGCCGTCCCCAAATCCAAGCTGTCGCCCAGCCAGGAGCTGATGGCCCGCATCATGCGGATCGTCCGGACCTGCCCGGAAGCGGCCTCCGAAGTCCTCGAGCTGATGTTCCTCGTCAGCCAGATCGAGGCCGCCACCAACGTCGACCGGGACTATCGCGACGCGCGGCGGGTGATCAGCCGCCTGCGGCACCCGCTCTGGGACATGGGGCCCACCGACCGGGAGAAGCTGCTCGCGGCCGCCGAGACGATCCGCCGGGTCTGCCGCCTCGCCGAGGACGAGATTCCGCCCGCCCCCATCGCGGATGCCGGGGAGCGCGCGCGGGTCGAGGCCCGTCTCGCGGCGGCCCTGGCCGGCGAGTTCGACGCGGCCCAGATCGCACGGGTCACCGGAATCGTCGCCGCCGCCCTGCAGAATTAAGCCAGGGCGCCAGCCCTCGACGCTCGTGCGCCGCGTCCCCACATGGTTTCGACCGATAGACGGGCACCCGGAGAGGTTTCCGGAGATAGGTCCCGGGTCGGCACCGGAGAGACGCTGCCATGATCGCCCTTCGTCCGTTCGCCGCGCTCCTTGCCGGGAGTCTGGCCCTCGCCGGGCCGGCGCTCGCCCAGACTGCGGTGAACCGATCCAAGACGGTCGCGCCCGGCAAGACCGTGCGGCTGGAGATCGCGCCCAATCTCAAGAAGGACTGTTCTCCTGGCCCGATGCCCGAATTCAAGGTGTCCGGACCGCCCAAGAACGGCTCGGTGATCACCAAGGTCGGCAAGCTGAAGACGCCGGCGAGCTATCGCTGCCCCAACAAGGAGGCGGCGGTGCAGGCCCTGTTCTACCAGCCCAACAGCGGCTTCACCGGATCCGACGAAGTGACCTTCGAGGTGAAGAGTTCCGACGGGCAAGTCCAGACGCAGACCGTCAAGATCACGGTGGGGACGTCGGGCGGCAAGTCGGGCGAGGACTCCAAGAAAGAGGGGACGGATCTGTGAGCCGCGGCGAACAAGCGGGAGGTCGGCCCTGTTCTGCTGCTACCGGCACGCCGTCGGAAGCGGCCCGGAGACTCGCCTGCGCCGCGGCCAGGCCCGGGACTGTTGCAAGCAATCGACATGCCGGGGGGCATGCTCGCCGCACTGCGACAAAAGCGGGCCTGTCAGTTGCATCCGAGCCGAGACAGGATGAAGCTGTCACGGTCTGAGAGGGTTATCGAATGCCCATGCATGCGACGAACGACCTTTTCCAGAGCTTCGCCCGAGGGTACGAGGCCCGCCGCGACACGGAGATGACGCTCTCCGAGTATCTCGAGGCCTGTCGCGACGAGCCGCTGATGTACGCCTCGGCCGCCGAGCGGATCCTCGCGGCGATCGGCGAGCCCGAATTTGTGGATACGTCCAAGGATTCGCGCCTCGGCCGGATCTTCATGAACCGGACGATCCGGACCTATCCGGCCTTCCGCGAGTTCTACGGGATGGAGGAGACGATCGAGCGGATCGTCTCGTTCTTCCGCCACGCCGCGCAGGGGCTGGAGGAGCGCAAGCAGATCCTCTACCTGCTCGGGCCGGTGGGCGGCGGGAAGTCGTCGCTGGCCGAGCGGCTGAAGTCGCTGATGGAGGTCCACCCCATCTACGTACTCAAGGCTGGGGATGAGGTCTCGCCGGTTTTCGAGAGCCCGCTGGGTCTGTTCGACCCCGAGGTCATGGGCGAGGAGATCCAGAAGCGCTACGGCATCCCGCGCCGGCGGCTGACCGGCCTGATGAGCCCCTGGGCGCTCAAGCGCCTCGACGAGTTCAACGGCGACATCTCACGCTTCAAGGTGATCAAGGTCCGGCCCTCGCGCCTGCGTCAGATCGGCATCGCCAAGACCGAGCCGGGCGACGAGAACAACCAGGACATCTCCTCGCTCGTCGGCAAGGTCGACATCCGCCGGCTCGAGACCCTGTCGCAGGCCGATCCCGACGCCTATTCCTACTCGGGCGGCCTGAACCGGGCGAACCAGGGCATCCTCGAATTCGTCGAGATGTTCAAGGCGCCGATCAAGATGCTGCACCCGCTGCTCACCGCGACGCAGGAGGGCAACTACGTCGGCACCGAGAATATCGGCGCGATCCCGTTCACCGGCGTGATCCTGGCCCACTCGAACGAGGCCGAGTGGCAGACCTTCAAGACCAACAAGAACAACGAGGCCTTCATCGACCGGATCTACGTGATCAAGGTCCCGTACTGCCTGCGCGTCACCGAGGAGCAGCGGATCTACGAGAAGCTGATCTCCGGCTCGGAGCTGTCGGACGCGGCCTGCGCGCCCGGCACCCTGGAGATGCTGGCCCGCTTCTCGGTGCTCTCCCGCCTGCGCGAGCACGCCAATTCCAACGTCTTCTCGAAGATGCGGGTCTATGACGGCGAGAGCCTGCGCGAGGTCGATCCCCGCGCCCGCTCGATGCAGGAGTACAAGGACACCGCCGGCGTCGACGAGGGCATGGACGGGATCTCCACCCGCTTCGCCTTCAAGGTCCTGGCCGCGACCTTCAACCACGACACCACCGAGGTCTCGGCCGACCCGGTGCACCTGATGTACGTGCTGGAGCAGGCGCTGAAGCGCGAGCAGCTCCCGCCCGAGACCGAGAAACGCTACCTGGAATTCATCAAGACCGAGCTGGCCCCGCGCTACGCGGAGTTCATCGGTCACGAGATCCAGAAGGCCTATCTCGAATCGTACCACGATTACGGCCAGAACCTCTTCGACCGGTACATCGACTACGCCGACGCGTGGATCGAGGACCAGGATTTCAAGGATGCGGAGACGGGCCAGCTCCTCAACCGCGAGTTGCTGAACCAGGAGCTCACCAAAATCGAGAAGCCCGCCGGGATCGCCAACCCGAAGGATTTCCGCAACGAGGTGGTGAAGTTCGCCCTTCGCTCCCGGGCCCAGCACGGCGGCCGCAACCCGAACTGGACCTCCTACGAGAAGCTCCGCGAGGTGATCGAGCGGCGGATGTTCTCCCAGGTGGAGGAATTGCTGCCGGTGATCTCCTTCGGTTCCAAGAAGGACGGCGAGACGGAGAAGAAGCACGGCGAGTTTGTCGAGCGCATGGTCGAGCGGGGCTATACCGAGCGGCAGGTCCGCCGCTTGGTGGAATGGTACATGCGGGTGAAGCAGGCCGGCTGAGGGGGGAGCCCGGCCGGGTCCCATCCGGCCGGGCCAAGTTCCGACCCTCCGCCGCCACAGTTTCGGACGACCGGCCGGCGAGGTTCTCGGGCCTGCTGCAAAAGAGGGATCCATCCCTCGGGCCACAGCATGGTACGATCAGAATCCGGACCCGGCCGGAACACGCGGACGAGGGTTTTCGCAGCGGATGCACATCGTCGACCGACGTCTGAACCCGGGCGGCAAGAGCCTCCCCAACCGTCAGCGCTTCCTGCGCCGCGTGAAGGACGTGGCCCAGCGGGCGGTGCGCGAATCCGCCCGCGAGAAGGACATCAAGGATCTCGGCAAGGACGGCCGGGTGACCGTGCCGGCCGACGGCGTGCGCGAGCCCCGCTTCGCCCGCCAGCCCGGTACCGGCCTGCAGGACCACATCCTGCCCGGCAACAAGACCTACGTGGAGGGCGACACGATTGAGCGTCCGCCGGGCGGCGGCGGCGGCCGCGGCTCCGGCGAGGGAGGTGAGGGCGGCGAGAACAGCGAGGACGCGTTCCGCTTCGTGCTCACCCGCGAGGAGTTCCTGGAACTCTTCCTTGAGGATCTGGAGCTTCCCGACCTCGCCAAGCGCCGCCTCGCGGTGGTGGAGACCGAGGGTCTGCGCCGGGCCGGCTACACGGTGACGGGCTCGCCGGCGAACCTCGCGCTCACCCGCACCCTGCGCAACTCGATGTCACGGCGGATCGCCCTCAAGCGGCCGAAGCCCGACGAGGTCGCGGCCCTGGAGGCCCGCCTTGCCGAGCTGGAGGAGAGCGATCCGGAGCGGCCGGACCTGGAGCACGCCCTCCACAAGCTGCGCGAGCGCTCGAAGCGCATCCCCTATGTCGACCCGATCGACCTGCGCTTCCGCCGCTTCGAACCCTATCCGCGGCCGATCGCCCAGGCCGTGATGTTCTGCCTGATGGACGTGTCCGGCTCGATGACCGAGCACATGAAGGACCTCGCCAAACGGTTCTATATCCTGCTGCACATCTTCCTGACGCGCCGCTACCGCCACGTGGAGATCGTGTTCATCCGCCACACCGACCGGGCGACCGAGGTCGACGAGGAGACCTTCTTCGGCTCCCGCGAGACCGGCGGCACCCTGGTCTCCTCGGCGCTGGTGGAGATGAAGCGCATCATCGCCGAGCGCTACGATCCCAACGACTGGAACATCTACGCCGCCCAGGCTTCCGACGGCGACAACGTCTCCTCGGACGGCCCGACCGCGACGGAACTCCTGCGGTCGCACATCCTGCCGGCCTGCCAGCATTTCGCCTATCTGGAGGTCGGCGACGAGAACGGCCCCCGCGCCGGCTTCGTGGAGCACCGCACCACCCTGTGGCGGACCTACGAGGCGATCGCCAAATCCGGCGGCCCCATCGCCATGCGCAAGGTCAACCACCGGCGGGAGATCTACCCGGTGTTCCGCGAGCTGTTCGGCCGCAAGGACGCGCACGCCGAGGCGGAGGCGTGAGATCGGCCCCTCCCCACACGGGGAGGGGAGGATGTGATGAGGGTTTCATGGTGACCAGCCTGAGCCGATCCAAGGTGAGCGCGCCGACCGTCAAGGTCGGCAAACCCCTATTCACCGGCAACGACTGGGATTTCGACACCATCCGGCGCATCCACGACGCCTGCGAGGCGGTGGCGGGGCCGCAGCTCGGCCTGTCCTGGTACCCGAACCAGATCGAGATCATCACTGCCGAGCAGATGCTCGACGCCTACGCGTCGATCGGCATGCCGCTGTTCTACAAGCACTGGTCCTTCGGCAAGCACTTCGCCCAGCACGAGGCCGGCTACCGCCGCGGCCTGATGGGGCTCGCCTACGAGATCGTCATCAACTCCGACCCGTGCATCTCCTACGTGATGGAGGAGAACACGGCGACGATGCAGACGCTCGTCATCGCGCATGCCGCCTTCGGGCATAACCACTTCTTCAAGAACAACTATCTGTTCCGGCAATGGACGGATGCCGAGGGCATCCTCGACTATCTTGACTTCGCCAAGGGCTTCATCGCCCGCTGCGAGGAGCGCTACGGCCACCAGGCGGTGGAGCAGATGCTCGATGCCGCCCACGCGCTGATGAGCCAGGGCGTCCACCGCTACCCGCGCAAGAAGCGGCCGGACCTCGCCTCCGAGCAGCGGCGCGAGCGCGAGCGGATCGAGCACGGCGAGCAGATCTACAACGACCTCTGGCGGACCCTGCCGCAGAAGACCGGCGCGGTGCGGTCGGACGCCGCCGCCGAGCGGCGCAGGGCGCTGCTCGAATTGCCGCAGGAGAACATCCTCTACTTCCTGGAGAAGGTCGCGCCGCGGCTGCGCCCCTGGCAGCGGGAGATCCTGCGCATCGTCCGGCTGGTGGCGCAGTATTTCTACCCGCAGCGCCAGACCAAGGTGATGAACGAGGGCTGCGCCACCTACTGCCATTACCGGATCATGAATGCCCTCTCGGAATCCGGGCAGATCACCGAGGCGGCCTACCTGGAGTTCCTGCAATCCCACACCAACGTCATCCGGCAGCCGAACTACGATGACCGCTCCTACGGGGGCCACAACCCCTACGCGATCGGCTTCGCCATGATGCAGGACATCGCCCGCATCACCGAGCAGCCGACCGAGGAGGACCGGGCCTGGTTCCCGGAGATCGCCGGGACCGGCGACGCCATGGCGGTCCTGCGCGATTGCTGGGAGAATTACCGCGACGAGAGCTTCATCCAGCAGTTCCTGTCGCCCAAGCTGATGCGCGACCTGCGCCTGTTCCACGTGGTCGACGATCCCGAGGAGCCGGAGCTGCGGGTCGAGGCGATCCACGACGAGCGCGGCTACCGCAAGCTGCGCCGCGCCTTCGCCCGCCAGTACGACGTGGCGTGGCTCGATCCCGACATCGAGGTGGTGGATGTGGATCTGGAGGGCGACCGGCGCCTGATCCTGCACCACAAGGCGATCAACCGGATCACCCTGCAGAAGGACGACGCCAAGCGGGTGCTGCAGCACCTCGCCGACCTCTGGGGCTACGACGTGGTGCTCAAGGAGGTCGAGCCGGGCACCGGCGCGGTGCTGGGCGAGATCACCGCCAGCGCCCGGCCGATCTTTTTCTGACCGGAGCCAGGGGACGGGTTTCTCCCCAGCCGCACACCGCATCCCGAGGGGCCGCGAAGCCGCCTGGAAGGAGCCCGCCAGGGACGCGGCGCCGTCTCGAGCCCGCCTCCGAGGCCTCCGCCGCGCGGCGGCACCGCAGGATGAGGGGGATAGGTGGGATCCGCCGGATTGCCCCCCGGCCCCGCCCGTGCTGCAAACGGCCATGGCCGCCACGATCCTGACCCGCGCCGAGACCAGCGACTTCCTCGACCGCGAATTCCCCCAGATGCAGGCCGGGGGGCGCGCCTACCATCTCGAAGAGGTCGGTCCGCTCTCGGCGCGGATGCGGCTGGAGGCCCACGAGCGCTTCCTGCGCCCCGGCGCGACGGTCTCGGGGCCGGCCATGATGGCGCTCGCCGACTACGCGCTCTACGCGGCGATCCTCGCCAATATCGGGCCGGTGGCGCTCGCCGTGACCACGAGCCTCACCTTCAACTTCCTGCGCAAGCCCGCGTCGGGGGATCTCCTGGCGGCGTGCCGGCTGCTCAAGCTCGGCCGCCGCTTGGCCGTCGGCGAGGTTCTGATCACCGCGGTGGGCAGCGCGGATCTCGTCTGCCACGCCACCGGGACCTACTCGATCCCGCCGCGCTGAGCGCGGTCAGGCCCGCGCCTCGGCGAGCCGGGCGGCGTAGCGGGCGATCAGATCGACCTCCAGGTTCAGCCGGTCGCCCGCGCGGCGCTCGCCCCAGGTGGTGACCTGGAGCGTGTGGGGGATCAGCAGCACCGAGAACTGGTCGCCCGCGACCGCATTCACGGTGAGCGAGGTGCCGTCGAGGCAGACCGAGCCCTTCTCGGCGATGAACTTCGCCAGGGCCGCCGGCGCCCGCAGGGTGAAGCGCTCGCTGGCCCCCCAGGCCCCCGCCGTGACGCTCTCGCGCGCCACGATCTCGGCGAGGCCGTCGACATGGCCGGTGACCAGGTGGCCGCCGAGCTCGTCGCCGATCTTGAGGGAGCGTTCGAGGTTGATCCGGGTTCCGGCGCGCCAGAGGCCGACCGTGGTCCGCGCGAGCGTCTCGGCGGCGGCGTCCACCGCGAAGACGCAGCCGCCCGCGTCCGGCTCCACCGACACCGCCGTGAGGCACGGCCCCGAGCAGGCGATCGAGGCGCCGAGCGCGATCGTGGCCGGATCGTAGGAGGCGCGGATCGCGATCCGGCGCAGGTCACCCGCGCCCGAGACCGAGACCACCGTGCCGACGTCGCTGACGAGTCCCGTGAACATCGCTTACGTCCTGTGCCTGTCTCTTATACACATCTCCGAGCCCACGAGACAAGAGGCAATCT
>CAXDNE010000062.1:0-29001 GCA_963990595.1 uncultured Methylobacterium sp.
CTTCGTCGGCAGCGTCAGATGTGTATAAGAGACAGGGGCTGGGCGGTGCGCCCGCCCCCGACCTCCGGCCGCGGTCCCGTCAATGTTGACACGGGTCCGACGGACCGGACCGGACGCGCCTACCCCGCGGATCGCGCCAATGTTGACACGGGTCCGGATGGTCCCGGCAACGACCTCGGATACGGTCTGCGAGCCAATGTTGACACGGGTCCGACGGGCTGGAGCCGCGACCACGGACAGGCCGGTTTCGGCAATGTTGACACGGGTCCGACCTCGTCCGAACTCGACCCCGCATACGCCCGCACGGGCAATGTTGACACCGATCCCGACGAAGGATCGGGCCCGCCCGATGGAGCTTCGGGGCCGTTCGGAGGGGTGCATCGAAGCGGACCGGCTCTCGGAGCCCCGATCGCGGTGCCGGAGCCGGACGAGGAGATGTCCGGGCTCGTCGCGGCACGCCGTCGTCGGATCGCGCAGCGACGCGAGGCCGAGGGTATCGGGTCGGGGCCGAGCCGGACCCTGGCGACGACGGAGATGTACGCCGAGCTCGGGCGTCAGCTGAAGGACCGTTACCGCCGCATCCATGGGATGCCGCTCCGGGAGGAGCCCGATCCGGTCAAGTTCGCGAACTTCATGCTCGGCATCAAGGCGACGCTGAAGGCGTCGTCATGGCGGGTGTACCGGCAGGCCGCCCTGATCGTGATCCAGGCGATGGACTCGCACGAGGCCGAACACGCCCTGGCGCTGATCGACGGCGCGGTCGACCCGGATGTCGGGGAGGCCCGGATGACCCACGTCCGGCGGAACGCCGACGGGGAGGTCGAGCGCACCTCGGCGCACAAGGCGAAGTCGATCACGCACGAGCAGTTCGCGGCCCTCCTGCGGGACCTGCCCCGCCTGACCCATTCCTCCTACGTCCGGCAGCTGGGTGCCTGGCTGGTCGCCGGCATGGCGACGGGTCTGCGCCCGTCCGAATGGGAGGCGGCGACGCTCAGCTACGTTCCGGATCCGAAGGCGCGCCGTGGCAGGCGGGTCTATCTGCACGTCGCCAACGCCAAGGCCACGAACGGCCGTGCCAACGGCGAGCGACGGACGCTCGAGCTCACCAATCTGTCGGACGACGGCCTCGACGCCGTGGAGCGCTTCGTCGAGGTCGCCACCGACTGGGCGCACGACGGCGCGTTCATGAAGAACAAGGCCGCGTGCAGCCGCATCCTGCGACACATCTCGAAGACGGCCTTCAAATCGCAGAACGGGAAGCTGCTCACCCTCTACACCTTCCGGCATCAGTTCGTCGCGAACATGAAGACGATCTACCCGGTCGAGGAGCTCGCCGCCCTCCTCGGGCATTCGACGGTCGACACCCAGGGTGCGTGGTACGGGAAGAAGCGGAGCGGCTGGGCGCCCGAGCACATCACCGATGTTCCGGCCCCGATCGAGGCCGAGGTCCTGATGGTCCGGCAGCGGTTCGCCGTCGCGCAGGATCGGAAGCGCATCCTGGGGATCATGGAGAGGAGCCACGCTCCGCGCCGCGGCGGCGACCAGCCCGATGGAGGCGGCCCGTCGCCGGCTCCGATAGACTCCGCCGCGCCGGCACACGCGCCCGATCCGGAACCGACCGCGTCGGCTTCCGTCGGGACGACCGGCTGAGCCTATCGCTCGATCGGCACTCGCCAGACGAGCGCGGCCGACCAGTTGGCGGTGTCGCGCGCGACGATGCCGGCGGCTGCGAGGCGGCCGGCATGCCAGAAGAGGACGGTGCTCCCGTCGCCGCGTTCGTGGTTGAAGAGCTGGATCTCGCGGGCTGGATGCGGCGGCAACTCCTCGGCGGTCCTCTCGACGAAGGCCCAGACCTCGCGCGACGCGTCGATCCCGTCGATGTGCGTCGAAGCCGCCACCGGTAGGGGGGCCACCGCATCGGCCGCGACCAGTGCGGCGCGTGCCGCGCTCAGGTGCTCCGCTGCGGGAGAACCCGCTTTCCCTTCGAGGGCAGCGAGCGCGGTCGCTGCGGCGATCTCGCGTCGGGTGAACGTGGGCTCCCGAGCGGAAGCCACGGTCGCGCCGGCGATGTCTCCTTCGGATTCCGCCGGATTCACTCGGCGGCCGCCGGGATCGACGGCGCACCCCGGCGCGCCGCACGCCGGATGGCATGCTCCTCGGCTTCGGCGACCGCCACCTCCAGGGGCTTCAGGACGAGGCGGTCGTTCCGCAGGATCCCGGCCATCGGACGGAATTCGACGCTTCCGGCGTCGGAGCATCCGGTGCCGGTGACACGGACGGCCCGCCCGTTGGCCGGCACATGGCACTCGGGCACGCCGGCGGACCGGGCGAGTTCGACGTGAGCCTTTAGGTGGTGGTCGGCGCCGTGGACCGGGATCAGCAGTCGCGGCCGGGCCGCCTCGAGCATCGTCTCGATCTCCGGGCGCGACGCGTGGCCGGACGCGTGGAGCTGAAGATCCCCATCCTGGCCGATGAACACGTCCACATGGCGGTCGCGGAAGATGTCGACCATCGCGCCGACTTCGGGCTCGTTGCCGGGGATGACCCGGGACGACAGCAGGACCGTGTCGCGGCCGGCGACCTCCGGCAGCCTGCGGTCGTCGTCGGCCAGCCGGCGAAGGATCGCGTTCTCCTCGCCTTGCGACCCCGTGCAGATCAGCAGACACCGCGATGGCGGGTAGCTCTCCAGGAGCCGGAGATCGGTCTCGTAGTTGTGGCGCTCGTCGAGAATCCCGACCGCCTTCGCCGCATCGAGCGTCCGCAGGAGCGATAGACCGGCGACGAAGGCTACGCGGCCGACCGCGGTCGCGGCCTGCATCATGCCGGCGGCCCGGTCGACGTGGCTGGAGAAGCAGGCGGCGACGACGAGGCCGCTCTGGCGTTCGAGGAATTCCGCGAAGTTGGCCGCGATCTGGGTCTCGGTCGGCGACGGGGCCGCCCGGTCGGCGCACGTCGAATCCGCGACCATGGCCGCGAGGCCCGGACGGGAGAACCGCCGGATCGCCTCGAAGTCCGTCTTCCAAGTCGTGTTCGGCGCCTCGTCGATGCGCCAGTCGCCGGTGTGGAGGATGCGCCCGGCCTCGGTCTGGATGCCGAAGGCCAGCGCCTCCGGGGACGAATGGGCCACCTTGATCGGATGGAGGGTGAAGGGCTTCAGCGTCAGGCTGTGGTTCGGGGAGAACGTGCGGATCTCCACCCGGTCCTGGACGTCGTAGCGCTCGAGATGGTTGCGGACGCACTCGGCCGCGAACCTGGTCGCGTAGATGCGCGTGCCTTGGCGAAGGTATGGGACCAGAGCCGGCAGGCCGCCGATGTGGTCGTAGTGGGCGTGGGTGACGACGATCGCGACCAAGCGGTCGAGGATCGGCTTGAGCTGCGCGGGGTCGGGAACCACGACCTGGATGCCGGCGACGCCTTTGGGTGGCATGCCGGCGCCGGCATCGACCAGGATCCAGCTGCCGGGCGAGCCGTGACCATAAAGGGTCCAGTTCGATCCGATCGAACCGATGCCGCCGACCGGCATGACGACGATGCTGTCCCGATCTGTCTTCGGGAAGAAGCTCTTGGGCTGGGACGCGGACTGGGGCCCGGCCGTCCGATCCTGGTGCGGGGTCGCGGATATCTGGGCTGGCCGGCGCGAACGACGGCGGCTGATACGTTCGCTCATATGCGTGAAGTCTCCATCTGGTGCCGATGGACGTTGGGGCGACGGCGGCTGCCTGGGCGGGATGCGACCCGCAGACGGCTGCTGCCCCAGAGTCCCTTGTGGCTGAGGGGTCGTGGGCGGAAGGGATGAACGCGCTCGCGCAGCCGGATCGGCCAGGGCTGCAGGCGAAGGACGACGTCGAAGTCGATCCGGGCCCGGCGGCACCACTCGGGATCGATGAGGTCGAGGAGGAGCTTCTGACGGAACTCGCCGTACCATCCCGTGCGGTGAATCAGGGCGACGAGATCGGAATGGCTCAACGCGCCGATGCGGAGCCGATCGTACGAGAGCGGTGGCCTGCCGACCGGGCGGCCCACGGCTGCGGATCCCGCCGACTTTCCGGACGGAGGCTTCACGGGAACAGGAAATGTCCGACGAGGAATGCGAGAAGGCCGAAGCCGGCGGCCGCGTTGAAGAGCCCGTCGAGAGCATGCAGCGCGTCGACCCGGTCGACCTCGCCACGAAGGTACGAGAAAATCCTCATTCCTTCAGTTGGCGGAAGGAATGGATCCAATGCAATACCCTTGGTGGGTGCAAAATGGCCTCTGGTGCTCAAAGGACACGGAATTCGCACTTCGCGGGCGGCCGGTGACCCTGTCGCACGCGCATTCGGATCGAAGCTGCATGGCGGCTGCATCGTTGGTGCGGGCGTTGCGGCGGTCCGCCATTCCGGTAGGCTGTTCCATCGGTGCCCGAGGTGGACATGTCGGAACCCCATCGGATCCTCGTCCTGGAGGATGACGGCTTCATAGGTTGGCATCTCGTCGACGAGCTCGAGGCGGCCGGCTTCGCCGTCGCCGGTCCCTTCGTCAGCACGACCGAAGCGATGGAGTACCTGTCGCAGGCGAGTCCCTCGGCTGCGATCGTCGACGTGATGTTGAGCGACGGCGCCTGCGATGCGGTCGGCGACCTTCTGGAGACGAGAGGTATTCCGTTCCTGGTGCATTCGGCCACCAGTCCTCGGGATCCGGGAGGATCGCTCGAAGCGGCGCCCTGGTTCGGAAAACCTCGCAGGACCGTGCATCTGATCCAGGCGCTGGAGGCGATCCTGCCCGCTCCGGAGGTTTCGCGTCCGCGCGTTTAGTGTCGGCATATTGTAGCAAACTGCCGACAAAACGATCGTGGATGCGTCCAAGCGCCCCTCCATGATGGTCGGGTGCTGCCGGCCTGTCGGAGACGGAGGCATCGCGTACGAGCTTCTTTCGTCGGTATGATGTAGCAATCTACCGACAATTCGTTTTTGCAGGATCCCAGATCGTGGCGAGGCCCCAGACCGAAATCCGCGGCGCGATCCTGGAGCGCGTCAGGGCCAGCAGACAGGACGGCAAGGTCTGGACTTGGTCCGACTTCGCCGACCTCGGCAGCCATGAAAACGTCGAGCGCGTGCTCCAGCGCCTCGCGGCCTCGGCCGAGGAAGTCTACGCCTCCTGCAGGGAGGCCGGTGATTGGACCGCCTTCTTCACCGAGCCGCGGGTGATCCGCATCGCGCGCGGCCTCTATTTCGGTCCGGATCGGAACCGCATGACGCGTCGGCCTACCGTGCCGTCGACGGACGGCGTGATCGCCGCAGTCGTGGCGAGGGCCGGAGGACGCTGGCTCGTGCCGCCCGAGGCCGCGGCGCACGCCCTCGGGATCACGAACCTCGTTCCGGCGAGGCTCGTCGTCGAAACCGACGCCAGGATCCAGCCTGTCCAGTTCGGCAACCGGACCATCGAGTTCCAGACGAGAAGCGCCAAGCGGCTCCATTGGGCGGGGCGTCCGGGATCGCTCCTCCTCCAGGGCCTGTCCTGGTCGCGGGATCTCCTTCACGGCGCGGCCGACGAGGAGGAGATGGTCAGGATCCGGCGATGCGTGTCGCGCTACCTCGTCGGCGAGACTGGGCCGGCCGCGATCCGGGAGTTCCGGTCCGCGATCGAGCTCGTCGACGATTGGATGCGGGACGAGATCGATCTCGCCATGCAGGAGGCCGGCCTGGATCCGGTTTTCGCTCCTTCGTGGCAGAATGACTCCACGGGCGACGGCGACCAGCCGGATGCCGAGGACATTCCTTCGGGGCCACGACCGTGACGATCAATCCCGCCTTCTCCGAGTTCCTTTCATTCGATGCCTCGGATCGCCGTTCCGTCTTCGTCGAGGCGGAGGAGGTGCTCGGTATGCCGGCGCGGTACGTCGAGAAGGACTTCTACGTCGGCCTCGTGCTCAGCGCGCTCTTCAACGCCCGCCATCCGGACGATCCAAGGATGCTCTTCAAAGGCGGAACGAGCCTGTCGAAGGGCTGGTCGTTGATCTCCCGCTTCAGTGAGGACGTTGATATCAGCGTGTTTCGTGAGGATTTGGGGCACGCCGAGACCGTCGACGAACTCGCCGCGATGGGCAGGCGCCCGCGGGAGCGGGTCCTCGACAGCTTGCGGACCGCCTGCCAGCAGTACCTTCACGGGCCGCTCGCGGAGCAGCTCGTCGACATCGCAGCCGGCATCGAAGCGGCCGCCGGACTTTCGGCCGGCGCGATCCGCATCGAAGCGGCTTCGGTCGACGAGGATCCGGACGGTCAGACCCTCTTCGTGACCTACGCCTCGCTCTTCGACGGCGACGGCTACGTGGCGCCTCGCGTCAAGATCGAGAGCGGCGCGCGTTCGGATCACGACCCGTGCGAGGAACTGGTCGTCACGCCCTACGTCGCCTCGCTCGTCCCGGACTTCGATCTGGCCGTTCCCGGCGTCACGACGATCCGTCCGGAACGCACCCTGTGGGACAAGCTTCGAATCCTTCATGAGACTCGGCAGTGGGCGGAGAACCGCGGCGAGGTGCGTGGGAACGCCCATCGTTCGAGCAGACACTACTACGATGTCGGTCGTCTGCTCGCTTCGCCCTACGGTTCGGCCGCGCTCGAGGACCTCGCGATGGGGCGCCGCTGCGTCGAGCACGGGAAGGTGTTCTTCGCACGCAAGGACCACCGGCTCGATCTGTGCCAGCCCGGTTCCTTCACGCTGATGCCGACGCCCGAGATGTCCCGGGCGTTGGCGGCGGACTACGCCTCGATGCGCGGCATGATCCACGGCGAGGTGCCGAGCTGGCAGTCGATCCTCGACGCGATCGCCGCGGCCGAGCAGACGCTCAATGCTTCCCCTTCGTGGGAGCCGGAGCCTTCCGCGGCACCGTCCTTCCGGCCATAGGCCGGAAGCCGACGTCAGGGCTGCATCTGCATCGGAGAACCGGCGTCGGACGTCGGCTGCGGGCCGAACCTCACTCCCGGAACGACCTTCGGGATGTCGCGTCTCTCGAGGAGCCTCTGCTGCGATCGGCGGATGGCCTCCATCGTGACCGCGCTCTCCGACGCTTTGGAGCGGACGGCGTCCGCCGCCGATCTGGCGTCGCGCCGGATGCCGTCGACGATTTTGCCGACATCCTCCTTCGACCCGCTCGCGACGGCATGGTCGATCTCGGGTTTCCGCTCCGGGAACTGCTTCGCCAAGCCGGCGACCGATCCGGCGATGCTTCCGAGGCTGGCCAAGGTCTGGAACGTGGCCGCTGCGGAGTTCGCCTCCCGCTCCCGTTCCAGGGCTCGCTTCAGATCCTCGTCGATGCGTCGCGCCTCCGCCAGCGCTCGGGCCCGCGCCTGGGTCAACCTCCGGGCTTCGCGTCTCAAGGCCTCGTCCGCATCGTTGATCGCGAGGTGCTCGACCACACGGGCGGCGACCTCGCCATCGTAGCGCTTGGCGAAAGTGCCCATGAGCTGCTCGTCGGCCACGTCGAAGCGGACTTCATCGTCCAGACGGGATTCGGGGATCGAGCCCCAGACGAGCTTGCCGTCCTTCTCCTGCACCCAGAGATACTCGGATCCGATCCGATCTCGCTGATACCCATCGGAGCCCTGCGGATCGAAAACGTGCTCCCTCTCCTGGTAGCGGCTCTTCGCCGTCGAGCGCGGATCGAGGCCGCCTCCCATCAGGACGGCGCGGCCGCCGACCAGGCGCGAGGTCCCGACATCCGCCAGGGGCTTCTCGCGCGGCACATGGACGAGAACGCCGGGCATTCCGGTACCCGCGAGGATGCGGCGGATCTCCGGTGCATTTGTGTCCTTCCACCGGTCGATCTCGGACTTGAAGCCGAAGAACGGGGCAGCCCAGACGATGAAATCGAGGGTCATCTGGCCGGCGCCGGCGATGCCGAGTCGGTCCTTGCCGTTCTGGTAGGTCTGTCCGCCCTGGTAGAGGGCCTCGTCGGCGGCGGTCGCCGGCAGCGGCGACAGGACGGTGCCGGCGACCAGAAGCGCGGCGATCGCGGTGCGCATGATCATGCCCTCCTCAGTTCATCGATCGAAGCCTCGAACTTCCGTCGCGCATCCGACATCACATCCAAGGCGGTCTGGGCGAAGGTGATGCGGGCCTTCTCGACGGCGATCTTTGCGAGCAGATGCTGGAAGGCCTCGAACTCGCTCCACCTCGGGGATTTCGCGAGCATGTCGCGCATGACGATCTCCCGCTTCGCGCCGTCCGGTAGGTCCAGGGTCTGTATGCGGAACGGGACTCCGGCGATCCGAGGATCCGTGGCTGCGAACACGCCGGAGGGCGGCTCCTGCTTCGCCACCAGTTTGGAAAAGCCTGCGGGCACATCCTGTGGCGCCTTCGCATCGGCGGCCGAAACCATCACGACGACCTCCGTAAGGGTGGCGTTCGCGATCATCCGTTCCTGGGGGCCATGCCGGGGTGGCTCTCCGGGGTCGTCCCAATCGAGCTCGCCGCTCGTCCCGGGGACGTGGTGCAGCCGCGACCGTATCCCGCCCCAATAGTCGTTCACGCCGACGCCCTCGTAGAGCACCGTTCCCGGTCGCATTCCGAACGCGCGCCCGAAGGAGTTCGCAGCGGCGTCAGCTTCGAACCTGCTCCGCCGATCTTCCGCAGCGGCCTTGTACGAGACGACCGACTTGCCCTCCTTGAGATCGAGCACCTTGTCGAACCAGAAGCGCTCCTCCTCCATGGCGCCGGCGACCTTGGCCGGCGCCACTCCGCGAAGGATCATCAACGAACGTTCCAGGGCGATGGCGGACGGGACGAGCAGAGCCGTGGTGGGCCCGTACTCCCCCATCGATTGGAGCGTTGACATGGCTTGGTCGAGCCTGTCGGCGATGTCCTGGACGTGCGCCATGACGAAGGCGTCGCGCCTGAACTCATCGACCGACCCGTAGTCCCTCCGGAACCTGCGGCTGAGCTTTCCATAGCTCGCGAGCGCGGCCTCGACGGCGAGACGCGTGTTCCGCGCCTCGTTTTCCTTGAGCAGATCGTCGAACTGCGCGGGCAGCGCGGCGAGCCGATCCAGCACGACGGAGACGCCCTGTTGAAGGCTCGCAACCTGCTCGATCAGAAGGTCGAGCTTCTCGTTCATCGCGGGGAGCATCGCTCCTTCGCGACGGTTGTGCGCCGCGATCATGCCCGCGATCGCCGATGCGATCGCAATACCCTCCGCCACCTGCGCGTGCGCGGGCGCAGGGGCGAGAAATGCAGGCAGGGCGGTGAGTGGAAGTAGCCGACTTCCCGCCGCGGCGGTGGTGGACACGAGAAGCCTGCGTCGAGTGACAGACATCGTACGAGCTCCGATTCGGTTGTCGACCCGTTATGCCGTTGCCGAGATGAACGAATGCTGACGGAAGTCGGTCTTACGGGCCGCCATATCAGTATAAAATGGTCTTGAAATTCAGCGAACACTGATTATGCGCGCCTATGGCGATTCGCATCGATTCCTGCAAGGACCATCGCTTGACGACGGGGCTTCGAAGTTTGGATCCCGGCGGCCCCCGGGTGAAGACCGTATCGGTGCCGGCGCGCCGACACCCTGACCCTGCTATCGAGAACCGATTCGTTGCCTATCGAAGGTCGAGGGCAGACACCGCGCCCCTCGGTCTATTACGACGGAGACGATGCCGATCACTTCCGCCCAGGCAGCGGGTACCCGCTCGACTTGGCGAAGCGGCGCAGATGCGCCGAGGCGGTTCGTGACATCGCCTCGTAGGAATGAACGGTCGGCCGCGACTTCGCCGGAATCCGACGGCAGCTCCCGGTGGATGATCACGTTCCCCCTCTACCACGGCGGCTCCGCGCACTACCGGCATCTGCTCGAGGTCGGGGCGCCGATCCGGCCATGGCCCCACAAGGACGATGCGCTCGCACTGATGGGCGCAGTCTTCGCCGAGCTCCATGCCCGGGGGCACGAACCCGAGTTCTATCAGGCCAACATGCTGGGCCAGACGACCGGCCCCTCGAATTGGCAGCACGGCGAAACCTACGTCGTCGCCGGTCGGCAGAAGGCGCACGCGTATGCGGAGTCCAACGCCGAGCACGGCGGCGAGCTGCTGAACGAATGCGCGATCCTGCTGCGCAAGCTGGCTGAACTCGATCCCGGGACGGCCTCGGCGCTCCCGGGGAGATTCCCGCGGCTCATCCCGATGCTGTACGGCGGCGGGTCCCCGCTCATCGTGACGATCGAAGGCGTGACGGTCGACGACCTGCAGCTCGAAGTGGCGAACGCCCGCGGCGTCGCGGGTACGGTCGCGGAGATCGCGAACCACCTCGGCAATCCGATCGCGATGTCGGTGATGGGCGGCCTCGGTTTCAGGCTCCGTCCCGGTGCCGGCATCGTCGTCGCGATCGAAGAGGTCTGAACCGCACCGGATCCTCGCGCCCGAAACTAAAAGGGCGCCCGTAGGCGCCCTCCCCGATCGATCCCGTGTCCTGATCTCAGTAGCCGTAGACCGGAGCGTAGCCGTAGGCCGGCGCCGGCGCGTAGCCGTAGGGGGCGTATCCGTAAGGAGCGTAGCCGTAGGCCGGTGCGTAGCCGTAGGGGTAGGCGTAGCGGGGTCCCTGGCTCGCGGCGATCGCGCCGCCGATGATGCCGAGGGCGGCTCCCGCTGCGAGCGCGCCGCCGATGCCCGGGCCGCGCCGGTAACCGCCGCCGTAGTAGCCCCCGCGATAGCCGCCGTAGCCGCCGCGCCAGCCGGGGCGGGCCTCGGCGATCGAGGCGGTAAGGAGCGAGCCTGCGAAGACCGCGGTCAGGGCCGAGATGGCGAACTTCTTCATGATCGTGTCCGGTTGGATGTCCTGGATCGAATTCACGACGTCGGCCATGAACGGACACTGAATCGTTCCCATCATGGCTTCGACCTCTGCGTTCATGCTTACCGACCCCTTCCGCCTATTCTTAGGGTTTGCGAGGCTCGGGAGCGGCCCTTTAAGCATGTGAGGCGAAAGGGACTGATGCGGCGCCGCACCTTAAGAGCGGCAACCGGCGCTTTCTGCCCGGGAAGGCCCTGCTGCGCGCCCAGGGTGGTCTGAATCGCCTTCACTTAGGGAAGGAATGAGCCCGACACGGCCCCTCGCGATGGATTTCACCGTAAAATCGGACCCTGATTTCCGGGGTCGAAATCCGAGGTCGGATCCAGTTCTTGCGGTTTCCGGGGTCGGTCGGCATCTTCGACGCAGGCACAACGAAGGAACAAAGATGCGTTTCCAAGCCCCGAACCTCGATCCGAAGGATGGCTTCTTCCAGATACAGCACGGCGTCACGGAGAGCTGGAAGGATGCCTGCAGCTCCGACGTCTACCTCTACCATTCGGACGGAGAGCACGTCCGGTTGACCGGCATCGTCCATCATTGGGAGCGGCGTTCGCGCATGGACACCGGCACGCACACGATCAAAGGTCACGACGGGCGCGTCCGGTCCAGCCTACAGGAGGCCAAGGCGGCATGGATCGAGGCGGGGATGCCGTCCTTCGCGGAGCGGGAGGAGTGGATGCACCCCCGGTTCGCGACCGTCGTCGGATCCGAGGCGGTGTATCCGCCGGCGAATTCCAGCCATGGCCGTGACGGCAGGGCCTACGACCTGCCTCTGTTCGAGACCGGCTATTTCATGGTCGGCAGCTGGTCCCGCGGCCGGTTCTATCACAAGGATGGGGACACGATCCGCTACACCGGGATCGAGTCCAGCTTCGAGTATAAGGACCAGCTCAACGAGACCAAGCGGAAGGTGTCTGGCCCGGACGGCGAGACCTACGGCGATCTGAAGGAGGCTTTCGGGGCCTGGGAGGCGGCCGGCTGCCCCACGCGCGCTGAGCCGGAAGGGCATCGTCTTCTCCCGGTCGAAGACCTCGAGGTATCCGTCGGCGGGCCGAGGCCCTGAAGCGTTCGACCACGCCCAGCCCCGGGATGGCGATCGACAATCCCGGGGCCCTGCAAACCATGTCGGCGCCCCGCGGTACTGTGTGCCTGAGCCCGGCTACGGCCCTGGCGCAGGCGCGTAGACCGGCTCTTCGGGGGCGATCTCGATCCCGGCCTCGTCATGCAGGTGTCCGGCGATCCTGGCGACGAAGGCAGGCCCGTACTTCGCGACCTTCGCATGCCCGAAGCCTGGAATCAGTCCCATGGCCAGGACCTCGACCGGCTTGATGCGGGCCATGGCGATCAGGGTCGCGTCCGTGCAGACGATGAATGGCGGCACGCCCTGCGCGCGAGCGAGCGCCGTGCGCTCCTCCCGAAGAGCCTGGAACAGCGCCTCGTCCTCGCTCGGGAGGTGCTCCTTGGCGGCCGCCACCGAGGCCTTGAGCGAGGCCTGAACCTCGGTCGCGCGCATCTTGCGGTCCTGCCGCATGACGACCTTGACCTCGCCCTTGAGGATCGGCCGCGCCGCCTCGCCGAGTTTCAGAGCACCGTAGGCGTCGTGATCCACCACCACGGCTTCCATGACGATCAGCTGGCGGAGGACGCTCTGCCACGAGGCCGCATCCATGTCCGCACCGATCCCGTAGAGGGGCAGCTGATCGTGTCCGTTCCGGCGCACCTTCTCCGACGTCTTGCCCCGCAGGACGTCGATGACGTAGGCGCCGCCGAAACGCTGCCCGGTGCGGAAGACAGCCGAGAGGATCTTCTGTGCAGACAGACTCGCGTCGACGGTGACCGCAGGCGATCGGCAGGAGTCGCAGGAACCGCAATTCCCGGCGTGGCTCTCCCCGAAATAGCTGAGCAGCGCCTGACGGCGGCAGCCGACGGTCTCCGCCAGCCCGACGAGGGCGTTGAGTTTCGCGACCTCCGTCCGCTTGACCGCAGCTTCCGCGTCGCCGTCATCGATCATGCGGCGTCGCTGAACTATATCCTGGGCGCCATATAACAACATCGCTCGAGAAGGCAGTCCATCTCGGCCGGCGCGCCCGACTTCTTGTGAATACCCTTCGACACTGGACGGAAGGTCGACGTGCGCTACGAAGCGGACGTCGGGTCTATTGATTCCCATCCCGAAAGCGACTGTTGCGACCAGCACGACACCATCGTCGTTGATGAAGGCCTTCTGGGCGGCCTCCCTTGTCTTCGCGTCGAAGCCGGCATGGTAGGCGATCGCGTTCAACCCTTTGCGCTTCAGGAACGCAGCCGTTGCTTCGACCTTCTTGCGCGACAGGCAGTAGACGATACCGGTTTCGTCGCGGCCGCCGGCCCGGATGAACGACAGCAGCTGCTCGTTGGCGCTCTCGCGGGGCGTGATCGTCAGATCGATGTTGGGCCGGTCGAAGCTCGTAACAGCCACAAGGGCGCCTTCCAGACGCAGGCCCTTCAGGATGTCGGTCTTCGTCTGCTGGTCGGCCGTGGCGGTGAGCGCCATCATGGGAACCGAAGGATACAGGTCCTTGAGCTTGCCGAGCTCGCGGTACTCCGGTCGGAAATCGTGCCCCCACTGGGACACGCAGTGCGCCTCGTCGACGGCGAACAGCGAGATCTTCGTGCGCGACAGGACGGCCTGGAAGCCGGGCATCACCAAGCGCTCCGGCGTGACGTAGATGAAATCGAGCCGCCCTGCGGCCAGATCGTCGCGCACCTTGCGCTGCTGATCCTGGGTCTGCGTCGAGTTCAGGAAGGCGGCGCGCACTCCGGCCGCGTGAAGGTGCTGCACCTGATCCGCCATGAGCGCGATGAGCGGCGACACCACGACGCCCGTACCTTCCCGACAGAGAGAAGCCACCTGGAACGTCGCCGATTTGCCGATGCCCGTAGGCGCAAGGACGAGCGCGTCGCCGCCGGCGACGACGTGTCCGATCACCTCCTCCTGCGGGCCTCGGAATTCGGAATGGCCGAAGACCTCGCGCAGGACTGCCAGCGGTTCGCGTTTCATGCTGTGAAACTCCTCGGCCTCTTCATGGCCCGCTTCACCGCAAAGGACAAACGCCCATCGGCAGCACCCGGCCGGTCATTCCCCCGGGTACAGGAGATCGAGCGGATACAGCGGCTGACCGCCTGCCAGTATCCGACCGAAGACGAGGCCGACGATCGCCATGAAGACGAAGGCCAGGACGAAGCCGACGGCCTTCAGGCTCCGCCGGGTCATGGGCCGAACCTCGGTGCGTCGATCACGAGGGCGGGTGCTGCGGGAACGGCTTCCGATCTGGAGATGTGCTCGCAACGGACGGCTATCGCATCGGGAACGTGCCGGACCTGCCCATCACCGTCGCCCTCCACGCCATGCAACGCTCGGCCTCCGTTCAGATCCTTCAGACGCGCCCCGATCGAGCTCTCCGGAAAGCGTTGGATGATGCGGGCGATGCGTGCGAGGTCCGCGACTGCGTAGGAACGGGGTTGTGCACGCCCCAAGGCGATCCCCGACAGCCAGGGAAGGCAAGGCACGACCGCGGCTACGATCTCCGCGCCCGTGTCCGTCGTGGCGCCGCTCGCCGCGACCTCGACCTGTACCCGGCCGGACTGCCGGGCCCAGGTGCGGGTTGCTTCGCCGAAGGTGAGCGCTCCCAGCACGTCGCCGACGATCCAGTCGCCTCGATGCCCCGATGTGGCGTCGAGGATCAGGAACGCGTGCAGGATGGAGCCGCGTTTCCCCGGAACGGTAGAGCGGACGACGGCCATGTGCTCGGCATCGGCCATCATCGCGGCTCTCGTGGCGAAGCCTGCGCCGCCGCAACGCGCAACGATCACTGCTTCGGCAGCCGCGGCCTCCTCAAGCGCAAGAGCCCCGATCCGCACCGCATCCCAAAGGAGCGTACGCAAGTGGCTGGTCCTATCTCCGTGCACCGGGAGAGCGCTGTAGGACCGAAACCTTTCGTCGAGGCTCATGGGCAGGGTCCGTCTGGCCTGGACGAGAAACATTCCGCGCCCGATACATTCCGAATAAACTTGGCAGGAACCCGAGCGGCTACGCGGGATCCCCAATTTTCTTGTCGGGTGCGCACTTCTACCCCGGGAACGGATCTCCGCCGACGGGCGGCACGGCCCGAAACCGTTGGGAGCGGCGTGCTCGTCCGAACGACGCGCGTCCGTTCCTGATCGACCACGCCACACCTTCACGCATGTCCTTCGTCTTGAGGTTGGACGCGAGCGCCGAAAATCGGAAGCAGCGGCAGCCGTGCGGCTCCTGGTGACGAGCCGCAGCGTGCGCCCATCGATGTCGTACAGGGACCGGCCTACAACGATGGCGCTCACGGCCGATCCTTCCTTTGGCTATCGGGAAGGAACGATGCCGGGCAAAAGTTGGATCCAGCCTGGCGCAGGACATACAATTTTAGCGGTGCCGACATGCCGACCGCTGACGTTGCGGAACGCCTGCGACGGAGCGGCTCCCGAAGGTTGCGCCGCCCCGGGGTCGGCGGCTTACCCGCATGCCCGGTCCGGTCGCATGGCGATCGCGAAGCGGAGGCGGTGTTCCGGGTCGGTCCGGCCGGCCCGGCGCTAGGTCGACGCACGGGAACGCCGGAAGGACTGCCTCGGTGCTAGGCAATCAACCCGTACCCGCGCCAGTCCTCGACGGCGGCCTCGAACAGCGCCGCAATCCTCGCCACCGCCAGATAGAGGGGCGTCCGCGACTTCGCATCGGCCACTGCCTCCACGCGTCGCGATATCTCGGCTGCGAGTTCCGGCGGCACGGTGCCGAACGCCGGGAGGCGGTCGTCAACGGGCCGATCGGCAACCTTCCGGGCCGCGTCCTCGAATTCAGAAGCCGTGACGGCGTCCGGGCAGCAGCACCGGACGTAGGCGTAGGCGAATAGGAACAGCACTTGTGGGTCCGCGACCAACTTATGGAAGTCGGGTTCCTCTCCGTCGATCAGGAGTTCGCTGGACCGGAGCAGGTATTCCGCCAACATGGCTGCTGCCCCTTGGGCGACAGCCTCGTCCTGTGCGGAGGCGGATACCGCGATGTGGAACCTGGAGGTGGGAGGGTACTGGTGCTCGTAGGCCGCTAGGTCCTGCTCTTCGCTGTCCTGCGCTCCGCCTACCATGGCGAGATGGGCCGCTGCCTCCTCGTCCATCTCGGAGTCGTTGGCCATCACGACCCCCTCGCGGGGCTCCGGTACCAAATGCTCCAGGAGCGCGACCGCGATGGACGTGTTGCGGAACATGCGCTCGGCCAGAGCACGAAGCTCCGCCAGCACGGTCGGCGGTCCGGACCTGCGGGCCGGACCGGCCTGAAGCCGAGCCAGCACCAACCTGAAGGTCTCAATGTCGCCGGCGAACGTCTTCCCGCTCAGGCTCGAGACCACCACGGGTACCGGCGGTCCGCGCTCGACCCAGGCCCGGGCGAGCACGAACGGATCGCGCGTCGAGGCGGGAACGTCCAGGCCGTCCACCCAGACGAGCTTTTTCCCTCGACGCCTCAGGACCTCGATCTCGGCCACTTCGATCTCGGCGTCCTCCTCCTCAATCGCCTCGATGACGGCCTCGAAGTCGACGCGCCCCGGGCGATGCAACTGCGTCAGCGGAGGCATGGTCTTCACGACCGGCTTTCGGGGCTCGACTTCGAGGATCTCGACAGCCGGCGGGTTCACCCCCCACGGAAGTTCCCGCATATCCTCAAGGAGAATGTCGACCTGCGCCCGCAGCTCCGACGCAATCCCGGGTGGCACGCTGAACCGGGCGCGAAGACCCTGCACATGCCCCGCGAGATCGGCATGGAGGTTCGCGATATCCATTTTGGCATGGAAGCTCAGAACCACCGCGATGGCCGAAACCATGTCCGCGTCGCGGAAGTCGCCGACGATTGCCGGCACGGAGAGGTCGAGCACGGCCGTGAACCCACCCACCTCAGAGGCGACGTTCAGGTCGCGCACGATCTCGAGAACGACCAAGGCTCCGATCTCGCCGCATGGATGGACCTGCACGAGCGACCTGCCGACGCCGTCGCCGGCGCCAGCGACTCCGAACACCTCTCCGCAGCGCGGGTACGACGGAGCGAGGATCACGTCGGCCACGTCGAGCATCTCCTCGCTCGCCTCGTAGGCGTGGAAGTGCTGCCCGTCCGGCCCTGAGAAGCCGTCGACGCGGTATGCCGCCACGGCTGATCGGCCCAGGAGATTGGACCGCCTCAGGATCTCGCGGGTCCGCAGGCGTACTGCGGTATCGCCGGATGGATCGGGGTCCGCGAACAACGAACCCGGCAGGTATGGCCCGGTGATTTTGAGCATCTCGAAGCCGTCGTCGATCCCGAACCGCCCCAGGAATTCGTCGAAGGTTGTCAGGAAATCGGTGATCAAGACCCCGAGGCCGTGATCGGCCCCCGGCGTCGCACGAAGGTGCACCTGGACCGGCATCGCGACTACGCCGTGGTCATCGGAATTCATGACCGCAGCCCTCGCCTCGGCGACGTTTCGTGCGATGCGGGCGACCCTCCCGCACAGGACGTAGAAGCCCAAGCAGATCTGCGACACGGCCGTCGTGGCGACTACAGCCGCGGCGTGCTCGGAGCTGGGTGCCGCGAGAATTTCGGTGACGTAGCGGATGGCGAACGGGCCACCGCTCGGGCTGGCGACGTACTCGATGGATCGGCCGAGAACGACGACGCCGAAAGCCGGACCGCCCTCGGTGGCGATCACGACGTGTCGGACCGGATCCCGGGCCGCCTCGTCCAGCGCAGCGGCAATGCCCTCCTTGTCGTCCTCATCCGAGCGCGCGAGAGCTTCGCGGACCCTATCGAAGGCTTCGGCACCCTCCACAATCACCGCACCCCGTTGGCCGGCCTCGTCGGGCGGCGGCGGTCCCGGATCCATGCGGTCGCCGGCGATCGCGTCGAGGATCACGTTCTCGAACTGCTCCGACCCGGCCTCGCACGGACCGAACGGCCGCAGGATCGTCATCGGCAGCCACGTCGTACCGTGGCGTTTCCGCCTGCTCATGTGCACCCCTCTTCACGACGCCGGGGCGAGGACGCCCCTGGCGGATGGGTCCGGCCCCGGGGCCGCGATACGGTTTCGAAGCCGAGTCGATGCGTCTCCAATGGAGGCGGCAGGACCCGGCCGTAATGCCGGAGACCGGACCGGGCAGAGCCGATCATGCCTCCGGAGGCAAAGTCAGTCGAGCACCCGGACGACGCCGAACATGTGCTCTCCGCCCGTGCTGGGCGTGCCGTTCAACGGCGGAATGACCAAGGCCCAGGGATCGTCGGTCGGCACCGGCTCTTCGGTGATGTCGCCGCCGCTGCCGGACACCCGCTTGTCGACCTGGATAGAGTATCGACGACAGCCGTCGTGCTCGATCTCGCCGATCGCGAGCAGCACGCCTTCGAAATAGCGGACGCGGCGCCCCCGCACCTCGAGGCCGGTCACGCGCCCGTCGTCGAGTTCGAAGGGAGAACTGAACGAGCGGATGCGGCAGCCGATCTCGAGGGTGTTGCCGTAGACGTCCACCATGGGCGTCAGCGCCGCCGGCGCGATCGCCGGATGGAACGGGGCGTCGCCCGGATCTTCGACCTGTGCATGCATCGCATGTCCCTCGATGATATCGAAGGAACCGAATACGACGGCAAACTCTCGTTTGAGCTTAACAGGACCGTTAGAATGCGATCTTGTCATTGCTTCGCGCGGGACGACGCCGCGGGAACTTCCGGCCGAGCACGTTCAGGCGGCCCTGCGGGCGCCGTCGGCCGGAGCGGCCGCGGCGGGCACGACCTCGATGTCGGGCGGCACGATGGCGGCGATCCGGTCCCGTTCGACAACGGTCAGGTTGGCCCCGTCGACAACGGCATCCTCCCCGGATCCCAGTCGGGAATGCACGCGCCGGATCAGCGCGTCGAGGCTGGCGGAGCGCGGCAGCGCAGGATCGATCCTCAAGACGTCGCTCGGCGCGCGGTCCGAGACGAATTCGAGCTTCTGCCCGCAACGCGGCCAAGCCCAGCCGGGAACGCTCTCCCGCTCGATCCGCAGCCGCTCCCAGGCCTGGGAGACCCTGTCCAGCACGTCGGGGGAGACGGTCTGGTGGTGGGCCACCAGGTTGCGCATGGCCACGACGGCCCGCAGGAACGTCTCCTCCGCCGGGGGGATCGCCCTCTCCAGGATCCGCCACATCGGCGAGATCTCCAGGTCGGTCGGTTCTCTCACCTGCACGTCGCCGCCCTTGCGCGGGACGGTCAGAGGAAGAGCGGATGCGAGCAGCCCCGCATGCCGGTCGGCGAAGAAGCATCGCACCTCGTCCACGAATGGAAGGACGTGCTCCGCCTGGGCGGCCCAGGACCGCCGCCGGATCTCCCGCGCCCCGCTCGAATCCCGGCAGCCGGCGAGGTGGATGGCGGGGCGTCCGTCCCACGAGTCGACGAGCCCGTTCTCCCAGCACGGAGAATCGTCGCTGCCGCTGCCCGCGGCCGCCCGGACCATGGCTTCGGGATCGACGAGCCGGCGCGCGTCGAGCTCGGCGAAGGCCGCGGCTATGGCCGGATCCCACATGGCGAGACGGACGACCGTTTCGGCCGCGATCTTCTCCAGGAGCGTTTCCCGGCCGCTGTGTCCCCGCAGCGTTCCGACATGCATCCGCATGTCGAGAGGCGAGACGCGCCCCCGCCAAGCGACCTCCTCCTGGTCGAAGAGCCGCGCGACGGCGCTCTCCGGCAGTCCCGCGGGACGGCACACGGCGACGACCGGCGCCAGCGACCGGTCCGCGTCGGCGCTCGCGACGGCGAAGCTGCGCAGGAACGCGGACCAGCGCGGCCAGTCGGCGGCCCGCACCCCCTCCACGACGAAGGTCGTAGCGGAGGCCGCGTCCGCCTCCGCCAGCGCCGCGACGGTCCGGACCGAACCGTCGCGGGCGCCCGCGAAATAGGCGAGGCCGTGGGCTATGGACCTCTCGAACATGCGATCGGCCCCTCGGACGCGGACCACGCGCCCGCCGCCCCGGTCGAGGAGCGCCTCGCGAACGGCATCCATCGCCCCGGGCGGCATCCGGCGCGGCATGGCGATGCCGACGATCCCTCGATGGCTCGAGAGGACCTGCGCGACGACATCCGCCACGAACCGGGCCGGCCCCGGCAGTGCCCAGAAGGCCTGCTCGGGCGTCGTCATGCCGCCGCTCGCCGTGGGACAGACAGGTACCGCCGGACGAGCGGGGCGAACGCGTAGGCAGCTCCCTTCCCGTCCTCGCCGCGCCCGCCGGAGACGGCTTCGAAGGCGCCGACGAGCACGCCGTAGGAGCAGACGGCCTCGGCGTTCGCCAAAGCGCCGTCCACCTTCAGCTCGGGATACAGGTCGAGCACCGCGGAGACGTCGCCCGGGTCGAACGGGGCCGTCGGATCGTTGAGCTCGGCCAGGGCGCGGCAGATCTCGCCGAGGCCGCCGTCGAGACCGAGCCGGAGCGACGTGTCGGTCGCGACCGCGAGCTCTCCGGCCATCTTCTCGACGCGCTGCGCGAGGTTTCCGCGTCCGTTCTGCAGGACGTTGGACAGGGGATTGTTCCAGCCGCCCAGGGTCGCCAACAAGGCGTCCCGCACCTCGCCGCCCACCACCGCGTTGGAACGCATGAGCTGCGCCTCGACGAAGGCCGACGACCAGGGCTCGAGCGGATAGGCGCGGACCTTCTCCAGGCGGACGAAGCGCGGGTCGGAGGCGTAGGCCGCGGCATGCCGCGAGGTCCCGACGAACACCACCTTGGCGGCCTTCTCGACGACGACGCGGACCTTGAGCGCGTCGACGGCCCAGTCCGGGGTCCAGTCGCTCCGCACGTCCACGACGAGGACCGTGGTGCGTTCGGCACCCCCGCGCACCTGTCTGAGCCTCTCGATGAACTCGTTCCGGCTCGCGAAGATCTGGGGCACGACGTCGAAGCGGTTGCCGTCCGAGAACGAGGCCGGAGCGGTGCCGAGCGCCAGGGAGACGAGGTCGACGTCGGCCACGGGCGTGCCGAACACGAGCTTCACCGGGGTCGGGTCCGCCAGGAGCTCGCGCTCCTGGACCAGCGTCAGGGGCGACGGGCGGCCCTCGGCGTTCTCGTAGCCCTTGGCGGCTTCCAGAAGCCGGCGGTGCGACTTCGGATCGAACTCGTTCGGGCCCTCGCGATCGAGGAACTCGATGAGCTTGGTCTCCACCTCGTCCGGGGTCCCGAGCAGTCGGGTCACGGCGGTGGATCGGAGGGTCCAGCGGTCGGCCGAGACCTGCCGCAGGATGCCGAGGCCCTCCATCTCGTCCACGAGATCGTCGAACAGCGAGACGCGGTTCCGGTCGGCGAAGCCCTTCGGCCAGCACTCCAGGGCGCGGTCCCGGATCAGACGCACGGACACGCCCTCCTCGATGACGCCGGACGCCTCGTTGCCGAGCACGAGATCGGCGACGACGTAGGCCAGCAGCTCGTAGCGGGTGTCGATCCGCAGGGTCATCAGGAACTTGTCCCTGACCTCGTCGCGCACGAGGCGGGCCTCGAAGATGCGCGAGACGAGGCTCCTGCCGATGGTCCGGGGTGCGCGCCCGGTTCGGATCGCCTCCTCAATCACATGCTCCAGCAGGTGCTTGGCGAGGGTCTGGGCGAGAACCGGCAGATAGTTGGCATGGGACAGGACTTTCCATACGTCCTCCCTCCGTTCGAACTGGATGCCCATCGCAGCGAACGGACGGACGATCAGATCCTCCGCGTCCTTGAGTTCCTCGCCCATCAACGGGCCGATCCGCTGCGGGTTGGACGAGATCTGCAGGATCGGCGCGTTGCCGACCTGGGCGATGCGGGTCACGTTGTGCAGCCCGCTCATGACGAACTTGAACCGGCGGCCGGTGTTCGTCATCAGGTCCTGCAACGCGTGGAAGACGGCGAACGACTGGGCCGCGTCGGCGCGGACGAACGCATCGGCCTCGTCGATCAGGACGAGGATGCGCCGACGCGGATCCGCCTTGAGCCAGCGCTCGATCTCTTCGGCGGTCTTCCGCTGGTCCGCCCCGACCGAACGTTTGTCGAAGACCGTCGGGAGCGCCCTCTGGAGGTCGTCCCATATCTTTTTCGGAAGATGTGAGGATCCGATCTCTTGGGCGTCGACGAAGGCCACCAGCGTCCCCTCCGCCGGGGCGTTGCGGGTTTCCACGAGATGCTTGAGGAGGGCGGTCTTGCCGATGCGGCGCCCACCGTAGACCACGCAGCTCCCGGCGGCTTCGAAGAGCGTCTCCATCTCCTGCCGGCGGCCGACGAACAGCTCGCGGGGCACGGCCTCGCGCTCGTAGTCGCGGAAGGGCCAGGCGAAGCTGTACGGCTGGCCGAGCTCGATCGGCGTCAGGCCGCGCAGCTCCGGCTCGGCCAGGGCCTGCACGAGGCTCGCGGCGTCGATCAGACAGATGCGCCGGCGCGCCTCCAGGTTCTGGATCAGGAAGCGCTCGCGACGCTCCTTGGAGACGACCTCGGCCACCAGGAGCATCACGCCGGAGGATCCGGCGGACTTCACGAGGTCGGCCAGGACCGCGTCGCCCGGCAGGGACATCGTGAAGGCGGTGCGCCAGCCGCCGTGGGTCAGGCTGCCGAAGTCGGGCAGTAGCTGGCTCTCGGCATCGGTGGGCAGCGAGCCCTCCCAGTCGGCGACGAAGATGCGCCGCTGGGCGTTGGACAGCTTCGAGATCTCGCGCAGCTTCAGCGCGATGCCGAGTCTTTCGAGGAAGGCTCCGGCTTCGGTCGCCGTCGAGGCGCCGACCATGCCGCCCTCGATGTGCCGGAACAGCTCGCGCCAGGACGCGAAGATCTCGCCGGAGCCCTCGCGCCGCGCCGGAGGCAGCTCCGAGAAGGGCGCACCCGGCAGGTCGGTGCCGGCCGCGATCGCCGCGGCGACGGCCTCGGCGAACCCCCGCCCCTGCGCCACCGCCGCCGGGAGGGTCTCGTTCTCGAGGATCGCGAAACGGCTCCGGCGCTGTCGTGTCGGGACGACGATTGCCCCTTGGGTCTCGGCCAGGGCGACGAGCTCTTCGGCCGTCAGCAGGTCGTCGTCGGCGCACAGGCTGCGGAGGCGCTGGACGTCGTCGGACGGCAGACGCGCGGCGATCGCGTCGATCCGCGCGAGCAGGCGGTTGCGGGGCTCGTCGAGAAGCCCGCGTGCCTCTTCCGCCGCCTCGGCGAGCAGCGCGGAGGCTAGCTTCACGTCGTAGATGCGCTCGACGTCGACCTCCTCGGTCCGATCGTTCAGCTGCACCCCGACCGGCACCTTCGCGTCCGAGACGCGTTCGACCACGCTGGCGAGACGGACGGCCTCCTCCGGGCGCGAGAGCGATCCGAAGCGCATGACCCGCTCGATCAAGGTCTTCGTGTCTTCGGCCTCCCGGCGCAGATCCTCGCGGGCGGCCTCCTCGTCGGCGTCGATCCGGCCGCCCAGCGCAGCCGCGGTCTCTTCGGAGATCTGATGTTCGCCGGCGAGATCGATCAGCATGCGGGCGCCGACCAGGGAGCCGTCGTCCACGCGGCGGCGGACCAGGGCCTCGTAGGCCGCGTCCCGGGACGGACCGGGTGCCGGCAGGAGCGGTTCCGGTGCGGAGAGAACGGCCTCCACGATCTCGGCCGCGTCGTAGGGCGTCGGCAGCCAGGAACGGCCGAACTGGAGGCTCTCAAGCAACGGCAGCGACGCGTGGAGTGCGACGGCATGCGCCAGCGGGCCCACGACCCTGACGTCGCCCGCCAGGACGACGTCGAGCGCCAGATAGCGGTCGGAGGCGAACTTGGCCGCGGAGGCGAGATACGGATCGTCCCCCTGCGCCAGTCGGTCGAAGGCGGAGATCGTCGCGCCGAGGCGCCGGCGCAGGTCGCTGACGGCCTCGCGGATGCGTGGCGTGTCCTGCGCGGTCACGAGGCGGGCGGCGGCCCGGCGGTCGAGGTATTCCGAGGCGAGAGTCCTGATCTCCTGGATCACGGAGACCATCCGGTCGCGTGCGGGGCCGTCCAGGCCCCTGAACTTCGAGTTGACCGTCATTTCCGCCCGCTCGAAGGCGTCGACGATCAGGGAACGCGTCTCCGTCGCCTTGACGAAGTCGCGGGCGGCCGCCTCTGCCGCGGCGGCGTCCTTGAACTGCATGGCGTCCCGTAGGAGGCCGATCATCCCGTCCTGCTGGTACAGAACCGTGCGGATCCGCGTGGCGAGCTGGAACGAGTAGCTGGTCCGCGAGAACGCCTCGATGCGACCCAGGAGCGTCGTGCGGATCGCGTCGGCGCCGGACTGGGCCTCGATCGTATTGGAGACGTGGCTGAGCACCGCCGGCGATAGCGGCAGACGGGAACGCGCCACGTTCATGGCGGACTCGACGAGGCGCGAGTTCTCCTCCTGGACCTCGTCCACGAGCCCGTTGAGCGAGCGCAGGACCTCGACCGCGCCGCTGTCGGGATGGAACAGGACGAGCTCGAGCGCGGTCGGATACATCAGGATCCGGCGCGCGGCGGCCACCGGGCCGTCGGAGGCCGGAGGCAGGTCGTCCAGAGCGTCGAGACCGTTCGTCAGAAGTTCGGCGACGGACTGCGGAGCCGTCTGCAGGAACGCGTGGTCCAGACGCCCGGCCGCGGCCGCGAACCGCATCTCCTGCGGGGTCACGGCGTACGTCGTGCCGGGCGCGGCCACCTTGGCTGCAGCCGCCAGATGATGGGCCAAGCCGAACTGCTTGGAGACCATGAGGGAGAGCAGCCGCTGGTCGATGCGTTCGGCCAGCGGATCGGAGCCGGCATCCTCGACTGGGGGCGAGGCCGGTTCGATCAGCGTGGCCATCAGTTCGAGGTCGACGTCCTGGAGGACGGGCTCGACGTTCTGAAGGACGGCCTCGACTTCCGGTGCCGCGTCGGCAGGAGAGCCGCCGTTCTCGACGCCCGGCTCCGAGGCTGCGGGCTCGCCCGCGACGAACGGATCCGCGGCAGCGGTCGAAGTTGCGGCCTCCGTCTCCGGCTCGGGAGCGCTCTCCAGGTCCGTCTGCATCTCCTCGGCCGGCTCGGCGGCAACCTCCGGCTCGCGCCCGGTCTCCGGGGGCGGCGACGTTTCGGTCGCCACATCGGCCGGTACGACCGCCGGTGTCTCGCCGTCCCGCGTCGACGGGCCCGCGACCGCCGTCGCGAGGGCCGGTGCCGCCTCCGCCGATGCGATCCCGGCCAGTAGCGTGGTCGCGGCCTGTAGGCCGATCACGGTTTCGTCGATCCGAGCCTGAAGCGCGTCGAACGCGACGGCGAGCTCGTTGTTGAGCCTGATCTTGACCGCCAACCGGGTTTCCGCCGAGGCGCTGGCGTTCAACGCCTCGATGGCGGCCTCGGCTTCCCTCGCTGAGCCGATACCGGTCTCCGCGGAGCCGACGGCCCGCTCGACTTCCGCTTCCGCCTCCTGAGGGAAGGCTTCGATCGGAGGAAGGGCGGGTGCCGCGTGGTCGGTACCCGCGACGTCGATCATCCGCAGAAGATCGGCGCGCACCGCTTCGAGGCGCTCCGCATAGGGAGCGGCAGCGACGAGTTTCGGTCGGGCGAGCTCCCAGGCGACGGATGCGGCTTCGGCCGCGTCGAGACAGGCCCTCAGATCGGCCAGGGCCTCGCGCGAGGGGTCCTCCGCCGCGAGTGCGATCGCGGCGGAGGAGAGCGTGCGGAGGTTGTCGACCCAGGCCGCGCGGTCGGCGTCGACGATGGCGTCCAGATCGTCGTGCATCGTCGCCTCTCCCTGCGAACCGTGTTCGTCCGTCGATGCCTCGTTGCCGCCGTCCGGGATCCGGCCACCATAGGCGAGAACCCAGGGTCTCTTGAGACTCGCGCTGCTCGGCGGGGCGTCTCGATGCCTGACGCGGTAGGATCGCCGCTGCTCGCCTAGGGGCGGCAGCTCGCAATTGGACGTGCGTCGCAGATCCGCCAAGTGGATCTTGGGGTTGGCGGCTTGCCACCACGCCTTGAGCCTACGGCGCTCCGACAGGAAGTCGACGACCTCTTCGAATCCGGAAATGTCGCGGACCAGCTCGAGGAACTCCTCGTCGTAGAGCTCGCTCCCGCGCAGGACGCAAAGCTCCCGCGCCAGATCGATCTGGCCCATTTCGATGAGGTGCTGGAGCGCGACGGCGTCGAGCGTGCCGTCGGGCGTGCCCTCGCTGATCAGAGGCCACACCCCAGCTCCACGCAGGACGGCCGCGATCTTCTTGTAGAACGGCCGGAAGGGCGAGTTCTCCCAGTTTCCGCGGGTCAACGGATCGCGCGGAAGAACGTAGTGGTTCAACGCCGTCAGCACGAGCGGCATGGAGAGGGCGGCGAACATGCGTTCCGCGATCTGGTCGACGTTCGGCTTCGACGCCGGCCAGTACGCCTCCGTCTCCGCATAGCGGAGGATCTGATCCCGGCCCTGGTGCAGTTGGCTGCGCACCGCCCCGGACAAGGCGAGCCGGTCCTTGAGCCACGCCGCGTCGACGAACGAGGGCAGCCTCACGTGCGGGCGCTCAGCCCCAACCTCTGCGAGCAAGGCCTCGAAGTGCGGGGCACGCCCCTCGTTGTCCAGGTCCTCCAGAAGCAGCCAGAAATAGCCGCGCGAGCCGGACACGATCTCGAACGCCTTGTTCGCGAAGTCCGGGATCTCGAGCGCACGCGTCTTGCGCTCGTCGAGCGCCACGTGGCCGCCCTCCGTCCCGACGAACCGGACCATGAACGTCCGATGGCATTTCATATGCTCGGCGATCTCGTCCAGCGCCGGAGCCACCTGTTCGATCTCGTCCGCGAGGAAGGTCTCGTAGACCGACGGCAGGAGCGACTCGAGAAGAGCGTAGTCGCGCGCCGCCTCGATCTCGCCGTTCCGGACGAGCGCCTCGACGATACGGGGCCTCATCGGGTCGTCGTTGGTCTCGACATCCTCGAACTTGGACGCGAGATCGATGGTCCGTCCGAGCAGATCGTAGAACCCGGCGAGCGGTCGATATGGATCGCCCGGATTCTGGAAGGCCAAGCCGAGACGGTACATCCCGAGCGGCAAGCGCATGGCCTGGAGGTGTACCAGGGCCATCTCGTCGAGCGAGATCTCCACGGTATCGGGCCAGTCGGTCATCGCGACGACGTTCGGACACCGGCTGCGGCGTTTGTGGGCCGCCTGCAGATCCTCGTGCGAGACGGCGATCCGGCTGCGGACCCACTCGTAGTCGACGAAATCCGGCAGGTCGCGATAGACCGCAGCGTCGACCTCGGCCACGCGATCCGGATGGCGTAGGAGGAAGTCCCGGAGGCGGTCGGACAGGACCGCCCACAACCCAGCGTCGAAACCGTCCGGCATAGCGATCGGCGGCGTGGGTGCGGACATGAGCTCCCCGTGGTGGCTTTATTTGAAGGAATGGATTAGACAACTCACCGTTGACGGTCAACCAGTCAGTGCACGCTGCCGGGGGGCGCGGAATGGATCCGAAATTCAGGCTTAACGAGATCGCCACGATGCGCGGCGGCGCCGCGATCCTGGTCCGGCTCCGATGGATCGACGACACCGTCTATTGGACCGGAAAGCTGTCCAGAGGCGATCTCGCAAACAGGTTCTCGATCTCGATCACGCAAGCGTCGAACGACATCTCGGAATACAATCGGGCCGCCCCGAACAATCTCGTCGTGCTGCCGGACAAGCGCTACGGCCCCTCCCCAGGCTTCTCGCCCTTGTTCCCGAAGGACCCGAGAGCGTTCATCGAAGCCGCGCAGAGCGGCCCGCAAGGCTTTCCCCTCCCCATCGAGCGCACCGTGGATCCCTGGCGCGCCGCACCGCCCGATGTCCTCGCGGCACTGGTCGCCGCGGCTGTCGCGAAGGAACCGATCGCGGCATCCGCGTCGGGCGCGCCGGTGGTCCTCTGCCCTTATCGGATTCTGGACGACGGCGGCGATCTGTTCGTGCGCGGATGGGATCACGAACGGGGTCGCGTGGGCATCTATCGGATCGTCGAACTGAAGGAACCGCGACCGGCCTCCTCCATTCCTTGGATCGATGTCTCCGCCGACCGCGGCACGGCTGCGGCAACGTCCCGATGACCGGCGGCGCGTTCGGGGAGCCTCATTGCGACAACAGCGGGCGCTGCACGGCGCTCGGGAGCGACCGCAAGTACGGGTCGTCCAACTGCCTGTACTGCGGCAAGCAGATGGACCTCGCACCGGACGGACAATGGTACACCTGGGAGGCGCGCTTCCTCCCGCCCGAAGATCGACGGCCGCAGGACGAGCAGCCGGACCGGGCCGATTGAGCGATCCGCAGGGCGGGCCTCCGTCAGGCGGCGCGCGCCGCCGAGGCGTCCGCCGCGGCCACTGCCCGCGCGGCGATCTCGTCGGGCACCTCGAACAGCCCGCGTGCGCCCGAGTAGGGAATGAGCGGGCACGGACGCCGGTCGGCGAGAACGAACGCGCGTGGGCCGAAGAACCAGGGCGACGCGCTCTCCCGCACGCAATCGACGATCTCGGCCACGCCTACGATCCCGCCACGCTTCGCCTCCCCGTAAGCCTGGGCACGCCGCCGCAGCCGCCCTTCGGCGTCGAGCGGAAAGGCGTCGTCGACGAAATCCATCGCGTCGTCCCAGTCCTCCTGCTTGTCGCTCTTGCTGGCGTGGATCAGCACGGGACCGCGATACGAAACGGACCAGGTCCTGTTCTCGACATCCTTGCCTGCGTGGAGGATCAGCCAGCACCAGGGCTGGCGTATGCTGATCGCCTTCATGACTGAACGGCCTCCAACCGTTCGACGACCGCCTTCAGGGCGCTTCCGGTTGCCTCGTCGGTCAATGCGGTCACTCCGGGTCCGCCGGAGCCGGGAGCGGAATTCCGGCCTTGGCTTCCAGGATCTCGACCATGCCGATCGCGGCTTCGAAGTCGAAGCCGCCGGCGTGGATGCGGGCGAGCGCGGAGCCGGCGACGTCGTAGAACGCCGCGTCGAACGCCTCGCCTTCACCCGAGCATGCCGCCGAGCGGAGCCGCTGCAGAACGAGGCGCCGGGGCAGATCCCCGCAGGCGGTTTCGAGGGCGAGCAGGCCGTCGGCCGTACCCGCGAACAACGCGCGCGCGGCGCCACCCCTGCCCCGCACCGCCTCGCCCCTACAGCGGCTGTCTCTTATACACATCTCCGAGCCCACGAGACAAGAGGCAATGTCGGAT
>CAXDNE010000063.1:0-28652 GCA_963990595.1 uncultured Methylobacterium sp.
CGCGACAGTGGCAGGGGACAGCGGTGCGGGCATGTCACAGCTCGAAAGGTGTATCCTTACCGCATCTTATGCCGACGGGGCCTTAAAGATGCAACAAGAATGTACCTTAAGGCCCCGCCGGGCACGCGATGCGCCTGACCGGCTATACGGACGACGCCCTGCCGCGCCGATCCCTCTCGACCTGCATGAACCCGGCCGCGTTCGATCGCCAAATCGCGCGCCTACGGTATCTCGGAGGAACACCTGTTTGAGGTCGTGCAGGAGCTCGACCGTCTCGGGCTGGGCTGGACTGCCCGTGGCCGTGGGCTGCGTCTCTGCAGACCGGCTGCCGAGATCGTCGCCGGTGCGGCTATGCGCCAGACCGAGGACGACCTCACCTTGGTCGCGTGCTTCGCGGGGCGACGCCGTGTGCTAGAACGTGTGCAGGTACCCGCCAATCAGGATCAGCCCCATCCCTGAGATGAGGCCGGCGTGACCCGGGCCACGCTCGAACCGCTGCGCGAGTACGCCCAGCAACGCGAGACCTGCAAGCATGCACGCTACGTCCATCGCACGCTCCCATCCTGGCACGTCATCAAAGTAACGCGGACTCAGAGAAGAAAGATAGTACCACGATGACGCGAAGTCAGAACTGGGCCTTCGGGTTCAGTCTACGGCGTGCGCACGATCATGCACGCGATTGGCCCAAGACCTGGGCTTGCCGACGCTGCGCGGGCGCGTTGCTGGAATATGATATGCCACAGCAGCGGCCTGGTCTGTGAACGGGCGCGCGTTTGGGGCCTCGCGCAAGCCTCCTGGCCAAACCGTCATGAGTGTGGTGTCCGAGTCCGGAATCTCGTCACGCGAGTGCATGTGCAAATGGACCGTCCGTCGGTCCCAGAGTTGTCCGGTCGCCCAGCACGCTTCGGGCCGAGGCGATGATCTGGATGGTCTGGCGCCGATCACACGCGGTGCGTGCCATGATCTCCACGTCGCGCAGGTACGAGATGACCGGATCTCTCGGAACACTGTCTGAGTTCAGTGCAGCGCTCACTTTTGAGGAAACGTTACGCTCAAGCTCGGCCCAGAATTCGGTGGGGAGCGATCCCTTATCCGCCATAAGGCGTCTCCGTTGGAGGACGTCAAATCTTGCAGAAACATCCAATCACAGCGCTGTCGAGACAGTAAAGGCGGGCGGCACCGAAGCTGTTCGCGAGCGTACCGCCTCCGTCGCGAGTGTCCGGCTCACGAGGTCGCGTCTGCGGCTTCGGAAGCCGGCGTGACGATCAGGATTGCGGTGCCGGACGGGTTCATCGCCCGGATACGCGCCGATATCAGCCGGGTCGTGACTCCGGCGCGCCGTACCGACCAGCGTGGCCAGCGTAGCCTGAAACAGATCCGGCCTGCCGCCTTCGCCCGCCAGAGGCTAAGCGGCCGTCGCCCCCGCGACGGCGTCCGCGTTCACGTCCTGGCTGCTCGGCAGCGGCAACGGCGCATCGAGCCGGCGCGCCAAGGAGGCGCTGAGCAAAGCCGCGTCCTCCAGGCCCCTGAGCATCGGCACGGGTCGGGACAGGCTCAGCCCCCGCACGTGTGGCCAGAGCTTGCAGTAGCCGATCCCCACGCCCGCGCGCACGGTCAGGGCCACATCGCCCGTGCCGTCGCTCTGAACGCGCACCGCGACGCTGCGTAGAGCGCGCAGGGGGATTTCGACGGTGCCCGGCAGCGCGATGCCGTGGCGGATGACGAGGCGCAGGTCGGTCAGCACGACCCCGAGATCCACCTCATGTCAACTTAAACCGACACCCATCATGTCCGTTACGTAGAACAAACGGCCGGTCAACCTGGCCATCTGTGCGTTGAGTTGTCCGCTGCCGTACAGGTCAGTGACGCTTCGGAGATTGCAGATGAAGCAGCACGCACTCGCTGTGAGCCTTGCAGGCCTGTTCTGCGGCTCGGCACCGCCGGCTTCCGCGTATGCAGTGACGGCGCGCTTGAACTCCTACTTCTACGCTGCCCCTCGTGACACCACGCGGGTCCTCGATGCGGTACAGGACAAGGCCCGGCTCGACGTGCAGAGCTGCGAGAACGGTTGGTGCCGGGTCCACTACGGCGCGGCTGATGGTTACGTGCGGGGATTCGTCGTGCACGGGCGCGAGAACGAGGTTCATCCTGAGTGACAACCCGCCGAGTCACCCTGCTTCAGCGCCCCGCAGCCTGGAGGTTCGGCTTGGCAGTTGGAGCGCTTCTGCCGATCCGGATCGTGAGCCGAAGCGCGAACGCCGCGATCCAGATGCGGGGGACTCACGGGGATGTGCGGACGCCGGCAGGATCGGCGAGCAACGGGGCCGCGGCAGGGAACGTCCCAACGCGGCGATCTGGCCATCGCCGCGGGGCCGCCGGATGAAGCCATCCGACCGGCTCTCCAGCGTGACAAATGCGAATATTTCCGATTTCCGCCAACGCATGTTGGTGGCATGGCCGCTGGACTGCGCAGACAACTACCCCTCGTTGGCTGCCCAACCAGCATCGGCGTGATAGGTGGTTCCTCCTCACAACCTGATCCTGTCTGCACTTCCGGCGCAAGACTGGGCCCAGCTTGAGCCGCTGCTGGAGCACGTTTCTCTGCGGCGAAAGCAGGTGCTGGAGGAGCCCCGAACGGACGTCCAGTACGTCTATTTCATCGAGAACGGGCTCGCTGCCGTGCAGGCGCGGACCCAGGCCGACGGGGCCCACGGCATAGGACTTCTCAGCCGCTTCGGGATGACCGGCCTGCCGCTCGTGCTCGGAACCAAACGCTCGCCCTTGCGCATCATCGTCCAGACAGCGGGCGAGGCTTACCGGCTGAAGGCCGGGGATGCCGAGGCCCTTTTCAGCAGGGATACCCCGCTCCGGCGCTTGGCGCTGAGCTATGTGCAGGTGCGCATGGTCCATGCCGCGCATGTCGGGCTCTGCAACGCGCACCATCCCGTGGAGCAGCGGGTCCGGCGCTGGTTGCTGCTGGCCCAGAACCTCCTGGACGACGACGAGATCTGCGTCAGCCACGCCACCATTGCCGGCCATCTCGGGATGCGGCGGCCCAGCGTGAGTGAGCACGTCAAGCGGCTGGAGCAGGCTGGCCTCGTGAGCCAGAAGTTTGCCTGCATCACGGTTCTGGATCGCGCGGGGCTGGAGCAGGGCGCGTGTGATTGCCATCGGCTGGTCTGGGCCGAGTACCGGCGATTGCAGCAGGCCTGAAAGCAGAGGCAGCCTGTCCGCACATCACGAAGGCGATGCGCCTCGGACCGCGTCCATCGGCCTGCCGGATCAACGATGCGCTCTTCGGTGAGGTGCCGGGTTGCAATCCCCTGGGCGCGGAGAGTCCGGTCCTTTTCTCAGATGAACTGTCCGCTGCCGGACGAGTCTTGATGGTGATCCGAGCCGCGCTGCCGCGTTAGCCGACTAGCCGGGACTGGCCGGACACGTCGGGCAGTAAACGGCCCATCCGGCGCTCGAACGACACCTGACGCGACAGATTCAAGGATCCAGCGTGAGCATGGGCGCACACCGGCTGCCACTTTCCACCCCTGTGATCGAGAAGGGGCAGCCCACCCTCCCCGAGCCTATCCGTCAGCACCTCGGCCGCCTGCTCGCTTCGACCTACGAACGAACAGGCGCCGGGCCAGGTCCGCTCGCGTGCTTTGCCGATCTGCTGTCGAAGCTCGAAGACACGCTGGACGCGGCGGGACGCCGTGATGCCGCCGCGTTCCAGGCCAGTCTGCTTGCCGTGGTCCCGGCTCTGCGCCGGTATGCCCTTTCGCTGACCCACGATCGCGATGCCGCTGACGACCTCGTGCAGGATACCCTGATGCGGGCTTGGCGGGGACGCGCGCGCTTTCAGATCGGCACCAACTTCGAAGCGTGGGCCTTCACGATCATGCGCAACCGCTTCTACACAGCCCAGAGCAAGCTGCGCGAGTTTCTGGACGAGGACGGTGCGCAGGCCGCGCGCCTGCCCTCCTTGCCCGAGCAGAACGGATGTTTGGATCTGGCGGATCTGCAGGCCGCCCTGGCGCAACTCGCGGCGCCGATGCGAGACGCGCTGATGCTCGTGACAGTTGAGGACCTGAGTTACGAGGAGACCGCGGCTCGGTTGAACTGCCGGGTCGGCACGGTGAAAAGCAGGATCTCGCGCGCCCGCGCGCAACTCGCGCAGATCCTCGGTTATGACGGCACCGCGGTCGGCAGCGACAGCGTCCTGCTCTCGGCGATGGAGATTCCGGCCTGAGGCCCGGCATACGAGTATCGGTCCAATTACCCATAGACCACCTCGCCCCGGAAGCCCGGGCCGCTGCTCTCAGTCAAGTATGCCCTCAATATTAGTCAGATCATCGGCGGTCCAGATCTCGTGGATGCCGTCGATAGCGATCTGATAGGCCTCACCGAAATTCAAGACACCGACAACGGTCCCGATGCGGCCGTCCGAGGTTCGCACCCTGTCAACGTGGGCGAAGGGCGCGATACACGCACTCGCGCGCGCCCTGCCGGCGCTCGGTTCGTCTGCGATAGAGGCTCGCGGTTCGCGCACGGGTCCTCGCCTTCCATAAGGGTCGGAGATCTACAAGTGCGTTGGCCGATCCATTGGCGGTGAGGCTCACACCGCGCGCGGAAAGATCACATGCACAATCGATCCCGGACCGAAACTTGTCTGCCAACGTACTGAGACTGACGACTCCACCCGATCCCGAAATCCGATTCCCACATTTGCACAGAGTAACCGACATCGATGGCCCTGCAGCCGAGCTATAGCTTGCTTCCGGCCGATCCCGCAGGTTGATTGCTGTGCAAATCTACGTAACGAACGGTCATGCACCCAAATGGCGCATGCTGGGAGCTTTTCTGGAGCGAACGCGCTCCTTCGGTTCCGGATTTTCGCGCGGACGTGTCAGGGAAGAAGGCTCGAGAGCGCGCTTTTACCGAGTTTCTGCGCTGAATTTGATTAGAACTCTGATCATCCGCCTGGATAAGCACATAAGTCATCGTCTGGAAATTCAATCTTTCTCAGCAGATTTTCGATGTTTATTCCGGGCCGCCTTGGCGAGAGCGCCTCGCGCCCTTCACCAGCCGCACGGGACGCCGGCCGCCCAGGAGAGCCGGATCATCGAGCTGCACCTCTGGAACGAGCATATCCCGCCGCTTCCTGCGTCCGGCCCCAATCTGGCCTGGGGCCGTGAACTCTGCGCCCGTCTGGATCTCTCGATGACCTTGCTGGCGGATGCCGTCCGGAGCGATCCGCACTACAGGGGCGTGGTCGCCTGTCGGGCGCGCACCAACTTCGCCGGGCCAGGCTGCCCGACCGAGAGCATCACCCGTCTCATCGAGCGCTGCGGGTTTCACGACGTCGAGGAGGGCTCCCCCACGGTCGGCATGCGGATCCACGACGCCTGCGAGAACCTGCTCATTGCGGCCCTCGTCTGGGCGCACAATCCGCACGCCCTGTGCCGCCGAAAGTTTCGCCGGGTCCGCCGGCCGGTCTGGATCTCACGCGAGGATCTGCTGACGCGTTATCCGGCGAGATAAAGCGCATGCTGTTATTCGGAATCGTGTGCCTGCTCGACGTTGTTCTCGCCGTCGTGATCACGCGCATGCTGGTCCAGGCCAAGCGCTACCGTTCACTCACGCCGGCGACGGCCGGTCCGGTCCGTCGCGATTGGCCGACCATCGCGGTGATCGTGCCCGCGCGCGACGAGGCGGCTTCAATCGGCGCCTGCGTGCGCGGGCTGCTGGATCAGGCCTATCCGGCCGAGCAGCTTCGTCTGATCGTGGTCGATGACGGCTCCCGGGACGGGACACCCGATCTCGCGCGGGCCGCGGCCGCCGCGGATCCCCGCTTTCGGATCGTCTCGGCGGCGGCGCCCCCGGTGGGTTGGACCGGCAAGACGCACGCCCTCGCCACAGGCTTCGACCAGCTGGTCGTGTGGGGCGGCCGGCCAGACTATCTCTGCTTTGTTGATGCCGATACGGCGGCTGAGCCGGACCTCCTGCGGGCCGCCGTCGCGCACGCGCGGATGCAGCGGATCGACATGCTCTCGCTCGGACCCGCGCAGGTGCTCGGAAGCTGGGCCGAGCGCCTCGTCATGCCGTGCGGTTTCTTTCTGATCGCGGCGTCTCAGGATATCGCCCGCCTCAATGCAACGGAGCGCCCCGAGGCCTCGGCCAACGGCCAGTTCCTGCTGTTCCGAACCGAGGCCTATTGCGAAATCGGCGGCCACGCCGCTGTCCGGGCCGAGATCTGCGAGGACGCTGCCCTTGCCCGGCGCGCCAAGCGTCACGGCCTGCGGTTCGCGCTGCTCGGTGCCGACCGCCTGATCCGCGTGCGGATGTACCGCGACGCGCGCGCGCTGTGGTCTGGCCTGTCGAAGAACGTGAGCGCGCTGGGCGGTGGACCGGCCGGCACGGTAGGCATCGCGGCGGCCGGGCTCGCACTCGCGATCGCCGTCCCGGTCTGCGCCGCACTCACGCTCGCTGCTTGGCTGCATCAACCGTCGATCGCGAATGCCCTCGCGACCGGCTTCAGCCTCGCGGGCTTTCTGGCACTGCTCGGCCTGCACGCGGCCGGCGCGCGGCACTTCCGCATCCCATTCGGCTACGCACTCCTGTTTCCGGCCGGCTACGCCGCATGCCTGCTTCTCGCCCTGAACGGCGCGCGTGTGGTTCGATATGGCGGCGCATCGTGGAAGGGCAGGCGCTACCCGGCCAGCCGGCCATCCGACACGGTGGCGGCGAGACCCCGTTCTCGCGGCAGCGCGGCGGAACGCACGCATGCGTGAGCGGTCCACCGACGCGGAGCCGCGCAGAGAGACCCTGACCAACCGCTACGTCCTGGCCGTCCTCGTCGCCGTCCTGATGCTCGCCTACCTGCTGCGATACGCCTTGTTGCCACTCGCGGCTGCCGCAGTCGTCGCCTACGCCACCCGCCCGGCGGTGAGTCTCCTGAATCGCCGGGTGCACCTGCCGTGGCGCGCCGCGGTGCTGGTCGTCTACATGACCATCCTCGGGCTCGTCGCTGCCGTCTGCTACGGGATGGCTACGGTCCTCGCCGATCGGCTGATCCATGCCGTCCAGGCACTTCCGGGTCAGATCGGCCGACTCGTCGAGCAATGGGCCGGCCCCACACTCCACCTCTTCGGTGAGACTTTCCCGTCCCACGAGGTTGGCCAGAGGGCGATCGAGAACCTTGCCGGCTTGCTCGCCGAGCCGAGTCACGCCGTGCTCGCCGGGAGCCTTGTCGTTGCGGCACCGACAACGCTCGTTCTGACCTTGGTGGTGCTGTTCTACCTGCTCCATTCGGGCCGGCAGATTGCCGAAGGAGTGCTCTGGTTGGCGCCGCCACGCTTTCGTCCCGACATCCGCGATCTGGCCGGACGGGTAGACCCGGTTCTGCGCCGCTACGTCGTCGGTGTTCTCCTCGTGGTGGCCTACACGGCACTCGTCGCCTGGCTCTTTCTCAACATCGTCTTCGGCATTCCCTACGCGCTCATCCTCGCCGGCATCGTCGGCGTGCTTGAGCTGGTGCCTGTGATCGGGCCCGCGGCATCGATGACCCTCCTCGGGGGCGCGGCGCTGCTGCACGGGCACGGGCTGTGGCACATCATCGGGCTGGGCCTGTTCGCGATCGCCCTGCGCGTGTCCATCGACGAGCTCGTCGGGCCGCTCCTCCTGGGCAAGGCCGTCACGCTGCACCCGGTCGTGATCATCTTCGCCTTCCTGACCGGGGCGACCCTCTTCGGCGTGCTGGGGGTTCTTTTCGCCGTCCCGGTCGCCTCTGCGACCAAGATCGTGCTGGCGGCCTGGTACGGCGAGGACGGCGGCGCATGACGTCAGCCCAGCACCGACGACCCTCGGCGCGTCAGGCCGCCCTCGCCGCCCGACTCGGCGTGACGCTCGGAGTGGCGGCGTCCGCTTACCTCCTCTGGTGCTTGCACGTCGCGGTCCTTCTGGCGTTTGCCGCGGTGCTCCTGGCGATGCTGCTGCGCCTCCTGGCGCATCCGCTCGACCGCTTCACGCCGCTGCCCTACAGCCTCTGCCTCGCGCTCTCCGGGATGCTGATCCTCGCGTTGCTGGCCTGGACGGTGTTCCTGTTTGGAACCCAAGCCTGGAGCGAGTTCGACACGCTTCTGGGCCGTATCCAGCAGGGCAGCGCGGCGATCCGGGAACACCTGACCGGCAGCGGCATCGGCCGCGCGCTCCTCGCTCAGGTCGATCACGCCGCCAGCATGACGGGCGCCATGGCCCGGGACGCTCTCGCGGGCGGAATCTCGGCCCTGGAGGCGATCGTGGTGGTCGGGTTCTCGGCCGCCTATCTCGCCGCACAGCCAGCTCTGTATCGCGACGGCACGCTCCTTCTGGTCCCGCGCCGGCACCGGCCTCAGGCGGCAGACGCCCTCGAACGTGTGGGCCACGCTGTCCGCCTCTGGCTCGTCGGCCAGCTGATCGAGATGGCGATCATCGGTGCGCTGACGGCAGGCGCGACCTGGCTGATCGGGCTTCCAACGCCGCTGGCATTCGGGCTGATCGCCGGCATCACCGAATTCGTGCCCTATCTCGGCCCGATCGTGGCCGCCGTTCCCGCACTCCTCGTGGCCGTCACACAGGGTCCGGGCGTCGTGCTGTGGACACTCGGCAGCTATCTCGCCATCCACCTGTTCGAGGGCAACGTGCTGATGCCGCTGCTCCAGCGCTGGCTGGTGAACGTGCCGCCGGCGCTGATGCTGCTCGGAATCACGGCGTTCGGGCTGCTGTTCGGGGTTCTCGGTGTGATCCTGGCCGCACCGATGGTGGTGGCGCTGTTCACGGCCGTCCGGAAACTCCACGTGGAGGGCCCGGTAGGGGAAGCCTCTCAGGACGGCGAACCGAGGCGCGGCGCTGGGGCGGATCCGGATAGCGCGCGGGACGTGCCGGGGCCCCCGCAGGCGGACAGGCGAGCGATGGCGCAGGGTCGCGCACTCACGCTCGCACACGTGATGGTCGTCCTGCTCGCCGTCACTGTCGTCGGCGGGACGGTGATCGAGCGGGTGGGCGGCAGGGTACTGTGGCCGCACGGGTTCGAGCTTCCCGCCTCGGTTTCGGGGCTCGCGCTGGTCTACCTGTTCGCCCTGCGGCACCGCGCCAGTGCAGACCAGGCGCCGATGCGCGTCCAGGTGCGGCGCGGGCGGGCCAAGCCGCGGTCGCCGGCTGCGAAGCCGTCACGGTCGAAGCCGCAGGGCCGTAAGTCTGCGCCTAAGCTTGCGTGAGGGGCGGTATCCGGGTCGACGGCACGGTGCGCGATATTGTCCGCGTCGGGGGCGCTCGCCGAGCGGATTGGGCGTTCCTCGCCGTTGGCCCGTCTCGCCCCGCTGCTCGCGCGTCCGCCCGGCCGGCACACGCGCCGACGCGATGCGGCTGCGATCGGTCACCGCTTCGATGTCTCGAACGCGTTCCACGCGCTCGGGCTCGAGTCCGGCGCGCAGACGGTCGCATTCGGTACGCACACGTACACATTGCAGACAGGGCGCCCTGGAAAACCGAGGCGATCATCTGAAATTGCGTGAGATCAGGGTGTCTCAAGTCGAGTTTTGACTGCAATAGATGTCCCAGAAAGACACTCTGGCACCTGATCGCACCGAAAGACGCACGTATTCACCGATGATTTTCGATTCGGACATACGGAGAGAAGCATGCAGCGGACTCTACTCACGGCTGTGATGCTCGGCCTGCTCGGGTCGGGACCTTGCTTCGCGGCCAGCAATCAGACGCAGGCAGCGGCCCCGGGCCAACAGGCGAGCGCCAGCGCGGCTGGCCAGCAGCAATCCCTCGTGACGGCTCAGAAGCTCACGCAAGATCTCCAGAACGCCGGCTTCACCGACGTGGCCATCTTGAACGAGGCTTTCGTGGTGAGGGCGAAGACGAAGAACGGTGATCCTGTCGTCATGACGATCGGACCCGGCGGCTTTAACATGGTCGAGGCGGTTCGGCCGGGCAATGTCACCACGACCGGGTCGACGGGATCGGGTGCGAGCAAGCCAAATAGCACCACGTCGCAGTCAGGCACCGATCGTTAATCGGTCGGCCGGCTCAGGCCCTTCAGTCTTGGCATCAGCGGAGATGGCCTCTTCCAGCCCCGAAAAGCGGAGAGGCCATTTCACCCGCCCCCTCACCCCGGTCCGAGGCCATCGCCCGTCGCAGCGACGATCGCGGCCGCGCGATGGCCGCGCGCGAGGAACTCTCCGGCCTGTCGATCTCCCAGCCCAGGCGAGCCATCGCATGAGTAAGCGCATCGAGGATTATGGCCTGATCGGCGACGGCGAGACAGCGGCACTCGTCGCTCGGGACGGCTCCATCGACTGGCTGTGCTGGCCACGCTTCGACTCGGACGCCTGCTTTGCGGCTCTCCTGGGAAGTGACGCGCATGGCTGCTGGCGCCTCAGTCCCTGTGGATCGGCGCAGGTCCAGCGCCGGTATCAGACCGACACCCTCGTGCTGGAGACCGACTTCCACACGAAGGAGGGTGTCGTCCGAGTCACGGACTTCATGCCGATCCGCGACGGTGCGTCCGTTCTGGTCCGGCTCGTCACCGGCCTGCGCGGTAAGGTGCGGCTCCGGACCACCCTGAACCTGCGCTTCGATTTCGGCTCGCTCTCCCCCTGGCTCGAACGACAGGGCACGCGGGCACTGGCCCGGGTCGGGCCGGATCTCGTCGTCCTCCACGCGCCGGTGCCCCTCGACGGCGGCGATCCGGCGGGCGATCCGGCGATCGCGGCGGCGTTCGAGGTGAGCGCGGGCGACGAGCTCCCGTTCGTGTTGATGTACGGCGCCTCCGCCGCGCCCGCTCCGGCCAACATCGATGTGCATGCCGCGCTGGCCAGGACACAGGCCTACTGGCGCGACTGGATCGGCCGGTTCGAGCGTCCGATACCCTGGTCGGAGGCGGTGCGCCGCTCGCTTCTGACGCTGAAGGCGCTGATCTATCAACCGACCGGCGGCATCGTCGCGGCTCCGACCACCTCACTGCCCGAGGCGCCCGCGGGTGCGTTGAACTGGGATTACCGCTTCAGCTGGCTCCGAGATTCCACCTTCACCTTGTCGGCCCTGCTCAACGCCGGCTTCGAACAAGAGGCAGAGGCTTGGCGCGACTGGCTTCTGCGCGCCGTCGCAGGGGACCCGGACAAGATGCGGATCATGTACCGCATCGACGGCAGCCGCCGCCTGGAGGAGTGGATCGTGCCCTGGCTGCCAGGCTACCGATGGGCCACCCCTGTCCGCGTCGGGAACGCGGCCGCCGGTCAGCAGCAGCTCGACATCTACGGCGAGGTGCTCGACACGCTCCACCGCGCGGCCAAGGCCGGCATGGCGCGGCCAGACCACGGCTGGAAAGTCGAAGAGGCCATCGTGCGCCATGTCGCGGCTGTCTGGCGTGATCCCGATCAGGGCCTGTGGGAGGCCCGCGGTGAACCGCGGCATTACGTGTACTCGAAAGTCATGTGTTGGGTCGCAGTCGATCGCTTCGTCGACAGCCGCGCCAAGATGGTCGACGCCGATCCGACGTTGCTGTTACGCATGGCAAAGCTGCGCGACAGCATGCATGCGGAGATATGCCGGGACGGCTACGATGCCGGCCTGGGCACCTTCGTCGATTATTTCGGGGGACAGGAGCTCGACGCGAGCCTACTGCTCCTACCGCTGAAGGGCTTTCTGCCGATCGATGACGAGCGGATCAGCCGCACCATCGCGGCGATCGAGCGGGATCTCGTCGAGGACGGACTGGTCAGGCGCTGGAAGCCTCGCGGACCCAACCCGGAGGGGACGTTTCTCGCCTGCAGCTGTTGGCTTGCGGATTGCCAGCTCATGCAAGGGCGACGCGACGCGGCGCGCAACACCTTCGAGCGCGTGCTGTCGGTCCGGAACGATCTGGGTCTCCTGGCCGAGGAGTACAACGTTCCAGGGCGGCATCTCGCCGGCAATTTCCCCCAGGCGTTGAGCCATCTCGCCCTGATCCAGACCGCACTCCACCTATCGGGATCTGCGTTGAGCCGCGGCGGAACCGATCCCGATGGCCCGTGCGACGATTGAATCTGCAGCGTTCCGAGAAACCGGTCTCGCAGCGAGCCTTGCGGCCGCGGTCATCGGCACGGCGTGGCCGAACCGTCGAGCCGCGGGCGCCGACGCGGTGATCACGGGTACGTCATCTGGGTGGTCCGCTCGCGTACAGATCCTCGGCCTGAACTCGTGAACTTGCCGGCGCGATCCCGCCTTCTGTGCGGGTTATGATGCCGGATGGTGCGATGGCTGAAACGTACGATCTGATCGTGATCGGCAGCGGACCGGGCGGAGCCTCGCTGGCACACCGCCTGGCTCCGACCGGCAAGCGGATCCTGATCCTGGAACGCGGCGGCTACCTTCCGCGCGAGGAAGCGAACTGGAGCGCCGAGGCCGTCTTCGTGGACGGGCGCTACCAGGCTCACGAGACATGGACGAACCGGGACGGCGAAACCTTCAGCCCGGCGCTCCACTACTATGTCGGCGGCAACTCGAAGGTTTACGGAGCCGCTTTGTTCCGCCTGCGTGAACGCGACTTCGACGAGGTCGTGCACAAGGGCGGCCTCTCCCCGGCATGGCCGCTGAAATACGACGCGTTCGCGCCCTACTACGACGAGGCCGAAGCGCTCTTCCACGTGCACGGCCATCGGGGTGAGGATCCCCTCGAACCGCCGACGGCCTCACCGTATCCGTATGCGGCCGTGAAGCACGAGCCTAAGATCCAGGAACTGTCGGACCGGCTCGCCGGAATCGGTCTTCACCCCTTTCATCTGCCGCTCGGCATCCGTCTCGATCAGAAGGAAGATGGTTTCGCGACGCCAACCAGCGTGTGCATGAGGTGCTCCTACTTCGACGGCTTTCCCTGTCTGCTGAACGGCAAGGCGGACGCGCAGGTCATGTGCATCGATCCGATGCTGGCCGTGCACGGCAATGTCACCCTGCTCACCGAGGCATATGTCTCCCGCCTCGAGACCGATCCCGACGGACGGCGCGTCGAGGCGGTTCACGTCACCCGCTACGGCCAAGAGGAGATCTACAGGGCCGGGACCGTGGTGGTGGCCTGCGGATCGCTCTCCTCGGCGCTGCTCCTGCTTCGTTCCGCCAACGCGAAGCACCCGAACGGCCTCGCCAACGGCTCAGACCAGGTCGGACGCAACTACATGCGCCACGCGATGTCGGTCGTGATGGCCGTGATGAAGGAAAAGAACGAGACCGTCTTTCAAAAGACGCTCGCCTTCAGCGATTTCTATTTCGGCAGCGATGACTGGAACTACCCGCTCGGTCTGATCCAGATGTGCGCGACGAGCCATGCCGACCAGATCAAAGGCGGAACCCTGTCGACCTGGCTCGAATGGTTGCCCGACATGCCCTTCGACCAACTCGCAAGTCATGCGATGGATTTCTGGCTTCAGAGCGAGGACCTGCCCAGGCCGGATAATCGCGTCTACTACAAGGACGGCAAGGTTCACCTCGATCTCGTCGAGACGAATCCGGAAGCGTTGCGGCGCCTGAAGGCGAAGTTGGAGGCGGTGCTCACCAGGATCGGCTGGCCCGCCGTGCTGCTCGAGCGATCCCTCTACTTCGGCAAGAATATCCCCTTGTCCGGAACGGCCCACCAGGCTGGGACCTGCCGGTTCGGAACCGATCCGGAGACGTCGGTGCTCAATCTCGACTGCCGCGCTCACGAGGTCGAGAACCTTTACGTCACGGATGCCAGCTTCTTTCCGTCCATCGGTGCGGTCAATCCGACGCTCACCATCATCGCCAATGCACTGCGGGTCGCCGACATCTTGAAGGATCGGCTATGAGCGGGGCCGCGATCGTCGCCCTCCTGGTGCGTTACGGGATGGTGCTCCTGTTCCTGCCCTTCAGCGCATTCGACAAGGTGGCCGGTTTCGGCAACGCACTGAAGCAGGCGGAGAGCGTGTTCCGGCCTCGGATCGTGGCGGCGGCGGTTCTGCTGACCGGCTTGGCTGTCGAGGTCTTCTGTTCGCTCGGCGTCGTGACCGGCGTGGCCGACCGGGCCTGCGCGGTCGTGATCGCCGGCTACTGCGCTGCCACCGCGGTCCTGTTCAAGCGGTTCTGGACGGCCGGCGACTTCTGGTCGGATCCGAACGGGAAGGGGCGGACCTTGTTCTGGGATTTTCTCAAGAATCTCTCGCTCGGCGCCGGTTTCCTTCTTCTGGTCGTGGGCCCGAACGGCACCGGCCTGGAAGCGTTCGTGCACCACCCCTTGGTATCCACGCATCCCTATGGTGGCCACCCATGAGTTGTCGCGCCGCCGGGAGACTGCTCCGTCCGTCCCGCGGCGCTTCGAGCCTGGCGCCCGCGTATTTCAGCCGGCCTCTCGTGTCTGGCGGCCGGAACCGAACGTGTTTGTCCGTTCACCGGCCCGGCAAAGCCGGGGGGGGTCCCGCGACCGGAGCGATTGCAACCGCTGATTTGCATCATTGGTCTCAAGAGATGGGCGCGAACGGAGGCCTGAATGTCGGATGATCCCTCCTTGCTTCCGGGGCGCCTTCTGCGGCGACCGGGTCCTCCCGAGCCCATCCGCGGCTTCAGCGGCGTAGAGGTGCATGACGCGCGCCTGGAAGGCGTGCTGCCGTCAGGCGCCGCGTTGCTGATCCTGCATCAGTTCACGCTGCATGGTGAGGGCACAGTTTGGGATACGCCGCGCAACCGCCTGGTCTGGTCCGACGTGCCCAATCGACGGTTGCTCGCGTGGTATCCCGATGGCCGTGTCGAGGTGGCCATCGACAACACACAATTCATGAACGGCAACGCTCTGCACGGCGAGGGTTACCTCGTCCATTGCGAGCATGGCCGCCGTTGCATCAGCCGCTCCGTCGATGACGGCGATCCCGAGCCCATCGTCACGCATTACGAAGGCAAGCGCCTGAACGCGCCCAACGACGTCACCGTAGCGGCTGACGGCGCGATCTGGTTCACGGACCCAACCTTCGGGATCCTCATGCCGAACCAGGGCAGCCTCGTTGACCCGGCGCTCGACCATCGCAGCGTCTATCGGTTCGATCCGCGCAGCGGCGCCCTCGACCGCATGGCGGATTTCGAGCAGCCGAACGGCCTGTTCTTCTCCCCGGATGGTCGCACGCTCTATGTTTCCGATACGGCCCGCTCCCTGGGTGAGATCATCGGCGGGCACGAGCGGGACACCCACGAGATACAGGCCTTCGATGTGGGCACCAGTGGGACGCTCACGAACAGGCGCCTGTTCTGCCGGACCGACCATGGTTATCCGGACGGCTTTGCTGTCGACCGACGCGGCTGGATCTGGACCACCGCCGGCGACGGTATCCACGTCTATGCCGCCGACGGCGTTCGGCTCGGCTTCTTCCCCACACCTGCGACGCCCTCGAATTGCGCCTTCGGCGGGCCCGGTATGCGCCGTCTTTTCATCGCGGCCACCACGTACCTGCTGGCGTTCGATCTGGCAGCCTAGAGCGCGAACCGGCGGATGCGAGGAACACGGGCGATCTGGAGGTCACGGCAGCCGTCCGCGTTGGTCCGCATTCGGGCTTGCAGGCAGCGGAAGGCCGCGATCGCACAGGCGTTCCGACGCGTGGAGCGACCGCGATCTTCGAATGCGCGTCCCACAACAGGGGCACGGCGCAGAGAGAGCTGAATCGGTCCGGTTGCGTACACGCGACGCGAACCGCCGTGCGGCAGCGATGTTGGAGATCGATCAGAGTTCTCGCGATCCGGGCCGGTTTGCTGATGCGGCCAACGCTGGTGGCCGTCGCCCCATTCAGGCCCCGTCACGTCGTCCCCTCCTGCATGGCGAACCTTGACCAGCACGTTGCGGGTGAGCCCTGGCCCGAGGCAGGCGGGCAGGCGATCCCGGGCGCCCGGCCTCACAGCGATCCGATCAGGACCGCTGGAACCCCCACTGCGTGGATGATCTTCAAAATGCGTGGTGCGTTCGGATCACGCTGGGGGGACGCCGCCGCCTCGCGGCGTCCCCGGCATTAGGCGGAGTTGCGTGTGCATGGCCTACGAGATCGGCGTTGGTCCGGCTCAGATCACCATCAACGTCGGCGAAAGCGTGCTCATCACCGAGATCGACGGCCAGATCCGTCAACCGAGTGAGCGCGGCCTGTTGTTCCGCGACACCCGCCTCGTCAGCGCCTGGACGATCACGGTCGATGGACGACCCTGGCGGGTGCTGAACTCCGCAGCCACCGACCACTTCGCCGCCCAGGTCGTGTTGGTAAACCCGGCCCTGCCCAAAGACGCAGGCGAGGTGCCCGCCGGCACGATCAGCCTCGCCGTATCGCGCCTGCTCGATCACGGCGGCATGCGCGAGACGCTCGCGCTGCGCAACCACAACCGCATGCGCGTACGTCTCTCCCTCGCCGTGCGGCTCTCCTGCGATTTCGCCGATATCTTTGACGTGAAAGCCCACCGGATCGTCGCGCGCGGCGAGACCCGCACCCAATGGTTCCCCGACGAGGGCCGCCTCGCGACCATCCACACCAACGGCAATTTCCGCCGCGGTCTCTCGGTCCGGCCGGCGGCCGGCGCCACGAAGCCGGTCCTTCGGGACGGTGGGCTATGCTTTCTCGTCGAACTCGGGCCTCAGCAGTCCTGGAGCACCGACCTCGACTACCGCTGCATCGACGGTGACGACACGCTCGACGCACCGAACGTCGCCTTCGCCGCGCGCAAGCAGTCCAGGCCGGCGGCCAGCCTGCGCGACTGGCGCGATGGGGCCACGCGCCTGCACACGCCGCATACCGGCTTGCAGCAACTCTACGACCAATCCTTCGACGACCTCGCCGCCCTGCGCCTGCCGCTCGAGGGCACGGACAGCAAGACCTTCGTGCCGGCCGCCGGCATCCCATGGTTTGCCGCCCTGTTCGGGCGCGACAGCCTGATCACCGCGATCCAGACGGTGCCGATCTACCCCGACTTCGCCCGCGGTGCGCTGGAGATGCTGGCCCACTATCAGGCCGACGCGATCGACGATTCGCGCGACATGCAGCCGGGCAAGATCCCGCACGAACTGCGCCGCGGCGAGATGGCCGCCCTGGGTCTGAACCCGTTCCGGCCGTATTACGGCACTGCAGATGCAACGCCGCTCTATCTGATCCTGCTGCATCACGCGTGGCAGTTCACCGGGGATCGCGCCCTCATCGAGCGCCACCTCGCCACCGCCGAGCGATGCCTCGCCTGGATCGACGCGTACGGTGACCTGGATGGGGACGGATTCCAGGAATACCAGCGCCGCGCGCCGGACGGGGCCGAGAATCAAGGCTGGAAAGACGCGGGCAACGCCATCCTGGACGAGAGGGGCGACGACGTACCCGCGCCGAAGGCGCTGTGCGAATTGCAGGGCTACGTCTACGACGCGTGGCGCCGGATGGCCCAGCTCTACGACGCGCTCGACCGAGCGGATCAAGCGCGCGCGCTCAGAGAAAAGGCGAGCGTTCTCCGCCGGCACTTCAACGCCGCGTTCTGGGACGAGGACGCGCAGTTCTACGCGCTGTGCCTGGATCCGGAGAAGCGGCGGGTGATGAGCGTCAGCTCGAACCCCGGCCACCTCCTGTGGTCGGGGATCGTGCCGCCCGACCGGGCCGGGCCGGTCGCGCGGCGGCTGATGGCCGACGACATGTTCAACGGCTGGGGCGTGCGCACCTTGTCGGCAGATCATCCTGCCTACAATCCGCACGACTACCAGCTCGGGTCGGTCTGGCCGCATGACAACGGCCTGATCGCGGTCGGGATGGCCCAGTACGGCTTCCACGCCGAGGCGGCCCGCATCGCGGCCGGCCTGATCGCGGCGGCCGACCGCTTCATGCTGCACCGTCTGCCAGAGGTGTTCGCCGGGACGAGCCGGTCCGAAGCGCCGTTCCCGGTGCAATATCTCGGCGCGAACGTTCCGCAGGCTTGGGCGGCGGGCTCGGTGTTCAGCCTGCTGCACGCCCTGCTCGGCATCCGGGTGGACGCCGGATCCGGCACCATCCTGGCCGATCCGCACCTGCCGGATTGGCTGCCGGAACTCACCCTGGTCGATTTCAGTGTCGGGCGGCAGACGGTTGATCTGCGCGTGTTCCGCGGCGGCCCGGAGACCTGCGTCGAGCTCCTGCGCGGCGCCGGGGTCACCCTGGTGCGGCAACCTTTCAGCGCCGTGGTGGAGAGCCCGTAAAGGCACCATCCGCGGTGGTTGCGGGAACGAGGAGAGCGGGGCCAAGGAGACGCGCGTCGCGCCGGGCTTGACTGTGAGCGATACGGCGAGGCGCCGATCTGCTTCTCGGGAGCCGCGTCTCGATCGCGTCCTGACATTTATGTCCTGCAAGAACCAGTACGCGCCCGTACTGATTCCAATATCCTTCGTCTTCGGCAAAGAAACAGCACCGCGGAGAAGGAGTTTTCTCAGAACTCACGCACAATGTTGGAGGCTCCATGCGTCGGATGCTGAAATCCTGTTTCCTACCCTGTGCGGCGATGGCTGCTCTTCTGGGCGCACCGTTCGGCCAAGCGGCTGCCTGGGCCGGCACCTCTCGCTGCGGACCGGAGATCGACAAGGTTCAGACGCGAATGCCGACACAGGTCAACGCTGGCCCCGCCGAGATGGCATCAGCGGAACTGCGCCTCGCGCGGGAAGAAGACATGAAGCACAACGAGAAATCCTGTTTGGATCATGTCGGCAAAGCAAATCAGGCCCTGGATCAAAAGCCGGGATCAAACAAGAAGGGATAGCGCTGACGGAAATCGAATTTAACTTGTGAAGTCTGTGTCGTGCCGGTGCCAGTCCGCCGGGCCTATCGGCCGCCGGATTCGGCTACCGTAGCGGCGAGCGATCCCGCGCCTCCGGATGGCGCGGGATCGCCGAGCACCGATCGGTCCCCGTGTCTCAGGCGGCAAAGCGTGTCGTCGCGGGCGACATGGGCCAGACGGCTTCGCGCAGTTGGAGATCGATGATGCCGGATGTCGTTCGCCGGGCCGGACCGCCGCAGCCTGTTCCCCACGTCGACTCACCTCAGGCGCACGACCCCGAGTTTGCTGAGGTCGTGCCGCATAACGCGCGGCTCGTTTCGCTCTACGACGACGCGGTCTTCAGCGAGGGGCCAGTGTGGTGGGCCGCCCGCAGGCTTCTGGTCTGGTCGGACGTCGAGGGCCGTCGTGTGCTCGGCTGGCGCGAGGACGGACGCGTCGAGGTGCTCGTCGATGCCACTCCCTTCATCAACGGCCATACGGTCGACCATGCGGGCAACCTCATACACTGCGAGCACGGGAACCGGCGCCTGTCGCGTACGACGCGGGACGGGCGCTACGAGCCTCTGGTCGGGACCTACCAGGGGCGGCGCTTCAACTCGCCGGATGATGTCGTCTGCGCCGCAGACGGCGCCCTCTGGTTCAGCGATCCGAGCTACGGGCTCGCGCTGCCCAAGCAGGGCGTACTCGCCGAGCCCGAACTCGACCACCGGAGTGTCTACCGCGTCGATCCGGGGACGGGTGAGGCGGCGCGGATGGCGGACCTCGAACAGCCCAACGGTCTGGCTTTCACCCCCGACGGTCGAACGCTCTACGTGACCGACACGTCGCGGTCGTTCGGTGGCACACGACATACGATCTTCGCTTACGATGTCGCGGCGACGCCGAGGCTGGAGAACCGGCGTGTCTTCGCCGAGATCGAGCCCGGTATCCCGGACGGCCTGCGGGTCGACAGTCGCGGCTGGGTCTGGACGAGTTCCGAGGCCGGCGTGCAGGTCTTCTCGGGCGATGGGCACCGGCTCGGCCTGATCCCGACGCCCCAGACCTGCTCCAATCTCTGCTTCGCGCCCGGTGAAACGCGGGTGTTTGTCACGTCAGGAGCACATCTCTACGCCCTCGACCTGCTCTGTTAGCTGCGCCCGCCCGGCCGGCATGCGGCTCTTGAGCATTCGGTGCCTGCGCGTGCTCCGTCCTGACGGGAGGATGACGAGACGGAGGCGCGGATGCGATCGGATTTCAGCGGTCGAACACCAACCTGTACGCTAGGGTACCAAAACCGGCACATGCACCATCCGGATGCACCTTGAAAGGCCAATGGTTTCCGCCACTTTCGCCGTTGATCTTCTGAGAGTCGACGCCCTGGCCTAATGATTTCGATTCAGTATCATCTAGGAAATCTAAAAATCCACCAACAAATCTGATCTAAGTGGCCAATTTATCCATGTCGTTTTGCATACTCGAAACAGTTGCATATTCACTCTACGAATATGCAACTGTCTAACGACAATGAAGAATTCGGATTTATCGACAACAGGTCCGCATTCAGAATTGCTGATACGTGATCGCGAGCTTGCACTTACCTTCGGAACCGTCGTGCTACGCGCGGTTCATCGTTTCAAAACAACGGCCAGAAAGCTCGGGGATCGATGTGGCTGATCCAATCCGGATGCCCGGACCTGACGGACGTGCCTGCTCGCTTCGACAGACGGCAGCCAATCTAGCCCGACTCCTGGTTGGTGCGACGCTCGTCGAACTCGGCGGCTGTGGTGTGCTCGATCACGGCTTTCTACATGCCGCAGGGCCGGTGGCCGAGCATACGCGTGGCCTCTTCCTCATCGTCTGTTTCATCCTGATCTTCGTGGCCGGGCCGGTCTTGCTCCTGACGCCGATCATCGCGTGGCATTATCGGTTGTCGAACACAGCGAGCGCCTACAGACCGCGATGGGGTTTCAACTGGCCTCTCGAAGGCTTGATCTGGATCCCGCCCATCATCATCGTCATCGTCCTCGCGGTGTTCCTGTGGCGCGACACGCACGCGCTCGACCCCTACAAACCGCTGGCCTCCCCCAATCCGCCGATCGACGTGCAGGTGGTGGCACGCGATTGGAAGTGGTTGTTCGTCTATCCCGAGCAGGGGGTGGCGAGCGTGAATGAACTCGCATTCCCCGTAGACCGGCCGGTCCACCTCAGCCTGACCAGCAATACGGTCATGCAGTCGTTCTTTGTGCCCAACCTGGGCGGCCAGATCTACGCCATGGCCGGCATGACCACGCAACTGAACCTCGCCGCCAGCGAGCCGGGCCGCTTCCGCGGGGAGAACACGCAGTTCGACGGGTCGGGGTTTCAGAACCAGAAATTCCCCGTCCTGGCGCTAGCCTCCGAAGACTTCGCCGCCTGGCTGGCCCGTGCGCGCGCGGCCGGCAAGACCCTCGACATGAACGCCTTCCAGGCGCTGTCGACCCGCTCCACCCAGGCCACCCCGCTCCTGTTTGGCTCGGTGGCGCCCGGCCTCTTCCAGTCGATCCTCGCCCTGAACCATGCGGGCCTTCGTTCCGCCCACGAGGGGAACCGTTGATGAGCGGCGTCAACCTTTGGCACGCCCTGTTCGGCCGGCTCGACGCCGAGGCGTTCCCCTTCGTGCGGGCTTGGAACGACCCCACTGTGAGCGAGATGATCGGCGCCTTCGCGGGTGCGCTGGTGGTGATCGGCGCGGTCGCCCTCGTGGCACTGCTCACCTGGAAACGCTGGTGGCGCCCCCTGTTCCGGGACTGGCTGACCAGCCTCGATCACAAGAAGATCGGCATCATGTACATCGTGCTCGCCGGCGTGATGTTCTCGCGCGCCTTGATCGAGGCGGTGCTGATGCGAACGCAGCAGGCGCTCGCGGTGAATGCTCCCGGCATCGTCGCGCCCGAGCACTTCGCTCAGCTGTTCAGCACCCACGGCAGCATCATGATCTTCTTCATGGCGATGCCGTTCCTGACGGGTCTCATCAACTATGTGGTGCCGCTCCAGATCGGGGCACGCGACGTGGCTTTCCCGCTGCTGAACTCGATCAGCCTGATGCTGACGGGCGGAGGCGCTGGCCTCGTGATGATCTCGCTCGCGGTCGGCAAGTTCTCCACCGGCGGCTGGTCGGGCTACCCGCCCTACACCGAGATCGCATATCAGCCTGGCGTCGGCCCCGATTACTGGATCTGGGCCATCACCCTGTCGTCGATCGGCACGACCCTTTCCGGCCTCAACTTCGCGACGACGATCTACAAGAAGCGTTGCCCCGGCATGCATCTGATGCGCATGCCGCTGTTCTGCTGGACGGCGCTGTGCACCGCCATCCTGATGATCTTCGCGATGCCGCCGCTCACCGTCGCGACCGCTCTGCTCGCCCTCGATCGCTATCTCGGGTTCCATTTCTTCACGAACGATCTCGGCGGGAACATGATGAACTATGTGAACCTCTTCTGGCTGTTCGGCCATCCGGAAGTTTACATCGTCATTCTCCCGGCATTCGGCATCTACTCTGAGGTCGTATCCGCGTTCTCGTCCAAGGAACTGTACGGATACACGTCGCTTGTCATCGCCACCATGGCGATCGGGGTGCTCTCGTTCACGGTGTGGCTGCACCATTTCTTCACGATGGGCCAGAACGCGAATATCAATTCCTTTTTCGGGATCGCGACGATGACGATCGGCGTGCCCACCGGCGTGAAGGTCTACGACTGGATCTGGACGATGTTCCGTGGCGAGCTTCGGTTCACGCCGCCGATGCTCTTCTCGATCGCCTTCATCATCACGTTCGTGCTCGGCGGCCTCTCCGGCATCCTGCTCGCGATCCCGCCCGTGGACTTCATGGTGCACAACACCGTTTTCCTGGTCGCACACTTCCACAACGTGCTCATCCCCGGCACGCTCTACGGCCTGATCGCCGGCTACCAGTACTGGTTTCCCAAGGCGTTCGGGTTCCGCCTCTCGGAAGGCTGGGGCAAGATCTCCTTCGTCTGCTGGGTCATCGGCTTCTATCTCGCCTTCATGCCCCTGTACGTGCTCGGTCTCGGCGGCATGCCGCGCCGGAGTCAGGCGCTGTTCGAGCCCGACTACCGGCCCTGGCTCATCGTTGCGGAGTGCGGGGCCCTCATCCTTCTCGCCGGCCTCGCGACCCTGTTCGTGCAGCTCTGGGTCAGCGTGCGAGACCGCGAGAACAACCGTGTTCCGGTCGGCGATCCCTGGGATGCCCGCAGCCTCGAATGGTCGGTCGGGGCGCCGCCGCCGGAGTACAACTTCGCGACGATCCCACACGTCAGCGGCCGCGACCCGTTCTATCTGCGCAAGGCCCATGGGGGCGCCTACAAGCCGGCCGACCATTACCGCGGCATCGAGATGCCGAAGAACAGCTGGGTCGGGCCGCTCGTCGGATTGGGAAGCGCGATCTGCACCTTCGGCCTGGTCTGGCACATCTGGTGGATGGCGCTCGTCGGCTTGGCGGCGACCTGGCTCCCCGTGATCGCGCGCAGCTTCGTGCGTGAGACCCACCGGTGGATCCCGGCCTCCGAGGTCGAGGCCGAGGACCGCCGCTGGCTGGACCTGGCGCACGCCACGCGCCCCGTGCCGCGGCAGCTGGAAGAGAGCCATGCCAATCGCGGACTCGCGAAGATCATCCCGGCGGAGGTGGCGGCATGACCGGGCCGCAGCTCCGGCACATCGGCCTCAATCTCCGAGGCTGCGACCAACTCGAACCAAGCGAGGCCGAGATCGGTCTCTACGGGTTCTGGGTCTTCCTGATGAGCGACGCGGTGCTGTTCGCGCTGCTCTTCGCGGTTTACGGCACGCAGGTTTCGGCCACCGCGGGTGCGCCGGGGCCGCAGGCCGAGTTCAAGCTCGGCAGCGCCTTCATCGAGACGCTGATCCTGCTCACGAGCAGCCTGACCTTCGGGCTGGCGTCGATCGCCCTGAAGTACGACCGCGGTCGCGTGAGGCTCGTCGTGCTGCTCTGCCTGACCCTGGCGCTCGGGATGACGTTCCTGGGTTTCGAGCTGAACGATTTCGCCACCATGTTGTCCGACAGCGCGGCGCCGGACCGTAGCGGTTTCCTCTCGATCTTCTTCGCCCTGGTGCCGACGCACGGCCTTCACGTCACGGCCGGCTGCATCTGGATCGTCGTGATGCTCGTGCAGATCGCGGTTTTCGATACCGATGCCCGGGTCAAGCTGAACCTGCTGAAGCTCGGCCTGTTCTGGCACTTCCTCGACATCATCTGGATCGCGATCTTCTCCGTCGTCTATCTACAGGGAAAACTCGGATGAATCGGCGTGCGCGATCGCGGGCGAAGGTCCTGCTGAAGGCTGCGGGCGCCGCCGCCGTGCTCGGCACCTCCAGCCTCCTGTTCGGTGGCGCTGGAGGGCTGGGCCGGCAGCCCCGGCGCGACCGACACCGCGACGGGAAGCCCGGCGACGATGGACCGACCTCTGCGCGCAGCGACGTCATCACGTACGGCGTCGGCTACGCGCTGGCTCTCCTGCTGACCTGTGCGGCCTTCGCCCTCGTCCGCTGGCATTGGGCGACCCGCGCGACCACTTTGGGCGTCATCTTCGCCTTGGCGCTGATCCAAGCGATCGTGCATTTCCGCTGCTTCCTGCATGTCGATCTGAAGCGGTCGGCTCGCGATGATCTCCAGCTGATCCTGTTCTCGACCCTCATCATCGCCGTGATGGTGGGCGGCAGCCTCGTCGTTCTGTTCAATGAACGCATGCGCATGATGTAGTTGACCTCGGGCGACAGTGGGCGACCTGGGACCGGCCGGGATCCGCTTCAGAGGCCCTGCAGGCGCCGGGGGCCGTCGACCGTTCGTGCCGCCGCGACGGTCCCGACGACGAGGGTGCCGAGCGCGGCGGCGATGGCGAGCTTCAGCCAGCGCGGATCCGCCGCCGGGACCGTGGGGATCGCGCGTCGGTCGAAACGACCATGTGCGCCGGGGTCGGTGTCGACCGGGTCGTAGAGGTTATCCGGGCGGTTCTTCAGAGCAGCTTGGCTCGTCATCTCCCCGCGATAGCCGTGCCGGGCGAGGTAGCCGTCGATCCAGCCGGGCACGAGCATGTTGCCCAGGATCGCCTTCCAAGTCGGGACTCCGATCCACAGCTCGCGCGGCATGTCGTGCGCTGCGCGGTAGACGTGGCGGGCGATCGCCTCCGGCTGATAGATCGGCGGCACCGGCTCCAAGCGCCGCGGCATGCGCGAGCGCGCCCAGTCGAATTGTGGCGTGTTGACTGCGGGAAGCTGCACCATCGTCAGCCGCACGCGGCTGCCGTCGTGCAGGAGCTCGCTGCGCAAGCTATCGAGGAAGCCGCGCACCGCGGCTTTGGCGGCGCAGTAGCTCGACTGGAGCGGGATCGAGCGGTAGACCAAGGCTGAGCCGATGCAGATGATGCGGCCCGCGTCGCGCGGCACCATGTGCTTGAGGGCGGCCAGCGTGCCGTAGACCTGCCCGAGATAAGTGACTTCAGTCGCTCGTTTGTACTCTTCGGGCTTTGTCTGCTGAACGGGCGAGTAGATGGTGACCATCGCGACGTTGATCCAGACGTCGATGGCTCCGAACTCCTTCACGGTCTCGTCGGCCGCTCGCATGACAGCATCGGCGTCAGCCACGTCGACGCGATGAGCCATGGCGCGCCCGCCGGCCCGCTCGATGTCCCGCACCGTTCCTCGCAGCCCGGCTTCGCCGCGGGCGAGAATCGCGACATTCCAGTGATGCCGGGCGAATTCATGCGCGACGGCTCGCCCGACGCCGGCGCTCGCGCCGGTGATGACGACGGTCGGCCGCTTCTTGTTGACGTCTTCGCCAATCATGCTCGCTCCTCTTTCGGTCGAAAGGCGTGATGCAGAAGCAATCAACACATGAACTCGGGAAAAAATCTGCTCGTCGAGACTTCATCAAGACCGCGTATCCTGATCGAGCTCGCCGAGCCTCTGGCTGACGGCCTTGCATCAGGAGCGTCCGACTGACCCGACCGCTTCGATGCATCAGCACCGCATCGCCGTGCGTGCTGCCCTTCGGCGCTCAAGCCGCACGCGCTCGTGAACCGGAGTGCGTCGCCGGCGCGCCCATGGCCATCGCAGATTGCACGCCTCGAGCGCTGTCGACGCTCTGACGTCTAGGGTTCGGCACTGAAGCGCATCCTAAGCATCAGGGCAGCATAGACGAGAGACTGAAACCCAACGGCGGTTTCCGAATCTCAACTACCTATGGCAGCGTATTTTGTTCCTGGTTACCTTGGGTGCAGGAGGCGGAAAATTGCAGAGCGGTCGACTTTTGGTCAGTCTCTAGTACGATAGCGTACCGGGCTTATGTCTTCCGCTCGGAGCGCCGCTCTCGCTCGGCGTCCGATCGTCAAGGGTGCACCGATGCAGGCGAAAGGGCTCAGCGCGGCTGCGATGCAGAGCGGGACGCCGCACGAATAGTCTGCGATCGTACCGCTCGGCGCCTGCTGGACGCAGCACTTCGGCGGCCGGTGCCGTTTTCCAAACATGAACAGGAGAACCAGAGGACAGGGCGAATGCCCGCAACGCTCATCGTGCCGCTGGCTCTGGCAACCATATTCACGGCCGGCGGCGTCCTGATCCAGAAGCTGGAACGGCACGCGGAACGTATCACCGGCATCCTCGGTGTCGTTCTCCTACTCTTCTCCTTTCTGGACATCCTGGCCGTGTTCAGCCGCTTGGCCTACATACGTCCGCCTCCGATCCCACAGGCCACTGTGGATCGAGCGTCGAACAGCAAGAGTGCTCCGCGAGCATCGGCCGTCGATGGCATCAGATTTGACTGATGGCCCAATTTACACTGACGCTTTGACGATCGGACATTCAGAGCACGGCGAGTCCGCACCCGGAGCCGAGGCGACCGTCCCCTCGAGAGGGCGGCGCAACCACATCACCCCGCCTTGAGCGGTCCGGCGCGTCGGTGGTGAAGGGCTTGGCCGGCCCTTGACCGCCTCGCCGGCGGTGCCGAAACTTCTCGTCACAGCGGTCAGGCTTGCAGCGGATCTTTGAGCAAGGCCGCCGTTGTCGGCAGCAAGCCGAGGACGTGGCGTCAGGACTCGGGACCGGCAGGACGGTGACCGGCGCTGCCTGCCTCGTACACCATCACGTCCTGACACACCGGCAGGCGCGGTGCTGAACGTCGATCAGATGTGTACCGCGCTACTCGAAATCGCCATCCTGACCAAACTCATCAGGCGCATATGCCGGTTCCAAGTAAGATGGTCTCCGATAAGGCGACACACCCAAACCGCGGGCGTAGCGGCCGTCATCGGGCTCCGCCCGCATTTGTAACCCTGCGGGCAGAGTGCCGTCATCATAGCGCTGCCGTCGTGCCGCCGTCCTGAGGCCGCGCACGCGACTGCTTGCGATCAGGGAATCGCTTCCCGTTATCGCGATCCGCGTGTTGGCCGGACCCTCAGCTTCAACGATGCTGAACAAGGTGGCAGCGTTTGAGAGCGATAGGCGCACGCATCCATGCGACGCCGCCCGGCCGAGTTGCCTGGCGTGCCGGGTGCCGTGAATTGCATGACCTACTGATGTGAAGAAGACGGCGTGGGGCATCGGCGCATTATCGTATTTGCGAGAAAAGTAGACCCTCTCCAAGCGTAAGGCCCTGAATGAGCCGTTGGGCGTCCTGTGCCCCGGCAGTCCGGTTGAAACGGGCCAGCGATAGAGAAGCCGCCCATCGACAGAGACCGACATCCGTTGGCTTGCTTGATCGACCCTGACGCGGACCTCCGCCGTGGCCGGAAACGACCACGCCGTCACAAGCAACACGCTCGACACTGCGAGGAAGAAGCGGGAGCGCATAGGATCCCCCCAGGACTGAAACAGCGAAGCCTGAATGAATTACTCGCTCGTATGCCTAAGGTTCCGGCTCAGGAAAAAATTGCTCGCGTCGGCCAAGTACAGACGTGAGATGCGCCCGGGCAGATATGTGTTGGACTGCGCTCTCCGTCGTCCTGATGAAGGCCAATCTGTTTGGCATGGTCTATCCTTGAGGCTAACCACAGAACCGGGGCCGCGGCGCGGGTCGCCGTCGCGGTGATCCCGTCCGGGCTCGCCGCGCCCTCAATCGGTCTCGAGACCCTGCATTCGCCGCGGCACGCGCCCCAAATCTCGTTCTTGACTTCCGGCTCGTCAGGTTCGGCTCTGCCGATACGCCGACAATCGCCAGCGCCGGTTGAGCATTTTGCCGATCGGCCCGAAGACGTGGTTCACATCGGCCCCGGCCTTCCGGGAGGGAGCGCCGAGTCGCTCCAGGGCGTTCGGCAGGTCGAGGGCCGAGTGCTTCGTGGCGGCGAACCGGGCGCGGGTGAGCACTTCGGAGAGCTCGGCCCCGTCGAGCGAAACGCCGATCTGGACTTGCCTCGGAGAGAGGGAGAGCTCTTTCCGTGCAGGTGGAGGTCTCCGATGTCAGACCGCAAGCGAGCGTTCACATCGGAGTTTCCCGCTGAGGCGGTTCGACTTGCCCAGGCGAGCGGGCACATCCGACGTGCCATGGCCGCCGCGCTGAAGCGCCTGCGCCGCGAGAACGAGGTGCTTCGCCAGGAACCTGTGCTCCTGAAGCGGGTCACGGCCATTCCTCGTCGATAAGGGATGCCGCCAACCCGCACGCGACCTATGGCAGCCCACGGGTGACGCACGAGCGGCGCGAGCAGGGCTAGGCGGCGCGCGGCACGGCTGCCATCACGTTCTCGAGCAATTTTCCATCCTGGTATATTGCATGCCTAGCATTTTTTTGCATGATGCGGAATCGGCTGAGCGCCGAGCCTGACTGACGTTGCAAAAAGAGGAAGCCGGGATGGAACGCCAGGATTCACCCTCGGCGAAATGGTGGCAGCTCGCCTTTGGCG
>CAXDNE010000064.1:0-28636 GCA_963990595.1 uncultured Methylobacterium sp.
ATTGCCTCTTGTCTCGTGGGCTCGGAGATGTGTATAAGAGACAGCTCAAGGCCTGGCGCGCGATGGCCGAGGCCGACGGGCACGCCGTGGTCGAGAGCCTCTCGACCTTCGCGCAGCCCGGCGGGATCACCCTGCGGGCCGTCTACGAGGAGCTGCGCGACGCCCTCCTCGAGGATCTGAAGGCCGCGATGCCGGTGGACGCGGTGCTGCTGTTCATGCACGGCGCCATGGTGGCCGAGGGCTACGACGATTGCGAGGGCGACACCCTGGAGCGGGTCCGCGCCATCGTCGGGCCGGACGCCACGATCGGCGTCGAGCTCGACCTGCATTGCCACCTCACCGAGGCGATGCGGCGCAGCGCCGACGTGATGGTGATCTACAAGGAATACCCGCACACCGACATCGTCGACCGCGCCCGCGACCTCTATCCGCTGGTCATGCGCACGGCGGCCAAGGACATCCGGCCGATCATGGCCTATGCCGATTGCCGGATCATCAACATGTGGCGCACCAGCCGCGAGCCGGTCTCCGGCTTCGTGCGCCGGATGGAGGCCCTGGAGGGTCGGGACGGCATCCTCTCGGTCTCCTTCGGGCATGGCTTCCCCTGGGGCGACGTGCCGGATGTGGGTGCCAAGATCCTGGTGGTGGCCGACGGCGATGCCGAGAAGGCGCAGGCGCTCGCCGACGCGCTCGCCGGCGCCGTCTGGGCGATGCGCGCGGAGGCGGCGAGCGCCTGCGACACGATCGACGCGGCCATCGACGCGGCTCTCGCCTCCGACGATCCCCGCCCGATGGTGCTGGCCGACTTCGCCGACAATGCCGGCGCCGGCGCCCCGTCGGACAACACCGCGATCCTGGCCCGCTTGGCCGAGCGCGGCATCCGGGACGCGGCTCTCGGCCTGATCTGGGATCCCGGCGCCGTCGGCATCTGCCACGAGGCCGGGCTCGGCGCGACCTTCACGCTCCGGATCGGCGGCAAGTGCGGCGCGACCTCGGGGGATCCCGTGGACCTGCGCGTCACCGTGCGGGGGCTCTCCGAGAACCACAGCCAGGGCGGGCTCAGCGGCGGCCGGGCGCAGCTCGGCCCCGCCGCCTGGGTCGAGGCGGACGGGATCCATGTCGTCCTGACGCACAAGCGCCAGCAGGCTTTCGCGCCCGACGCCTTCACGGGTCTCGGGCTCACCCTCGACGACAAGCGGATCGTCGTGGTGAAGTCGATGCAGCATTTCTACGCCGCCTTCGCGCCCATCGCGAGCGAGGTCCGCTACGTGGCGGCCCCCGGCGCGGTCCCGCCGGATTACGGCACGATCCCCTACACCAAGCGTTCCGGCCAATACTGGCCGCGGGTCGCCGATCCGTTCGCCGAGCCTGCCGTGGAGTCAGCCCGATGATCCCGGACCTGCAACTCGACGCCCACGAGATCCTCAACACCCTGCGGCCCTGGGTGGAGTGCGAGAGCCCGACCCACGACGCGGCCGCGGTCAACCGGATGATGGGCGTGGCCGCCCGCGACCTCGCCCTGCTGGGGGCCACGGTCGAGACGATCCCCGGCCGGATGGGCCTGAGCGATTGTGTCCGCGCGCGGTTCCCCCACAGGGATCGCGACGCGCCCGGCATCCTGGTGCTCGGCCATCTCGACACGGTGCACCCGGTGGGCACAATCGGGAGCCTGCCCTGGCGGATCGAGGGCAACCGCGCCTACGGGCCGGGGATCCTCGACATGAAGGGCGGCAACGTCATCGCCCTCGCGGCGCTCCGCGCCCTGGCGGCGGCCCGGATCGAGACGCCCCTGCCCGTGACCGTGCTGTTCACCGGCGACGAGGAGGTCGGCAGCCCCTCGACCCGCGACCTGATCGAGGCGGAGGCCGCCCGCCACGCCTTCGTGCTGGTTCCCGAGCCCGGCCAGCCCGAGAACGGCGTGGTCACCGGCCGCTACGCCATCGCGCGCTTCGACCTGGAAGCCCTGGGCCGGCCGAGCCATGCCGGATCCTCGCCCCACGAGGGCCGCTCGGCGATCCGCGCGATGGCACGCATGATCCTCACCATCGACGCCATGTCGGACGCCGACTGCACCTTCTCCACCGGCATCGTCTCGGGCGGCCAATGGGTCAATTGCGTCCCGACCGTCTGCCGCGGGCAGGCGCTCAGCATGGCCAAGCGCCAGGCGGACCTCGACCGCGGCGTCGACCGGATGCTGGCCTTGTCGGGCGAGGCGGACGGCGTCCGCTTCACCGTGACCCGGGGCGTGACCCGCCCGGTCTGGGAGCCGGATGCCGGCTGCATGGCCCTCTACGAGCGGGCGCGCCGCTTGAGCGAGGCCCTCGGCCAGCCCCTGCCCCACCGCAGCGCCGGCGGCGGCTCGGACGGCAACTTCACCGGCGCCAACGGCATCCCGACCCTCGACGGGCTCGGGCCGCTCGGCCAGGGCTATCACACCCTGGACGAGCACGTGCTGATCGAGACGCTGCCCCAGCGGGCGCTGCTGTTCGCGGCCCTGCTGGCCAATCTCGGGGCAACGGGCCGGGCCTGAGCCCGGCTTCCGCGAACCCTCCACCGGTCCCTAGGCGGGATCGACCGGCATCTCCGGCACCCCCCCGGCCTCGATCGCCGCACCCGCCGCGAGGCACAGGTCCTCCCGGTACCGGGCGGCGACGAGCTGCACGCCCACGGGCGTGCGCCCGACGAGCCCGGTGGTGACGGGGAGCGCCGGGAGGCCGAGGGGGGCCAGCCCGACCTGCAGCAGGTTGGCCTCGAAGGCCCGGGCGATTCCGGCCTCGCCGGTGCGGTCGAGCCCGTCCGGGAACGGCAGCTCGCCCGAGACTGGCACCAGCAGAACCGGGGTCTCGGCGAGGAACAGCGACCAGTCCCGGGCGAGGGTGGCCCGGCGGGTCAGCGCCCTGGCGATCGCGTCGGGCGCCATCGCCTCGGCCCGCGTCCGGAAACTCTCCAGAAGGCCGATCGCCGCCGGGTCGCCCTCGCGCTCCGCCGCGGCGCGCATGGCCGCGTAGCCGTCGCCGAGCCAGAGCTGGAGCTGGAGCTCGCTCGCCTCCCGGATCGGCGGCGTGTCGGCGATCTCCGTGACCGCCCACCCCGCCTCGGCGAGGCGCCGGGCGGCCTCGCGCAGGGCCGCCTCGACCTCCGGTGCCACGGCGAGGCCGCCGGGACGCACGCACAGGGCGACGCGGCGCGGGACGGCCGGACCCTCCAGGGGCGCGGGCACCCACCACGGGTCGCGCGGATCGGGCGCCGCCATGACCTGCAGTCCGAGGCGCACATCCGCGATGCTCCGGGCGAGCGGGCCCGACACCGCCATGAGCTGCGGCCCGATCCCCCGCTCCGGCGACGAGGGGTTCCAGGCCGGGATCCGGCCGAGGCTCGGGCGCAGGCCGTGCACGCCGCAGGCATAGGCGGGGTAGCGCACCGAGCCGGCGATGTCGGTGCCGTGGGCGATCGCCCCGATCCCGGCGGCCACGGCGGCGCCGGCGCCGCCCGACGAGCCCCCCGGCGTCAGTGCCGGATCGCGCGGGTTCTTGGTCTCGCCGTGCAGCTGATTGGTGGTGAACCACCGCAGCGAGAAGGCGGGCGTGTTGGTCCGTCCGAGCAGCACCGCGCCGGCCCTGCGGAGATTGGCCACCACGGGATTGTCCTCCGCGGCGATGAGGTCGCGCTGGAGGCGCAGCCCGTTCGTGGTCGCGAATCCGCGCTGGTCGACATTCACCTTGACGGTCACCGGCACGCCCGCGAGCGGCCCCGGATCCGCCCCGCGGGCCCGGGCGGCGTCGATGGCCTCGGCCTGCGCCAGCACGTCCTCGGGCCGGTGCTCGACCACGGCGTTGATCCGGCCGTTGACCGCCGCGAGCCGGTCGAGGGCGTCCCGCGCCGCCTCCCGAGCCGAGACCTGGCCGGTGCGGATCAGGGCGGCGAGGTCGGTCGCCGTCAGACGCCAGAGCTGCATGGGGGTTCCTTTCGCGTGCCCCGGCGGGGCTGATCCGTCCGACGATTCGCGCCGCCCGGGCGGGTCCCGGCCGGCATCCCGACCTTATTCAAAATGCAAGCGCACGGCCGCTTTTTTCAGCATCCGGGTATCGTCAGCGCCCGCAAGGGTTTGCTGCGCTGCAGCAGAATTACCTAAGCATTCTCCCGTATTGGGGCCTTGCCACAGGGTGAATGACGGCTAACCTCGCCGTTGTTCGCGCGTTCGACCCGATGATTTCATGAGAGGGGACGATTTCCTCAGACGAAAGCAGGCAACCTCCAGCAAAGGCAGATTTCCATGGCAGAGGTGATTCGCGTCAAGCCGACTCACGACGGCACCTACACCGTGTATCGCGGGACACTCGCGCTGATCTGCGGCCTCACACGTCTTCAGGCCGAACGTTACGAGGCGAGTATTAGCCGGCAGCAGCGCGCCGATCTTGCGGCGGTGAGCGTCTGATCGCGCCGATTTCACTTGGTTCGCGATCTCCGGGGCCGGCGCGACCGATCAGGGGAGTCGTGCCGGCTGACAGGTTCAGGCGAGGTCGATGGGACCGAGATCGCCCATCGCGCCCGCCGCATCGAGGCCCCGCCGCCGGGCGCGGACCGCGTAGCCGTCCCCGTCGCGGGCGATCTCGTACAGCAGATAGGAGGCCCGGCGCGACGCAATCGCCCCGTGGCCGTCCGGGCGCGCCGAGGCCGACGGAGCGCCCACGACCGGCACGCCGCGCCCGTCCGGTCCGGCGATGACGACGCTGCTGGTGACGTGGTTGTGGCCGTGCAGGATCAGATCCGCGCCGGCCCGGGCGATCATCGCGGTGAACGCCGCCGCATCCTTCAGCTCGCGTCCCGGTGAGGCGCCGCCCGGCTGGGGCGGATGATGGATCATCACCACCCGGAACGGCCGGCCCGGCTCGGTGGCCAGCGCCCGGAGCAGGGCCTCGGCGGCGGCGAGCTGGGGCGCGCCGAGGCGCCCGGTCGCCACGAAGGGCTTGGTCGGGATCGCGCTGGAGAGGCCGACGAGCGCGAGCGGGCCGCGCCGCCGCAGATAGGGGAATCGGCCCTGCGAGCCCGAATCATCCCCCGTGTAGCGGCCGCAGGCGGCGAGCAGCCCTTCGAGCGAACCGCGGACATAGGCGTCGTGGTTGCCCGGCACGAAGCTCACCGCATCGGGCGCGCCCAGCGCCTCCAGGAAGGTCCGCGCCGTCTCCCACTCGCTCGGCAGGCCGATGTTGCACAGGTCGCCCGTGCAGGCGACATGCCCGGCCCCCTGCCCCTTCAGGTCGGCGACCAGGGCCTCGAGCACCGTCATGTCGTGGCTGCGCGAGCGGCCGCGCCGCCAGTTGGCGTAGCCGGTGGCGCGTTTGCCGATGAGCTGGTGGAGCCGCACCCGCCCGAGGGGGCCGACATGCGGATCGCTGAGATGGGCGAGGCGGAAGGTCAACGCCGGGATTCACGCTCGAGGCAGCCGGGAAACCGGCCCCGCATCGCGGGCGCGGGCGCGTCCGTCAAGCACTTCCGATGACCATCCCGGTCGCGAGCACCAGGGCGCCGCCGAGCATCACCTGCATCGCCGCCCGCCAGAACGGCGTCGCCATGAAGCGGGTGCGGATCGCCGCGATGGCGATGAGCTCGACCACCACCACCAGCACGGCGAGGGTCGTGGCGAGGAGGAACGGGTTCGGCCACCCGGCGGGAAGCGTGTCGGGGATCGCGTAGGGCAGCGTGTGGCCGAGGCCCCCGAGCGTCGTCATGATCCCGCAGACGAGGCCGCGCAGCCACGGATCGCCGCGCCCGGTGACGCGGCCGTCATCCGACAGGGCTTCGGTGAATCCCATGCTGATGCCCGCGCCCACCGAGGCCGCCAGCCCGACCAGGAAGGTCGCGCCATTGTGACCCGTGGCGAAGGCCGCCGCGAAGATCGGCGCCAGGGTCGAGACGGAGCCGTCGATCAAGCCCGCGAGGCCAGGCTGCACGTAGCGCAGGACGAAGGTGCGACGGGCCTCCGCGGTGGCCAGAACGGTGCTCTCGAGAACGGCTGCCATCGGCAATCTCCTGTTTAGATGCGTTCCAATCTACAGTTTGGAATGCCTCTAAACAAGTCGCCTTGCCGTGTTTTCGCCGTGGGCCGGGCGCATCGGCGTTGCCGGACCGCGCCGCGGCGCCCGCGTTCACGTACCTGTGGTTGTGGGCAGACCCGGTTGTTTCGGCTTCGGCACGGGGGCTAGACCATGCGCGGTCGAATTCGATCCGGAACTGAGCGGGCGGTCGCGGTCGAGCTGCCCCGGGCGTGACATGAGCCTCGGCAAGCGTTTCCTCCGTCATCCCAGCGTGCAGCGCGTTCTCGGGCGTCTCGCGGCGGCCTATCTGCGCCTCGTCCGGCGCACGAACCGCTTCGAGATCCATGCGGGCAGCGCGCCGCCCGGGGGCTTCGATGCCTGGATGGACGCGTGCACCCCGCTCATCGCCGGCATGTGGCACGGGCAGCACATCATGATGCCGTTCATGCGTCGGCCGCGCGACCGCGTCGCGACGATCATCTCGCGCAACCCGGACGGGAACATCAACACGATCGCCCTGGAGCAACTCGGGGTCCGCGTGATGCGCGCCTCCGGCGCCCGTGGCCGGAACCGGGCGACCGATCTCCGCGCCAAGGGCGGCGCCGAGGGGCTGAGGGCGATGCTGCGGGCCCTGAAGGACGGCGAATCGGTGGCCTTCAGCGCGGACGTGCCGAAGGTCTCGCGCCGCTGCGACGCCGGGATCCTCACCCTGGCGCGCCTCTCCGGCCGGCCCATCGTCCCGGCGGCCGTCGTGACGAGCCGGCATCTGCGCTTCAAATCCTGGGACCGGGCCTGCCTCGGCCTGCCCTTCGGGCGCGGCGCGATCGTGCTGGGGGACCCGATCTACGTCCCGCGCGACAGCGCGGGCGAGGCGTTCGAGACGCTCCGGCGCCGCGTCGAGAGCGAGATGAACCGGGTGCATGCCCGCGCCTACGCCCTGGTCGGGCGCGCCGACCGGGCGGCGCTCTACCGCGAGGCACCGCCGGCGGCCGTGCCCGCGCCGGTGGGAGACGTCGCGTGAGGCGCCCGTCCGTGACCTGGCCGCTGCAGGTCTACCGGGCCGGGCTGCGGATCGGCGAACCGGCGCTGACCGGGCTCCTCGCGTGGCGGGCGCAGCGCGGCAAGGAGGATCCGCGGCGTCTGCCCGAGCGGCGCGGCCTGCCCGGCCGGGCCCGCCCGGTCGGACCGCTGGCCTGGATGCACGGGGCGAGCGTCGGCGAGGCGCTGTCGCTGATCGGCCTCGTGGAGGGCATGATCGCCCGCGGCTTCTCGGTGCTGGTGACCACGGGCACGCGTGCCGCCGCCGAGCTGATCGGCGCCCGCCTGCCGGCCGGCGCGGTGCACCAGTACATGCCTCTCGACGCGCCGCGCTGGATGGCGCGCTTCCTCGACCATTGGCAGCCGGATCTCGCGGTGATCGCCGAATCGGAGATCTGGCCGAACACGATCCTGGCGCTGGACGACCGCGAGATCCCGCTGATCCTGGTCAACGGGCGGATGTCCGAGCGCTCGTTCCGCGGCTGGGAGCGCTGCCCGCGCACCGCCAAGGCGCTCCTGTCGCGGATCGCGATCTGCCTGACGCAGACCCAGGAGGACGGGGAGCGCTTCGCCAAGCTCGGCGCGCCGCGGGTGAGCATCTCCGGCAATCTGAAGTTCGACGCGCCGGTGCCCCCGGCCGACCCGCAGCAGCTCGCCTATCTGGGCGCCATGGTCGCCGGCCGGCCAGTCTGGGTGGCGGCGAGCACGCATCCCGGCGAGGAGGCCATGGTCGCCTACGCGCACGCGATGCTGAAGACCCGGTACCCGCAGCTGCTGACGATCATCGCCCCGCGGCATCCGGCCCGGGGGGGCGAGGCGGCCGAATGCGCGAGCGCGCTCGGCCTGCGCAGCGCCCTGCGCTCGACCGGCGGCAGGCCCCATCCCTCCATCGAGGTCTACGTCGCCGACACGATCGGCGAGCTGGGCCTCTTCTACCGCCTCGCCCCTCTGGTGTTCCTCGGCGGCTCCCTGGTTCCGCGCGGCGGCCAGAACCCCATCGAGCCGGTCCGTCTCGACACGGTGGTGCTGCACGGGCCGCACACCGAGAATTTCGGTGAGGTCTACCGCGCCCTCGACCGCGCCGGCGGGGCTCTGCCGGTGCGCGACGGCGTCGAGCTGGCGGCGACCGCCGGCGAACTCCTGGGGGATCGCGCGCGCCTTGCCGGACTGGCGCAGGCCGGGCAATCGGCCCTGCACCCGTTCGAGGGGGCGGTGGCCCGCACCCTCGCGGTGCTCGATCCGTTCGTCGCCCAGATGAAGCTCCAGCGCCTCGACCGGAGCGGTCCCGTCCGCCCGCTCGCGCGGGCCTGATGCGGCCGCCGGATTTCTGGATGGCGGGGCCGGACCATCCGGCCGCGCGCTGCCTGGCGCCGCTCGGCGCAGTCTACGGGGCGCTCGTGGCGCGGCGCATGGACCGTCCCGGCCTGCCCGCGGGCTGCCCGGTCCTGTGCCTGGGGAATTTCACCCTCGGCGGCGCGGGCAAGACGCCGGCCGCGCTGGCGGTCGCAGCCCTGCTCGCCGAACTCGGTCGCGTGCCGGCCTTCCTGTCCCGCGGCTACGGGGGGCTGGTCGCCGGTCCGGTGCAGGTCGATCCGGGGCGGCACGGCGCCGCGGAGGTCGGGGACGAGCCGCTGCTCCTGGCCCGCCGGGCGCCGGCGGTCGTGTCCCGCGACCGCCCGGCCGGGGCAGCCCTGTGCCGGCGGCTCGGCGCCGACGTCATCGTGATGGATGACGGGCTGCAGAATCCGAGCCTCGCCAAGGATCTCAGCCTCGCCGTCATCGACGGGGCCGTCGGCCTCGGCAACGGCCTGCCCGTGCCGGCGGGCCCTCTGCGCGCGCCGCTCGACCGGCAATGGCCGCATGTCGGGGGGCTCGTCGTGGTCGGCGCGGGGGCGCCGGGCGACGCGCTGGCCCGGGCGGCGGAGCGCCGGAATCTGCCGGTCCACAGGGCGCGGCTGATCCGGGACGCGGACGATTGGGCGGGGCGCCGCTGCCTCGCCTTCGCGGGAATCGGGCGGCCGGACAAGTTCTTCACCACCCTCGCCGAGGCGGGGGCGGTGATCGCCTCGCGGCGCGCCTTCCCGGACCATCACGCCTATCGGGCCGGGGAGCTGGCCGCCCTGGCGGAGGAGGCGGAGCGGCTCGGGGCCGATCTCGTCACGACCGAGAAGGATGCGGTGCGCCTGCCCCCGGCCGTGGCGGCCCGGGTGCGCGTGCTGCGCGTGCGCCTCGCCTTCGACGACGCGTCGGCGCTGCGCCGGCAGATCGGAGGCGTGCTCGGCCCCGGGCCGTGAGCGTCAGGGGCGCCCGGTCTCCTTCAGCCGCTTCAGGATCGCCTCGGGGGAGGCGTAGGCCTCCTGCCGGGCCGCGCTCCAGTAGCGCAGGGCATCGAGCGGGATCGGCTCGCCCGTCACGGCGCAGCGCACGAAACTGCCGGGCTTGACCACCCGCATGGTGCCGTCGCCGTATTCGACCACCGCCTCGCCGTTATTCGCGCGTTCGTAACGACCCAGCACGTTCGCCTCCTGCTCGATCCCGCCTTCTACACGATCCGCGCCGGCCGTGATCCCTCGGAGATTCAGGTCAGCATGGACCGGGTCTCATCGCCCGCCAGCAGGGCCCGCGCCTCGGACGCATCGACATGCATGCGCGCGACCAGCGCGTCGGCATTGTCGAACCGCGCTTCCCCGCGGATGTATCCGACGAACTCCACCGCGATCTCCTGTCCGTAGAGGTCGCCGGAATAGTCGAACAGGTAGGTCTCCAGGAGCGGCGCGCCGTCGTCGAAGGTCGGGCGGCGGCCGTAGCTCGCCACGCCGTCGTGGAAGCGGCCCGGCCCGAGCCGGACCCGCACCGCGTAGATCCCGTGCGCCAGCCCGCAATCGGGCAGCATCATGTTGGCGGTGGGAAAGCCGAGCTGCCGGCCGCGCTTGTCGCCGTGCCGGACCGGTCCGAGGACGAACCAGCGGTAGCCGAGCAGGGCGTTGGCGCGGGCGACGTCGCCGGCCGCGAGCGCCGCCCGGATCGCGCTCGACGAGACCGGCTCGGCCTCGCCCCCGAGGGCGACCGGGTCGACGATCCGGCAGCTCAGCCCCGCTTCGCGGCAGAGCTCGGCCAGGATCGCGGGTGTGCCCTCGCGGCCACGGCCGAAATGGAAATCGTGACCCACGACCACCCCGGACAGGCCGAGTGACCCCTTCAGGAAGTCGAGCACGAAGGCGCGCGCGCCGGTGGCCGCCAGGGCGCCGTCGAAGCGGCGCACGATCAGCCCGTCGAGGCCGAGATGCGCGAACACGATCTCCTTGGCGGCGAGGCCGGTGAGGCGGAACATCGGCGCGTCCGGCGTGAAATAGGCCCGCGGATGCGGCTCGAAGGTCAGCACCGCCGCCGGCCGGCCGGCCGCGCGCGCAGCCGCGCGCACGCTCTCGACCAGCACCCGGTGGCCGAGATGGACGCCGTCGAAATTGCCGATCGCCGCCACCGCCCCCGCCAGCGCCGGCGGCACCGGCGCATCGGCACGGCAGATCGTGAAGGGCCGCGCGGCCGTGTCGTCGCCTGGGACCATCGTCTGGGGGTCGGATGCTCGGAAGGGTCGGATGGGGTCGCCTGACATGTCCGCGAGGGGCCCGACGCGGCCGGACCCTGCCGAAAGGCGCCCGGAGAATCAAGCGAGGCGGCGCGGGCGGCCGTCCCGCCGCGCCCGCGCCCGCGGAGACCGGCCATGCGCCGGGCGCGCCGATTAACGGCTTCGCAATGCGCAGGCCCTATTTAAAATGGCGTGCGGCGCAGCTAAATTGCAGCGTTAGCGAAGCGTTAATCTATCCGGGAGCCGCCGCGGCTTCCCGCCGGGCAATAACGGAGCAGTTGTTCGATGGCTCTCGACTTGAGCATGCCGATCCTCGTTGTCGACGATTACCAGACGATGGTCCGCATTATCCGTAATCTGCTGAAGCAGCTCGGCTTCGAGGAGGTCGATGACGCTTCGGACGGGACCGAAGCTCTTGCGCGCCTGAAGGGCCGCAAGTACGGGCTCGTCATCTCCGACTGGAACATGGAGCCGATGACCGGGTACGAGCTGCTCCGGCACGTGCGGGCGGACGAAAATCTTCGGACGACGCCGTTCATCATGGTCACGGCCGAATCGAAGACTGAGAACGTGATCGCGGCCAAGAAGGCCGGCGTGAACAACTATATCGTCAAGCCCTTCAACGCCGCCACGCTGAAGTCGAAGATCGAGGCGGTCTGCGGGAGCTGATCGGCCGATGCGGCGCACCACGCGCCGGCCGGCCCTGTCGCCGACGCGCCGCGAGGCGGGCGGAGGCGGCGTGGCCGGTCAGGACGGTCACCGATCCCAGGAGGAGAGCATGTCGTTAGCCGTCGCGCGGCAGGCCGAAGCGCGGATGCGGGAACCGCAGGCCGTGATTGCCGAGTTGATCGAGATCGCGGATTACATCGCCCACCTGCGCGAGGAGATCGGCGCGCTGCGGGCGAACGAGATGAGCCGCGACCGGATCCCCATGGCCCATGAGGAGCTCGGCAGCGTCGTCGTGGCCACCGCGGGTGCCACCAACACCATCATGGAGGCCGCCGAGGCGATGCTCGGCCTCCCCGACGGGCCGGGCTACCGCGAGGCGGTCGAGGAGCGGATCAACACGATCTTCGAGGCCTGCGCGTTCCAGGACATCACCGGGCAGCGCATCGCCAAGGTGGTGGAATCGCTGCGCCTGTTCGAACAGCGCCTGGCCCGCTTCGTCGGAGCCGTGAAGGCCCGCGACGCCGCCTCCATGGACCCGGCCGAGCGCGCCCGCCGCGCCCGGGCGGAGGATCTGATGCTGAACGGTCCGCAGGCGGTCGACGCCACGCCCTCGCAGGACGATATCGACGCGCTCTTCGCCTGAGCGACGCCGAGTCGGTGTTGGATCGGCCGTCGACAGCGCGGCGGCGCCCCGGTTAGATCGCCTCGGGAAGAGCGCCGCCGCCCGGCGGCGGCGGATGGAGGCCTCGGCAGGGATGGTGGCGCGGCTCTGGTCCGACCTCACGACGGACGATCTGGCGCGCCGCGACATGCGGCGGGCGATCGCGGTTCTGCCGGTGGCCGCCATCGAGCAGCACGGCCCGCACCTGCCGCTCTCGACCGATTGCGACATCGCCGAGGGCTACCTCGCCCGCGTGCGCGCGCAGGTGCCGGCGGATCTCGACGTGCTGCTCCTGCCCGTGCAGGCCGTGGGCAAGTCCGACGAGCACGACGCCTTCCCGGGCACGCTCTCGCTGGAGACCGGGACGGCGCTCGCCGCCTGGACGGGGATCGGCGCCGCGATCCACCGCGCCGGCTGCCGCAAGCTCGTGATCGTCACGAGCCACGGCGGCAACAGCGCGCTCATCGACCTCGTGGCGGGCGATCTCCGGTCGCGCTTCGGCGTGGTGGCGGTGACGACCTCCTGGGCCCGGTTCGGCTATCCGGAGGGCCTGTTCCCGGCCGACGAGATCGCCCACGGCATCCATGCGGGCGGGATCGAGACGGCGCTGATGCTGGCCCTGCGGCCGGATCTCGTGCGGACCGACCGGATCGCCGATTTTCCGCCGCGGACGCGCGCGATGGTCCGCGACTTCGCGCATCTGCGCGCGGGCCGTCCCGCCGCCTTCGCGTGGAAGGCGGGTGACCTCCATCCCTCCGGCGCCATCGGCGACGCACGGCTCGGAACCGCCGAGGCCGGCCGCGCGGCGCTCGATCACGGGGCCCGGGCCTTCGTGGCCTTGCTGCGCGACGTCGACGCCTTCGAACTCGACGGACCGGCCTGCCCGTAACCGTCGCCGCCGCGCCGCCGAAAGAGCCGTTACGCCGGGCATGATCCGCCGGCGCGCGGGAGTCCCGGTCATGCGACCTGCCGTTCTGATCGCCCTCGCCCTGTCGTGCGCGGCCCTCCGCCCGGCCGCCGCGGCGGAGCGCGTCGTCGTCGTCGAGCTCTTCACCTCGCAGAGCTGCTCCTCCTGTCCGCCCGCCGAGGCGCTGATCGGCCGGCTCGCGCGGGAGGGCTCCGGCATCCTGCCGCTCGCCTTCCACGTCACCTACTGGAACCATCTGGACTGGCGCGATTCCTACGCCCTGCCGGCCGCCACCGCGCGCCAGGAGGCCTATGCCGCGCGGCTCGGCGGGTCGAGCTACACGCCGCAGGCGGTGGTCGACGGCCGGACCGGCCTCGTCGGCTCCGACGAGGCCGGTCTGCGCGGGGCGATCGCGCGCGCCCGGGAGGCCGGTCCGGGGATCCCGGTGACGCTGACCCGCGCGGGCGACCGCGTCGCCGCACAGGTCGGGCCCGGGAGCGGCACGGCCCGCGCCCTGCTGATCGGCTACGATCCGAGCCACACCACCCGCGTGCTGCGCGGCGAGAATGCCGGGCGCACCATCGAGCAGGCCAACATCGTCCGCGCGATTCAGGATCTCGGCCCGTGGTCCGGGGCTGCCGCGACCTTCGAGGCCGCCCGTCCCGAGGGGACGCGCGCGGCCCTGCTCCTGCAGGCGCCGGACGGCCGCATCCTCGGAGCCGCCCGGCTGGACGAGACCGGGACCGGTCGGGAGGCGTTCCGATGATCCTGACCGTGCCGGGCGGCGTCGGTGGCGGCTGGACGCTGGCGTCGGGCTCCGAACGCGGGCTAAACACGGCGCGTGCCGGGGAACGGAACGGCGGGGCCCGGATGGCGCTCGAAGAGGATCTTGCGGCCCTGATGGCGTCGGCGCAGGGCGGTGACGCGGCCGCCTATCGCGCCCTCCTGAAGGCCTGCCTGCCGGTCGTCTCGGCGATCGCCCGGGCCCAGGGCGTGCGCGGCGAAGCGGTCGATGACGTCGTGCAGGACACGCTGATGACCGTCCACCGGGCGCGGGCGAGCTACGATCCGGCCCGCCCGTTCCTGCCCTGGCTGCGCGCGATCACGCAGCGGCGGGCGATCGACCGGTTGCGCCGGGCCGGACGGCGGCCCCGGGAGGTCAACGATCCCCTGGCCTACGAGGCCGAGGTCGATCCCGGCCCCGCCCCTGGGCAGGGGCTGGAGGCGCGCGACCGCGCCGCCGCCCTGGCCCGGGCGGTCGCCGCCCTGCCGGAGGGCCAGCGGCAGGCGGTGGAGCATCTCGGCCTGCGCGAGCTGTCGCTCGACGAGACCGCGGCGCTCACCGGCCGCAGCAAAGGGGCGCTCAAAGTGAATCTGCACCGGGCTCTGAAGGCGCTCCGGGCCAGCCTGACGCAGGAGAGGGAGTGATGCCCGACCGCGCCGGCTGCGAACGGTCCCGTCACGAGCGGCTCGTCGAGGAACTGGCGGGCGGCCTGGAGCCGGTGCGGCCCCTGCCCTCCCCGGTGGCGCGCGCGGCCCTGTGGCTCGGCGCGGCCCTGGTGATCGGGCTGGGTCTGGCGGCCCTGACCGGCACGAATGGCTTCATGCTGCGCATGCACGTGCCCGATCTCGCCCTGGCGGCGGCCGGCGCGGTGCTGACGGCGATCACGGCCGCCTGCGCGGCCTTCGCGACCAGCGTCCCGGGCCGCTCCGCCGGATGGGCGCTCCTGCCGTTGCCGCCCCTCGCCCTCTGGATCGGCGCGAGCGGGCTCGGCTGCCTGCGCGAATGGGTCGCCCCGGGGACCGACATCCCCGGGGCCGACACGGTGATGGGCTGCTTCAGTTTCCTGATCTGCGTCTCGGTGCCGCTCTCGGCGCTGATCGTCGTGATGCTGCGCCGCGCCTGCCCGCTCCGGCCGAACCTCACCGCCGCCCTCGGCGGTCTGGCGGTCGCCGCGGCGGCGGCGGCCCTGCTGATGCCGGTCCACCCGCACGACGCCACCGCCACGGATCTCCTGATCCACGCGGCGGCGGTGGCCATCATCATCGGCCTCAACGGGCTGGCCGGGGGCAGGCTGCTCGGCCGCGACGCCGGGCGCGGCTGAGCCGGCGCGCCGCCCTCACTCCGCGTAGGGGTCGCGGCCCGGCCAGTCCACGATCCGGTCCGGCAATTCGTCCTCGGAGAACTCCTCCTCGTTGCCGGCGAGCCGGCCGCGGACCGAGATGCCCGCCTCGTGCACGCTCGATGCCCGGCCCGAGATCAGGGGATGCCAGGAATAGAGCGGCTCGCCGTCCCGGACGAGGCGGTAGGCGCAGGTCGGCGGCAGCCACGCGATCGTGCGCACCGCCTCGGGCGTCAGGCGGACGCAGTCGGGCACCCGCTTCTGGCGGTGGGCATAGTCGCGGCAGCGGCAGGTCAGGCCGTCGAGCAGCGTGCAGCCGACATCCGTGTGGTGGACCTCGCCGGTATCCTCGTCCTCGAGCTTCATCAGGCAGCACCGGCCGCACCCGTCGCACAGGCTCTCCCATTCGGAGGGGGTCATGGCCTCGAGGGTCTTGGTCCGCCAGAACGGCGCGACGGCCCCGCGGCGCGGCGCCTCGGGCTTGGACATCGGTCGGGTCTCTCGATCGGGAGGTGCGTCTCTCTGCCCGAGGCCGAACGGTGGGGCAAGCGGGGCCGCCGCAGACCCGGTGCGACCGGATCGCGCCTTCGCGCGTTATGCCCAAGCTCGTCCGCCGCGATTCGCGAGACTGCGCATCAGCCTCGCCGACGGTTCCGGATCCTGCTATGGACGTCGGACGCCGCGCGGTGGCACGGGCGCAGGTTCCGCGCCCGGAGCGCGGGCGCTCGACCATCCGCCGCAGAGGCTCTCGACAAGCCGGGTCCGACATCGTGCGCCTGCCGACGCTCACCGAGATCAAGATCCGCTTCGAACGCGCCGCGCTCGCGTTCGACGCCTGGGTCAATGCCAGCCTGTACGACGGCGGCCAGTCCACCGGCGAGGCCTATGAGCGCTTCCAGCGCTTCATGAGCCGCTTCGCGGTGCGCGGCTGGAAGCGCGTCTTCCTCGACCTGACCAGCGAGGCCGTCACCATCGGCTCCGGCGGAGCGGTGCTGATGCTCGCCCTCGCCCAGCCCGCCTTCCAGCTGACCAGCGAGAACTGGCTGAAGCAGCAGGACCTCGCCGTGACCTTCCTCGACCGCTACGGCACGGAGGTCGGCCGGCGCGGCATCAAGCACGACGACTCGCTGAAGCTCGACGAGTTTCCCGACATCATGATCAAGGCGCTGGTCTCCACCGAGGACCGGCGCTTCTACGAGCACTGGGGCATCGACCCGATCGGCACCCTGCGGGCGCTGGTCAACAACTCGCGGGGCGGCGGCGGCACGCAGGGCGGCTCCTCGATCACCCAGCAGCTCGCCAAGAACCTGTTCCTCACGAACGAGCGCTCGCTTGAGCGCAAGATCAACGAGGCGTTCCTGGCCCTGTGGCTCGAGAGCCACCTGACCAAGAACGAGATCCTGAAGCTCTATCTCGACCGGGCCTATATGGGCGGCGGCACCTTCGGCGCGGTGGCGGCGGCGGATTATTATTTCGGTAAGCCGCTCAAGGACATCAGCCTCGCCGAGGCCGCCATGCTGGCGGGCCTGTTCAAGGCGCCGACCAAGTACGCCCCGCACGTCAACCTGCCGGCGGCCCGCGCCCGTGCGGCGGACGTGCTGCACAACATGGTCGAGGCGGGCTTCGTCACCGAGGGCCAGATCCAGACGGCTTTGCGCAACCCGGCGACCCCGGTGACCCGCACCCGCGACATCACCGCCGACTACTACCTCGACTGGGCCTTCGGCGAGATCAAGGCGATGGCCGATGCGGGCAAGCTGCGCAACGACCGCGTCCTGACCGTGAAGACGCCCCTCGACCTCGCCATCCAGAAGCGGGCCGACGAGGTGGTGGCCGACATCCTGCGCAAGTCCGGCGACGCCTACGACGTGGACGAGGCCGCGATGGTGATCCTCGATCCCGACGGGGCGCTCCGCGCCATGGTCGGCGGCGCGGATTACGGCGAGAGCCAGTTCAACCGGGCCACCGACGCGCTGCGCCAGCCCGGCTCCTCGTTCAAGCCCTACGTCTATTCCGCCGCCCTGGCCTCGGGCCTGTTCAAGCCCGACACGACGGTGGTCGACAGCCCGGTCTGCATCGGCAACTGGTGCCCGCAGAATTACGGGCGCTCCTATGCCGGCCGCGTGCCGATGTGGCTCGCCGTGGCGAAGTCGATCAACACGATCCCGATCAAGATCTCGATCGCCCTCGGCAAGGGCATGGGCATCACCCACGAGGCCAAGGCCGCGAAGGCGGGCCGCGCGAAGATCACCGAACTCGCCCACAAGATGGGCATCACCTCGAACCTGATCGACACGGTGTCGATGCCGATCGGCTCGGACGAGGTGACGGTGATCGACCAGGCCGCCGGCTACGCGGTGTTCGCCAATGGCGGCTTCCGCGCCAAGCCCTACGCGGCCATGGAGGTGAAGAACTCCTCCGGCGAGGTGATCTACCGGCACGCCGACGAGGCGCCCGAGCGGGTGCTCTCGCCCCAGGTCGTGGCCGACATGAACTTCATGCTCAACAAGGTCGTGGAGGAAGGCACCGGCAAGCGCGCGCAGCTCGAGGGCGTGAAGGTGGCCGGCAAGTCGGGCACGACGAACGCCTACCGGGACGCGTGGTTCGTCGGCTACACCGGCAATTACGTCGGCGCCGTCTGGTTCGGGAACGACGACCACACCTCGACCAACAAGCTGACCGGCGGCTCCCTCCCGGCCCAGACCTGGCACAACGTGATGGAGCCGGCTCACCAGGGCATCGAGATCAAGGGCCTTCCGGGCCTGAAGGACAGTCCGCGCGCGGCGCAGCAGCAGGCCTCCGGCGGGCCGACCGCCCCGACCGATCCGAATGCCAGCGCCTACGGCAAGCTCTCGCGCCGCTCCTTCGAGGTGATCAGCGGTCTGAACGGCCTGTTCCGCACGGTCGAGCAGGCGCCGGCCGCGGAGCCGGGGGCCCGGTCGGGGGCGGTGGTTCCGCAGAAGGCCGGCCGGAAGCCCGACGACAGGGCGTCGGCCGGACACGCGGGCCAGCCGCGGGAGGTGGCTGAGGGTGCCCGCTCGGTCGGCGGCTTCATCGAGGTGCGGTAAGCCCATGAAGCTAGTGATTCCCGAGGCGCTCGGCCGCACATCCGCGGCCGAGGGGGCCCGGCGCCGCGGCGCGGGCCGGTTCGTCGCCCGGGTCTGGCGCAAGAGTTCGGTGGCCGGCCTCGCCGCCTACGCCCTGGCGCTCGGCGGCGCGCTCGGCCTCGCCAGCGCCGACTGGGCCACGAGCGGTGGCTATCCCTTCGGCGGCGTGCAGGTCGGCGCCTGGACGGCGTGGCCCCGGGCCGGCGCGCCGAATGCCGATCCCTATACCCGCGCGGTCAATGCCCGGCGGGGCGAGATCCCGCTGGCGGTGGGCGAGGGCCTGCTGCTGACGGCGGCGGTGGATGACGAGGGCCAGGCGCTGGAGGCCACCTGCACCTACCGGATCGGCGGCGGGACGCCGCCGGCCCGTGCCTGGACCCTCACGGTGGCCGGCCGCGGCCCGCGCGATCCCGGCCGGGCGCCCCTGCGCGAGGGCTTCACCTCGACCGAGGTTCTCCGCTCCGCGGACGGACGGTTCACGGTGGCGCTCGGGCCCGAGGTTCAGCCCGGCAACTGGCTTCCGAGCCCCCGGGCGAGCGGCCCGGTGCGGCTGGCCCTGCGCCTCTACGACACGCCGGTCGCCGCCAGCGTCGGATCCCTCGACCGGGGATCGGTGCCCGCCATCACCCGCCTGGGATGCGCCTCGTGAGCCTGCGCTTCGTCTACGCCACGCTGCTCGGGCTCGTGCTCGCCGGCATGGTCCACATCGCGGCGGTGCTGGCGATCCCGGCCCTGTCGGAGAAGGATGCCGTCTCGCGTGCCCGCACCAGCGAGAGCCTGGACCATCCGCAGCCGATCTACACGGTGGCCACCGGCGACGATCCCTCCCCGCCGGAGGCGTGGCTGCCGATCCCGGACCCGGCGGTGGCGGTGGGTGTCTGCGCCTACGACCTCGCCGACGGGCCGATGCGCGTCTCGGCGCGCACCGGTCCGCTGGCCCTGTCCCTCGCCGCGCATGCGCGGCGCGGGGCCTTCTATGCCGTGACCGATCAGGCGGCGGTGCGCGGTGCCCTCGACCTCGTGATCCTCACCCGCGCCCAGTACGACGAGGCGCTGGCCGACGACGACGAGAACGACCCGAGCCGCGACGTGCGCATCGTGGCGCCCGACACTCGCGGCTTCGTGGTGGTGCGGGTGATCGCCGGCCTCCCGAGCCAGCGGCCCGCCGCCAATGCCGCGGTCCAGGCCGTCTCCTGCACCACCGACACGCCGACGGACGAGCCGCCGGCCAAGGATGGGTCCGGCAAGGAACCGTCCGCCAAGGGCGCGGGGCGGTAGCGGCGGATCAGTCCTTGACCACGAGCGGGGCGGCCTGGGCGACCGGCAGCGGGACGGCTTCGAGGCCGCACCGGGCTGCCGCATCCGCCGGCAGGAGCGGATCGAGCAGGTTGCGGCGGGCAGCCAGCATCATCAGCGAGCGCTCGGCCGGGATGGATTCGGGCGCCGGCGCCTCGGCGAAGAGGTGCTCCAGGGCGAACCGGTAGCGCGCGAGGCGCAGGCCGGCCTCGACCCGCACCCAGGCGATCAGGCAGCGGTTCTCGGCGACGCGCTGGGCGGCCTGCCGCACGTCGGCATCGTCGAGCGTCCGGGCGAAGGGCAGGCTGCGCAGGCGCGCGGCATCCGCGTCGATCACCCGGGCGGCGAGCGCCGTGAAGATCGGGATCAGGCGGGCATCCGCGGTGGCGTCGTCGCCGAGCTGACGGTAGCGCGAGACCGGCGAGCGGGACGGCTCGGCGGTCAGGGCCGCGTAATAGGCGCCGATCTCCTCGAAGCGCCATGTCGGCGGCATCGCGTGGGCGCTCGCGAGGCCGAGCAGCACGTCCTGGAAGGCCGAGAAGGGGCTGGCGGGCTGAACGAAGCGCCAGGCGCGGTCGCGCAGGGCCTGCTCGTCGTCGGTCAGGCCCGAATCCAGTAGCAGGCGTCCGCGGTCATGGGTGCTGAAGCTGCCCGTTGTGTCGATGAGGCCGTTCCAGACGCCGGTCCGCGGCCGACCGAAATCGCCGCTCTGGGTGCAGGCGGCCAGAAACCCCAGCGCCGCGCCCGTGGACAGGAGACAGGCGAGCGTGTGGAGGCGGGCGAGCCGTCGGCGATCCGGGACTGGCATGGGAGAACCGTGGGAGACGTCGCGGGGCCGACCCGGCATCCGCCGGGGCGCGCTCAGGATGCCAGACGCTCGTAGCGCACGCCGAGGAACAGCAGGATCTCGCCGCGCTGCTCGCCGGAGCGCGGGATGCGGCACGTCCGCCGCGCGTCGGGTCGCGGAAACGGGATCACGGTGCCGGACCCGGCGGGAACGGAGTCGCGGATCGCGTCGGCTGCGTGCAGGGATGAACGTCGGGCGCTGGTCACCTGCGGCTTGGAAAGGGTCATGGTCTCCGGCTCCTGTCGGCGGTCCGAGCTTCCGGCCCGGGCCCTGCGGAGGGCGTCGGCAAGGGCTGCGGAAACAATCCAGCACGACGTGGTTAACGGATCCTTTCCGGCCGGATGCTCCAAGTTGAGGCGTCGCGAAGGGTTGGCGCGCAAATTGCAGTGTGTTCTCGCCCATGGCGGGCGTTTCCTCCCTTGCACTTGAGGCCCTGTCCGGATCCCGGGCGGGGCCTTTTTCTCGCCGCCGCGTGTCGCCGCTTCCGCGGCCCTGCGTCCTGGAGGCCACACCGGGGCGGAGCCTGGCCGCCGCACGGGACCCGTGGAACCCTCGCGGACCTGCGGCGCTTGCCTACCGCCCGGCGCGACCGATATGCCGGCTGCGGGTGGAGGGGGGACCATCACGCGGTTCTCCGCCCGATCGAGATTTGAGGACACCGCTGTATGCGACTGGTTCCGGAACGATCCCTGCGCGTCTCCCGTCGCGGCGGGCTGGCAACGGCGGCCCTGGCGCTGTTCGCGCTCACCGCCGGGCCGGCCTATGCCCAACGCGAGGACCAAGGCCTTCAGCTCGGCTGTGCGAACGACTATTTCCGGCTCTGCGCCGGCGTCGACCCGAACAGCCAGGACGCGGACCGGTGCATGATGCGCAACCGCAAGCGCCTCTCGCCCGAGTGCCGCTCGGCGATCGGCGACTACGACAAGCGCACGGGCAGCAAGTCGCTGTCCGACGATTGAGCGGCGTTCGGTCGAGAATCGCGCCGTGGGCGAAAGGCGTTTTCGATGGGCCTGACCGTCGCGGTTCAGATGGACCCGATCCAGAATATCCGGATCGCGGGTGACACCACTTTTGCCCTGCTGCTGGAAGCCCAGCGGCGGGGGCACGCCCTCGTCTACTACACGCCCGACCGGCTCTCGATGCAGGGCCGGCGCGTGACCGCCCGCGTCGAGCGGCTGACCGTGCAGGACGTCGAGGGCGCGCATTTCACCCTCGCGCCGCCGGAGCGGATCGACCTTGCCGAGGCGGACGTGGTGCTGATGCGCCAGGATCCGCCCTTCGACATGGCCTACATCACGGCCACCCACATGCTGGAGCGGATCCATCCGGAGACGCTCGTGGTCAACGACCCCTTCGAGGTGCGCAACGCCCCCGAGAAGCTGTTCGTCCTCGACTTCCCCGAACTGATGCCGCCGACCCTGATCAGCCGCGACAGGGCCGAGATCGAGGCCTTCCGGCTGGAGCACGGCACTGTGGCGATGAAGCCGCTCCACGGGCACGGCGGCGCGGCCGTCTTCAAGGTGACCGAGAAGGACCCGAATTTCGGTTCGATGTTCGACCTGTTCGCCACGACCTTCCGGGAGGCCTGGGTGGTCCAGCGCTACCTCGACCGCGTCACGGAGGGCGACAAGCGCATCATCCTGGTCGACGGCGTGGCGATGGGCGCGGTCAACCGCGTGCCCGCGGCCAACGACATCCGCTCCAACATGGTCCGGGGCGGCGCGGCATCCGCCTCGGAGCTGACCGAGCGCGAGCGCGAGATCTGCGCGACGATCGGCCCCGAACTGGCGCGGCGCGGCCTGATCCTGGTGGGGATCGACGTGATCGACGGCCACCTCACCGAGATCAACGTCACCTCCCCCACCGGCATCCGGGCGATCAAGCGGCTGGGCGGCCCCGATCTCTCGGTCGCGGTCTGGGACGCGATCGAGGCCCGGGTCGCCGCGCGCAAGGGCGTGTGAGGGCCGGCGGCGCGCGCGCGATCCGCTCCGCCATGGCGCGCTTGGCGCCGCTGGCGGCTTCATCCCGCGTGCAGTCCCGGCGACCTGATCGCGCTCAGGTCTCCGCCCGCGTCTCTGCCCGCGGCGTGGCGCTGAGTTCGGCCCAGTCGAACTCCTCCTCCAGCAGGTAATAGGCGTCGTCGCCGATCCGGCCCCGGTGACGCAGGGACAGGACGGTGTCGCGGGCGGCCTCGACGGCCCGGCGCCGGGCGGCGTCCGCCGGCAGGCTCTCCGGCGCCCGGCCCTCCTCATGCTCCTCGGCCTCGGCGAGCGCCGCGCGGAACTCGGCGCGCAGCGCGTCGGTCGCCGGCTCGTCCTCGGCCTCGGCGAGGCTGTCGAGGGCGGCCTTGTAGGCCGCCGCCCGGGCGCGGCCGGTCTCGCGGCCGACCGGGTCGTCATCCTCCAGCCGCAGGTGGGCGAGCAGCGGGCGCAGGGTCAGGCCCTGGACGATCAGGGTGCCCAGCACGGTGGCGAAGGCTGTGAACACCACGAGGTCCCGGTGCGGGAACGTGGCGGGCAGCGCCAGGGCGGCCGCCACCGTGACGATCCCGCGCATGCCGGACCAGGAGAGGGCGATCCCCGGCCCCAGCCGCGCCGGGGCCCCCGCCTGCCTGAGCCCGAGGCCGCGCATCCCGGTGGTCGGCAGAACCCAGGCGAGGCGGGTCACCACCACGGTGGCGAAGGTCGCCCCCGCGAGGACCAGGGCCTGCGACGCGTCGGCGCCGGTCAGCCGCTCCCGGATCGGATCGATCTGGATGCCGATCAGCACGAAGGCCAGGACGTTGAGCACGAAGACCGCCGTGTCCCAGACGGCGTACGAGATGACCCGCGTCCGCGGCGCCGTGATGCCCGGCGCCCGGCGCGCCACCGTGACCGCGTAGGTGACGATGGTGAGCACGCCCGACATCTCCAGGCGCTCGGCGACCAGCCAGATCCCGAAGGCGACGACGAACTGGATCACGATCGCGCTCGCCGGGTCGGAGATCCGCCGCGCGAGCCTGACGAAGAGCAGGCCGAGGCAGGGGCCGGCCACGAGGCTCGCCACCACGCCCAGCAGGAAGGCCGGCGCCACCTCGGCCGGGTGGAAGCTGCCGGCCATCGCGGCCGCGACCGCGAGGCGGTAGATCAGCAGCGAGGCGGCGTCGTTGAGCAGGCTCTCGCCGCGCAGGATCGTGGCGAGCCGGTGCGGCATCGGCGCGTGCTTGAGGACGGCCAGGGCCGCGACCGCGTCGGGCGGCGCGACCACGGCGCCGAGCACGATGCAGGCCGAGAGCGGCATGTCGGGCACGACGAGCCGCGCCACGACGGCGACGGCGAGCGTCGTCACCGCCACCGCGCCGACCGCGAGCCCCAGCACGGCCCGCCAGTTCTCCTTCAGGTCCCGCACGGAGGCGTCGAACCCGGCATCCAGCAGGACGGGCGCCAGGAACAGGGCGAGGGCGAGTTCGGGATCGAGCCGCAGATTCGGCACACCCGGCACGAAGGCGAGACCGACGCCCCCGAGCGCCAGGAAGGCGGGGTAAGGCGCGCCCAGTCGCCGCGCCAGCCCCGCCAACAGGACGGCGCCGAACAGCACGCCCACCACCCACTCGAAGATCAACATGGTGCTGAAAGAGCCGGGGCGCCGGGAGCGTTCCCGATCGGGCCGGCCCGGGCCGCCGTGGCGGCGGTCCGGCCTCGGACCCGCTCGCGCGGGGCGCGAAGCGGCCGAGCCCTGGTCCTGCACGGTCGCCCGCACGCCGAGCACCGCATGGTGGGTGGCGCCCTCCCGGCCCGCGAGCCGGTTCAGGTCGAGAGTGAGCCGCAGGTTGAGACGGTCCTCGACGATCGCCCCCGGGCGGATCCCGCCGGTCGGGTTGCCGAGGACGTCGACGATGTCGGTCAGGCTGTACGCGAGTCCCTGCGCCTGCAGCGCCGGCCGGGCTTCAGCGGATCGCCGAAGGGGTCCAGAGAGGGTTCGACCGAGCGGACATAGCGGCCCGACGCTCGGCTGGTCGTCTCCGGCCGGGACACCGGGATCCGCCGATCGGCGCCCGCCCCCTCGTAGGCGGTCCGGACCTGCTGCTGGGCGAGAGCCGGTGACGCCGCGAGGGCGAGGCCGCAGGTGATCCAGGGCGTGAGCCTGCGCGGCATGGGCCGGTTCTGCGCGCGATGGGACGCAGGACGCCTCGCACGTCGGCCCTCTCGGATGCGCCCGGGCTTTGCAGCGGCCGCGCGCTCGCATAACCCAGCCGGTGGAATACCACAGGATCCGCCATGCCCGAGACCCCCGTCTTCGCCGACAGCGCCGTCGCGGCGCCCCACCACCTCGCCGCCCAGGCGGGGCAGACCGTGCTCGCGCAAGGCGGCAACGCCATCGAGGCGATGGTGGCGATGGCCGCCTCCATCGCGGTGGTCTACCCGCACATGAACGGCATCGGCGGCGACGGCTTCTGGCTGGTGCGCGAGCGCGGCGGCCGCGTGCGCGGCATCGAGGCCTGCGGCCCGGCCGGGCGCCTCGCCACGATCCAGCGCTATCGCGAGAAGGGCTACGACGCGATTCCGTCGCGCGGCCCGGACGCGATGGTGACGGTGGCCGGCGCGGTCGGCGGCTGGCGCCTCGCCCTGGAACTGTCCCGGGCGCTCGGCGGTCGCCTTCCCCTGAAGACGCTGCTCGCGGACGCCATCAGGCAGGCGCGGGACGGCGTCCCGGTCTCGGCCTCGGAGGCGCGCTACGTGCCCCAGGAACTCGACGCGCTCCACGACTCCCCGAATTTCTCCGCGACCTTCCTGAAGGACGGCAAGCCCTATCCGGCCGGGGAGACCCGGGCCCTGCCCCGGCTCGCCGCGACCCTGGAGCAGCTCGCCCATGCGGGCTTGAGCGATTTCTACCGCGGCGATGTCGGCCGGGAGATCGCCGCCGATCTGGAGCGCCTCGGCGCGCCCGTCACCCGGGCGGATCTCGAAGCCTACGCGGCGGCCGAGCGGGCGCCCCTCTCGATCCGGCGGCGTGACGCCACGCTCTACAATTTCCCGCCCCCGACCCAGGGGCTCGCCGCGCTCCTGATCCTCGGCATCTTCGACCGGCTGAACGTGACCGAGCCGGAGAGCACCGCCCAGTATCACGGCCTGATCGAGGCGACGAAGCGGGCCTTCGCGATCCGCGACCGGGTGGTGACGGATTTCGGCCGGCTGCGGCACGACCCCGCGGCCTTCCTGACGCCCGAGCGTCTCGCCCGCGAGGCCGCCCTCGTCGACATGGCCCGCGCCGCCCGCGTGCCCCTGCCCGATCCGGGCCACGGCGACACCGTCTGGATGGGGGCTATCGACCGGGACGGGCTCGCCGTCTCCTACATCCAGTCGGTCTACTGGGAGTACGGCTCCGGGACGGTCCTGCCGGGGACCGGCATCTGCTGGCAGAACCGGGGCATGTCGTTCGCGCTCGACCCGAAGGCCGTGAATCCGCTGGAGCCCGGCCGGCGCCCGTTCCACACCCTGATCCCGGCGATCGCCGCCTTCGACGACGGCCGGGTGATGAGCTACGGCAGCATGGGCGGCGACGGGCAGCCGCAATTCCAGGCCCAGATCTTCACCCGCTACGCCGATTACGGGATGTCGGTGGCCGATGCCGTCGACGCGCCGCGCCTCCTCTACGGCCGGACCTGGGGCGCGCCCTCGCTCAGCGTGAAGGTCGAGGACCGGTTCGATCCGGGCTGCATCGCGGCGCTCGGCCGCCTCGGCCACGAGATCGAGGAGCTCGGCGGCTCCTACATCGACTCCCTGGGCCATGCCGGCATGCTGGTCCGCAACCCCCGCGACGGGCGGATCGAGGCGACCCACGATCCGCGCTCGGATGGCGGCGCGCTGGGGCTCTGAGGGAGGGCCAATCGAGCCGCCGCGCGGCGGCTCGATCGCTCACCCCGCCTGAACGAGCCAGCAGGCGGCGCGCAGGCGCACCGTCCCATCCTGGGCGTGGCGGCGCAGCGCCTCCGTCACCGCGGCCTCGGCCCGGGCGCGCAAGGCGGGCTCGGCCTCGCGGACGAGGTGCGAGGTCGGCCCGAGATTGAGCGCCACATGCGCGGCGGCCTCCGCGGCGTCCCCGTCGCTCCCGCCCTGGCCCAGAACGACGTCCCGGTCGACGGACTCGCGGGTCACCGTCCCGAACCCGGCGCCGCGCAGGAGCGCGACCAGCGGGTCGGCGTCGGCGAAGCGGAACGGCCCCGGCGTGTCGGGCTGCGGCGGCGGCGGGATCTCCGGCAGGAGCGGCAGCACCGCGTCGCGCGGCACGCTCACCCACGGATTCTCGGAGAGGGCCCGCCAGCACAGGAAGCTCAGCCGGCCGCCCGGCTTGAGCATTCGGCCAACGTTGGCGAAGGCACGGGCGGAATCCGGGAAGAACATCACGCCGAAGCGCGACAGGATCCGGTCGAAGGCGCCGAGATCGGCCGTCTCGACATCGGCCTCGACGAACCGGATCGGGGCGCCGCCGGGAGCCTCCGCGGCGGCGCGATCCCGCGCCACGGCCAGCAGCGGCGCCGAGATGTCGGCCCCTGTGACGGCGCCGCCGGGCCCGACCCGGCGGGCGGCTTCCAGGGTCGTGGCCCCCGCGCCGCAGCCGATGTCGAGCACCGTGTCGCCGGGCGCGAGGGGCGTGCGGGCGAACAGCGCCTCCGTCAACGGAACGAACAGCGCGTCGAGGGCGGCCTGATTGCGCGCCCAGCGTGCGCCGACCTCGCCGTTCCAGTATTCGGCCTGGGTGATGCCGCTGCTCATCGCTGCCTCCGCGATCACACCGTGGTGGCAGCCACCGACAGCGTGGGCTTGTTGTTCAGGGTCTGGAACACGACGCAGTAGCGCTCGGTGAGCTTCAGGAGCTGGGCGAGCTTCTCCTCCGACGCGTCGGTATCGACCTGGAAGAACAGGCGGATATCGCGGAACCCCACCGGCGCCTCCTTGTCGACCCCGAGGGTGCCGCGGAAATCGAGGTCGCCCTCGGCGCTCACCGTCCCGGAGCGCAGCGGGATCTCCAGCGCGGTCGCCACGGCCTTCAGGGTCACGCCCGCGCAGGCGACGAGCGCCTCCAGCAGCATGTCGCCCGAGCACAGCTCCGCGCCCGAACCGCCGGTCGCCGGGTGGAGGCCGGCTTCCGCGATGGCGCGGCCGGTCTCGACCTTGCAGGCGATCTTGGTGTCGTCGAGCGTGCCCTTGGCCTTCAGGGTGATCACCGCGGCATCCGGCGCAGTCCGGTACTTGTCCTTGATCGGAGCCTGGAGAGCTCGCAGCGCAGTGGCGTCCATGGCGTCGTCCTCTGATCCCGATCCTGGCCCGCTTTCTCGGCGGCGGGCCTTCCGGAGCGTCCGCGCTCCGTCGGGGAATCGGTATAGGTGCGGGCGCAGCCGACGGAAAGCGCCGTCAGGCCCGCCCGGTGAGGGCCGCCACCGCCTCGGCCAGGGCGTCGACCTGCGCGTCCTCATGAGCGGCCGAGAACGCGACCCGCAGCCGCGCGGTCCCGGCCGGCACCGTCGGCGGGCGGATCGCCACCACGAGGAAGCCGGCAGCTTCGAGCGCCGCCGAGATGTCGAGGGCCGCCTGCGCCTCGCCAACCAGAACCGGCACCACGGCGCTCTCGGCCCGGGGAAGCCCCAGGCGCGCCGTGAAGCGCCGGGCGAGGGTCAGCGGCCGGGCGCGCCGCGCGGGCTCCGCCTCCAGAATCGCCAGCGCCTCCAGGGCGGCGGCGGCCGAGGCCGGGGGCAGGCCGGTCGTGTAGACGAAGCTCCGGGCGCGGCTCGTCATCAGGTCGATCACGGGGCGGGAGGCGCAGAGATAGCCGCCATAGGAGCCCAGCGCCTTCGACAGGGTGCCCATCTCCAGCGGCGCCCGGGGCCCGTCCTCGACCACGCCGATCCCGTGGGCGTCGTCCACCAGGGTCCAGGCGTCGAAGTCCCGGCCGACGGCCAGGATGTCGCCGAGCGGCGCCCGGTCGCCGTCCATGCTGAACACCCGCTCGGTGAGCACCAGGGCGCGGGCATGTTCCGGGCGGTGCCGGGCGAGCGTGTCGGCGAGGTCGCCGGGATCGTTGTGGCGGAACGTCAGCACCCGCGCGCCGGAGAGCCGCGCCCCGGCCCACATGCAGGCATGGGACAGCTCGTCGAGCAGGACGAGGTCGCCCCGCCCCGCCAGCGCCGGGGTGATCCCCAGATTGGCGAGATAGCCGCTGCCGAAGACCAGCGCCGCCTCGGTGCCCTTGTGGCGCGCGAGCCGCTCTTCCAGCGCCCCGAGATACGGGTGGTCGCCGGTCACGAGCCGCGATCCCCCCGCCCCCCCCCCCCCGGGGGGGGGGGGGTAAACAAGGGGGGGGGGGGGGCGGGGGGGAGGGGGGGTAGGGGGG
>CAXDNE010000065.1:0-28375 GCA_963990595.1 uncultured Methylobacterium sp.
CGCGCTCATGCGCTCGCCGACGCTGCCGCCAGCGATGTGATCGAGCATGTACGCGACTTCGTGCGCACTTTAGGCGAAGGCTGCCTCGGCCTCATCAGGGCTCCGCAACAAGCGGCCGTCCGAGATCTGCCGGAGATGACCGGCGCCATCGCCCAGAACCTGATCGAGCAGACCCAAGCCGACCTGCGCGAGGAATTGCCGGGCCTCTTAAGGCAGCTCCGCCTCAAGGAACATGTCGGTCTCCGATCCTTGGTCGAGACGTATGAGAGGATGACCAACGACCGGCGTTCACTTCCGTCCTTGCAGCAGGCAAGCGGCCGCATCGCCGCCGAGCACAGGTTATGGGACGGGCTGATCGACAACCCGGCAGCACAAGCTGCGCTCCTCGGCCGCGTGCGCGAGCGCGTAGCGGAGTTCGGGTACGACCCCACGCGCGTCGTGCTCGAGTTGTTCCAGAACGCCGACGACGCCACACTGCAGCTCGACCGATCGGAGGGGCCGCGGACCTTTCGCCTGAGGGGCGGCCCGGAAGGCTTCGACACCGTGCATTGGGGGCGGCCGATCAATCATCGCGGGTCGGATCGCGCCGCAGGAGAGCGTAAGAACTACCACCGCGACCTTCAGAACATGCTTATGCTGCACGTCTCGGACAAACCCGGCGGCGCGGAGACGACGGGCAAGTACGGGCTCGGTTTCAAGTCCGTCCACGCGCTTGCCAGCGAAGTCCTCGTCGCTTCAGACCTCCTGGCCGCCCGGATCGTCGGCGGGATGCTTCCGAAGGCTTGGGCCGACGGACCGAGCGAAGTGGTGGGTCATCGTCTGGAAGGTTGCCCAGCGACGCTGATCCGCGTGCCCTTCGATGCGGAGCACGCCAAGGACGGTCGGGACGCTCTCGCCCGGTTCGGTGCCTGCGCGCCCTACCTGCCCCTGTTCGCCAAAGCGATCCGAAACGTGGAGGTGGAGGACGGAGTCACCGCGCGCGCCTATCGAGCTCGGGACACCCGGCCGATCGATGGCGTCGCGGGAGTTCGGCTCGCGGTCGTCGAGGGGTCGCGCCCCTACGCGGCGCTTCTCCTCGATCTGGGCGCCGGCTACACCCTCGCGCTCAAGTACGACGAGAGCGGCCCGACGCTGTTCCAGGATGCACCACGCCTGTGGTGGACGGCGCCGCTCGACGCGGCGGTGCAGGCGGGCTGGATGCTCGACGGACCGTTCCCGCTTAGCCCGAATCGAGCCGCACTCGCGAGCGGGGCGGACGCGCAGGCTGCGCTGTTCGCCGAACGCGGCGCCGTGCTCGGCCTGCGCCTCGCGGCGCTCTATCACGCCGCCGAAAAGGATTGGCCGGCGCTCGCTGCCGCCCTCGGCCTCAAGCCCGTCGAAGTGCCGCGTCCGAAGTTCTTCGCGCGCTTGTGGGATGTCTTGCACAGTGACCTCGACGACCCCATAGCCCGAGGGCTCCATGGCCCGGACCGCGGCCTCGGCGTGCTGGCCGCCGTGGCGCCGGTCGTACCGGTGAGCGAGGGCGCAGCCTCCGGAAAGGGCATCCGCGGCGGAGAGGCCGCGGGCATGTTCGGCGGCGCCCTGCGCGACCCGGCGCTGCGGGCGGCGGTCGCGGCCTGGGACGTCTTGGTGGACCGACGCGGCATGATGGTCGCGCCTGGGACGGCGTCCGACCTAGTGCGTCTCGGCTTCGGCCTGCCGCCCACCGTCACCGCCGAGGGCGTCCTCCGGGAGGAGCTTGAGGCCGTGGATCACCGGGTCTCGCCGGCGATGGCGGCCCGGCTCGGAGCCGTCTTCACGGCCGATGCCCTCCGGCAGGCCCCGCTGCAGGAGGAAGGGGCGCAGTTGCGCGCGCTGGCCACACGCGCCCGGTTCCTGAATCGCGCGGGCGCGTGGTGCTCCGTCGGTGACCTCACCGTGCCCCGGCCCGAGTCCGGCTCGGAAACCTTGCGAGCTCGCTTCGCCCCGCCGGAGCGGGTCCTCGGCGAGGCCTACGACGCGGCGGGTCTCGAGTTCGTGCTGCTCGCCCGGGCCGGGTCGGGCTACGGTCCCGGAGGAGAGGCGCATCGCGCTTGGGCGGAGCTCGCCGTGACGGACGAGGCGCGGGAGGCGGTCCTGCACTTCCTCGTCACCGAGGATGTTCACGAAGACTTTCTCGCCAGCGTGCTGCGCGCCCCGCCCGCATGGATGCGCCCCCTCGAAACCATGGTCGACAGCCCCTGGGCGCGGAGTCTGACGCCCGACGAGCGCAATAGGCTTCGGGCCAAGCTCACCGATTACGCGCCCCCATCGGTCTCGACCTTAGCGCCCGCGGCCGTGCATACGGACACCCCACCGGCCCCCCCCGCAGCCGTCGTACTCGAGGCGATCTGGGATTGGTGGGGCAGAGAGCGTGAGGGGCTGATCCGCGGGTACGAGGCGAGCGCCTATCCGGCGAACCTGCGCCCGCTCGCCGTGCCGCAGGCCTCAGGCCGTACTGAGCTCGACGCGCGCGCGCCGTGGTTCACCTTCCTGGCGCTGGCCTGCTTCCAGAGCTTGGGCGGCGCGCAGGCGGGGCAGCACCGGACGTTCGTCGAAACCGCAGCCGCACAGGGTTGGTGGGCGGAGCTGTCCCGGTCGCCTCCGGCCGCCGATTCCGAGGTCTGGCTCGCGCGACTACGGGACTGGGCGAGCGATGCGCAGCCCGACCTCGCGTACTGGCGCTGGCGGCGCACGCTGATCGACCTCTACAAGATCGCCCGGTGGCTGCCGCAATACGCCTGGATCGCCACGAACCTACCGCGCGCGATCGAGTGCGCGCCGACGAAGGTCATCAGCCTGAGCGACGTCCTCGCGCCCTCCTTCTCGCCGGTCTGGCGCGAGGCGGAGATCGAGGCGGCACCGCTCGTGCGGACGCTTGGCCTGGGCGCCAACTGGATGGTGCGCGAGCTCGCGCGGTCGGGCTTCTGGGATGCGCGGGGGCGGACGGTCATGGCGCCCTACGGGTGGGCCTCGACCGGGCGCGTCCGCCGGCTCCTCAACGGGCTCGGTGCAGGGCTCGGCGACGAGGGCACGATGGACAGGAGCAGGGCCATCTGGGAGTTTGTCTCGACCCGCCTCCCCCATCGGTGGGAGGACCTCCTGCGCGACGGCGACCTACCTTTGCAGTTGATCACGCTGAAGGCCCATGAAGACACCTTGCTGCGCTTCCGCGGCGGCTTGCCGGACGCCAACGTGTCCTGGCTGGAAGAGGATGACGACGAGGGCGACGACTACGATCTCCCGGACGCCGCCGAATGAACCCGACCTTCGCGCCGAGCACGGCCGTCGAGCATCCGCGCCACGGCGCTGGCCGGGTGGTGATGCAGGCCGGCGATCTCGTCATCGTCGAGTTCGAGGGCGGCCTGCAGCGCGTGCCGGCCGACGAGCTGACCACCGCGGCGAGCCTCGCCGCGGCCCTCGCCGAGGGCGGGGTCGGCGATCCGGTCGAAGCGGTGCTGCGGGCGCAGGCGCTTGCCATCACCTCGGTCAACGAGCAGTGGGGGGTGTTCTCACGCTCCCGGGTGCAGATCCTGCCCCATCAGCTGTGGGTCTGCCGCAAGGTGACCGCCGCTTGGCCGTTCCGCTGGCTCGTCGCCGACGACGTGGGCCTGGGCAAGACGATCGAGGCCGGCCTGATCCTGATGCCGCTGCTCGCCGCGAACCGCGTGCGCCGGCTGCTGGTCCTGGCACCCGCCAAGCTCGTGCCGCAGTGGCGCGCGCGCATGAAAGCCATGTTCGACATTCGGCTGCAGCAGTATGCGGCTGCAGCCGACTCCGCGCGCAGCAACTTCTGGGACACGGCTGCGATGGCCGTGGCCTCGTTCCACACCCTGCGCGCCGACGGTCGCGGCGCGCGGACGCGCCTTCTAGAGGCCGACCCTTGGGACCTCGTCATTGTCGACGAGGCCCACCACCTCAACCTAGACGAGCAAAGCGGCGACACCCTCGCCTATGCGCTCCTGCGGCAGATGCAGGAGCGCGGTCGCATCGCCTCGCTGCTGCTATTCAGCGGCACTCCGCACCGAGGCAAGGATTACGGCTTTTTCGGCTTGATGCGGCTGCTACGTCCCGACCTATTCGACCCCGATGCGGACCGGGAGAGCCAGCTCGCCGCCCTGCCGCAGGCGATGATCCGCAACAACAAGGCGACGGTCACGGACCTTAAGGGCGAGCGCCTGTTTCGACCGGTCGTCACCGAGAGCCGCGATTACGCTTACTCGGACGCCGAGGATCTCTTCTACCGCACGCTCAGCGACTTCATCCTGGACGGGCGCGCATATGCGGATAGCTTGACCGGACGGGCGCAGACGGCCCGCATGTTGGTCCTCATCACCCTGCAGAAGCTCGCTGCGAGCTCGATCGCCGCCATCTCGCATGCCCTCACCCGGCGGCGGGACAAATTGAAGGGGGTACTGGCCGCAGGCCGCGGACGCGAAGAGCTCCCGGCGTACACTGGGGAGCCCGGCGAGGATGAGGACGCAGGTCCGGACTTTGCCGCCCTGCTGATGGAGAACGAGATCGCCCGGCTCGACGAGCTGATCGCGCTCGCCGCCGCCGCGTCTCCGGAGACTAAGATCGCGCGCTTGCTGGACTTGATCGAAGGCGAGCTCAGACCTGATGAGCAGGTGTTGTTCTTCACCGAGTACAAGGCCACGCAGGCACTGGTCCTGAACGCACTGCACGCGCGGTTCGGGGCAGACACCGGGACCTTCATCAACGGCGACGAGCGGCTCGACGGTGTGGTCTCGCGGAGCGGATCGCAGACCGTCTCCGTCGGCCGCGAAGCGGCCGCGGACGCCTTCAACGCGGGCAGGGTTCGCTTCCTCATCTCGACGGAGGCCGGGGGCGAGGGCATCGATCTCCAGGAACGCTGCTCGACGCTGATCCACGTCGATATGCCCTGGAATCCGATGCGGCTGCACCAGCGCGTCGGGCGCCTCTCTCGCTATGGTCAGCGCGAAGAGGTGCGCGTTTTCCTGCTGCGCAACCCAGCCACGGTCGAGTCACGGATCTGGGATCTGCTGACCGCGAAGCTCGAGCGCATCCAGGCCGCGCTGTCGAACGCGATGGAGGAGCGGGAGGACATCGCGCGCCTGGTCATCGGCATCGCCGGCGAGAGCTTCTTCAACGATCTATACGCGGGCGCAGAGGGGCGGCGCGGTGGCCGATTGACGGATTGGTTCGACGAGAAGACGGCGACGCTGGGCGGGCGCGACGTGATCGACACCGCGCGCGACCTATTCGGCAACGTCGCCCGTTTCGACTTTCAGGAGGTCGGCCGCGACGTGCCGAAGGTCGATTTACCCGCTCTCGAACCGTTCTTCACGTCGGTTCTGCAGTGGCATGGCCGACGTGTCAGCCGCGGAGAGGACGGCGGCCTGGCCTTCAAGACGCCGGCCGCGTGGCGCGCCAAGTCGTGGAGCGCCGATGATCGCTACGAGGGTCTCGTCTTCGACCGCACGCTCAAGGGCGAGAACGCAGCCAGCCGCGTTCTCGGTGTTGGTCACCAGCTCATGGATCTTGCCATCCGAGAGACGACCGATCTTCCAGCGCGATTGGCCGCGATTCACGGCTTGGATGCCCCGCTTTTGATCGTTAGCGTCGAGGATGAAATCACGGGCACAGGCAGCACGGCGCGACGGCTTATATTTGGAATCATGCAATCACAGGAGGCTGTAAGCATATTCCAAGACTGGGAGCTCCTCGTTTATCTTGGCGATGTCGCGCGCGGCATACCTTACGGGGCACGGACGAGCGAGGACGACGATAGCCACGACGTGGCAATCGCAGCCGCCGACCTGCTCCTGACGGCTTTCCGGCGAGCCATGCCGCCGACGACGGGGATCTTCCTCCGCCCGACCGCCCGCGCCGAGATGCTATTCATACCAAGCGACGTACCGATGCGGATCGGAACCCCGAGGTGAGTGTGTGTAGGATGCTGGAGAGCATCTGCCGGCCGTCCTTCCGCTTGAGGCCAGACTGGTGCTTCGGCATAAGCAACTCGGTCATCACCCAATGCGAGTCCGAGAGCCAGAGCAGGTCCGCCAACGCCCCTTGCGTGCTGCAAGCAGCAGCTCAATCGGGCAACGCCTCCGACACTGAAGTGAAGGTCTCAGTCATCGGCCATAACCGTTCTCGCGAGATCGCGGAGCCGCCGATGCTCCGGGCTTCAAGGAGACCGAGGACCGTAAACGCCTCCTTTCAATGGTCGAGAAGCCTGAGGCCAAAAACGCCGCCCAGCAGGCCTGCGCTCGGGCCACCGCCACTAAGTGCGCGTGTCCAGGCCCGACTCATGAAGTTCGAGAACCAGGCAGGAACCTCGGTCACGCGATCAGGGGCGGCTTCACCGTGAATTCTGTCGCATCAGTGGATAGCGGGGGCAGTCACGTCCTCCATTCACCGGCCGTTAACTCGCGTCACTCGGAAGAATTTGCGCATCCCCTGAGTTGATCTAACGTAGAACCCCCTAGGCGGGCAAATTTATCAACGAGATCTCAGTGCCATCTGTTATAATATGAAACCTTTCTGTTTAAAACTGTATGAATTTTATTCAAAATAATACCTTCGCCGACTTCGGACCCCAGCCCTTTGACAGAATTTCGACCAGATCATTACGGGCGAGCACTCGATCGCAAAGCTCCCAGCGCTCGTCAATTGGCGCAACTTCGTTAGCGTAGCGCAAATCGAAGGCGTTTAACCTGGCCTTCTCCCGTCTATTTGTAAAATCTTTCAACGCTTCATCAAGCCGTTCAATGTCAGCGATCCATTGGTCTTCGATGACATCGGGCAGCGTTCCGAAGATGTCATAACGGTTCCGCATTCGCTCGGACAAGGTAGCATATAGACGCTCATCGATAGTGCCGTGGTAGACGAGGTTCAGCATGTCGACACGGTCTCGATGCTGGCCGAAGCGCTTGATGCGCCCAATCCTCTGCTCCAACCGAGAGGGATTCCACGGCAAATCGACGTTGATTAGGGTCCCCAACGTTTGCAGGTTAAGCCCCTCGCAAGCGGCATCGGTGGCCACGACGAGGCGGATAGTGCGTTCCTTGACGGCTCTCTTAATTTGCTCGCGCTCGACGCTCTTCCATTCGCCGTCGCGGAAAAGGCCGGATTTGCCCGCACCTGCGTAGACCGCGATCGTCTCGCCGGTAACCTGCTCCGTTATACATCCGCCAATCCAGCGTGCGGTGTCGTAATATTGGCTGAATACGATGCAGCCGAGATCGAGCCAGCGGGGCGAACTTCGGAGTAGGAAGTGGACTACGGCGTCGAGCTTGGGATCCGTCGGATGGGGACCGAGAGCGTCGAGGATAGCCTGGAGATGCTTTCGCTCCTCGTCGACGACCAGCATGCCTTCTTCGCCGAGTCCCAACATCAGGTCCTCGTCATCGATCGTACGGCCCTCCAGAAGCTTCCGTGCTGTAGCTATTCCGCTTGCGTAGCTCGAACATAGCCGCTGCAGCACCAATCCCTTCAACAAGCCGGCAGATTTCTGTCGCTTTCCGAAGGCGGCAGTGAACTTCTCAGCAGCCTCGTAGGCATCATCGAATGCTGCGGACGTACGCAAACCCAGCCCATCGAAAAAGCTCGGACGGTCCTGGTCGGGTAGTGGATGAATGTCGACAGGGATTCGCGGAATCAAACCCGCTTCTTCAAGTGTCGACCGCTTCCTAAGTACAACGTGACGGACGACCGGATTGTTCCTTTGGAAAAAACCAAGACCTCCTTTATCGGAGAGCACCTCATCCTCGAAATAACCGTGGAGGAAGCCGTCTTCGTCCGGGATCTTGCTGTAAGGCAGGTCGCAAACGAACTGATCGTCGCGAAGTCCAACCGCTTGTCTCATCTGGCCGAAGATGATCTCCGGTTCCTTAGAGGGCGCCAATGGGTTGCGGAAGAGGTCCCATGCTTCACGTTCGTCTACTACCTTCTTGGAACCGGTGACGAGCGGAATAGCCTTTGTTGCGTCTACCCATGTGCTCCACCCGTCGCCGAGAACCTGCCGCGCGCCCCGGCCGAGGATCTTAAGTAGATCCCATAGGTCCTGAACTTCGGTCTGAATCGGTGTGGCTGTCCCGAGCAGCACGTGCCGGGTGCGAAGCGCAATCTCCGACATGAAGGCGAGTAGGTTGTTCGGCTTCCTTTCGTCCTTGCCCAAGACGCGGCTGCCCCGAGCCCGGTGCGCCTCGTCCAGCACGACCATTCCGTATGTGCGCGAGAGGAGGAGTTCACGCTCGTCGGTTTTGTGGAAGATAAGCCCCGTCGAAACGATCGCAATCTGGCGCGGGCAAGACAAAATGCCGGACGACCCGATCGAAGGCAGCGGCAGCTCGTCCGGATCGAGCTGCCATGCCTTGTCGGTCGACAACCATACGGCGGACGGAATGTTGAGCTTGTCCTTGAGCTCTAGTTGCCACTGAGTTGTTAGCGTCGCCGGGCAAAGAATCAACGTCGGTCCATCGCCTAAGAGCGCTGAGACTAAAGCACTTCCTGCAAGGGACAGCGTCTTGCCGACCCCAACCTCGTCGGCCAGGAGAAGGCGTACGTTGCCGTAGGTTTCGCGGTGCTGGAGGAAAATTCCGACGAATGCGCGTTGCCACGGCATCAGCTGCTCGCCTCGTCGGTAGAGGCTGCTCTCAACCAATGCCGCTGGTGCAACTTCGCCTGGTTTCAAATCAGCAAGCTTGATCTCGGCCCGCTTGGCGGAACGGCCGATCTCCTCGACGATCGCGTCGGGTAGCGGCTTCCCCTTCGCCCAGAGATACTCGAACTCCTCCTCGACCCAAGCGACGCCGTCCGCGGAACTATCCTCCCAAACGAGTTCGTAGTTCTGGGACCAACCCTCCCGGGTTTCGTTCAAACTTCCCATGAAGGCGCTTGCCGAACCATCCGGACGCCGGATTACGCCGGCTTTGCCGTGTAGGAACGGCGCATCGGTTCGGGCCACAACCCGAACCTCTACATTCCCGGCCTTCAGGATTTCGTAGAGACGCCTGTAGCGCGGCCGACGCAGAAAACTTTCGACGGTGTCGTCAACCTCATTCCAGCGCTCAGTCAAAAGTTGCTCGCGAGCTTGCTTTGCAGCGTTGATGTCCTGCGGGTCCAGGTCAGAATTGCAGACGATGCGAACTTTCTCAATTCCGGCCAGCTCTTCGTTGACAAGCTCGAAGATTGACGATCGGAAGTACCCGGCGATGCGGCGATACTCCGACGCTCCATTAAGCTTGTCCTTGAGGTAAACGCTCGAGAGCCGGCCGAGGCGGGATGAGAAACGGTCAAGGGTACCACCCCCAACAATACCGGTTGTCCTGCGGCCAGCTCCGAACGCGCTCGATATTGGGTCCATCAGAGTGCTTCGTTCCGGATCAGACCATGCAGGATGCCGGCCGCGCGCGCCTCTTGCGGATCTGCGTCCGCACGCTTGCGAGCTATAAAATCTGCCAGTGCCAAAACATCCTCGCGAACGTTGAAGTAATTAGGAACCAATTCCCGAAGATGCGAAATAACATCGTCGCCATCGACGTCTTTTTCTACCTCCCAAATGGCATACAGGATCGCTCTGGTCTTTGATGAAGCAAAATCACTACCCTCAAATCCGGCTTTCTTAAATTGACGTGCCGCCTTAAGGCGGGACTTAGTCGCCTCAACACTGCTCATGAGCGTCGCATAGTCTTGAACCCTGAACGCTTTGGCAAAATTCTGGTAATTGTCCAGCTTTCGGGCCCCTGTCGTTTCGACATCCATCATGCGGTAGAACCACCGTTCAGCACCGGTGAGGCGCTCCCAAACGGCAGCACTCATGCCTTCTGGGACCATGTGCTCGTTGGCGACCTGGACCGCGAAGTCGATGATTTCGCTGACAAGACTACGTTCCAACTTAGAACGGGGCTTAAGAGCTTCCTTCGTCATGTCGATGCCGTCAATCAACGAGTAGCGGGTCAGCACTCTGAGTGCAGCCGCATACCCAGCCATCTGCAGGTCGGCATCCTCGAAAAGATTTTCGACGCGTCCATACCCCTTCAGGTTCTGGTTGAGGCCCGACATCGTATCAATTTGTTCTGATACCTCCGTTTTTACTTCTTGGACGATCTCGTCTTTGAAGCCAGATTCGATGTCGCCAAGCTTCCTAAGGACAAGAATAACGGTGCCCTGCACATAACCGCCCTTCTTCAGTTCCGAGGTGGTTTCTGTGGCAATGTACCAAGCCGCCATAACACGCAGCTTTGCCCCCCAGAATATCTGAGCCATGTCGGCCCAAACCTCGGCGTCCTGATGAGTAAACATCACTATCTGAAGGCCACCCTCAGACATATGAGAAGCCATATTACTGTAGGCGTCGACCATGCCTTTTCGAAAATCCTCGCCATCACCTTTGATGGCAAGCGGGCGGCGCGAGTCCCATATCCACTCCGCGAACTCTACAGGTGGCCTTTTACGCATCCAAGCGATAAAAAACTCGGTGATCTCGTGATAATTGACAGCATCCGCATACGGAGGATCGGTGATAGATATATCTACTTCATTATCTATGCGCCTGGCGTCAGCACATAAGACCCCCCAGTCGGAAATTATTTCCTCTCCATCTAAGTCGTCGAGCTGCCAAGGGGTCACGACGCTCGATCGTGTGGCCCAGTTGAATATAGTTTTCAAGGCTTGGTTGTCGAATGTCGACTTGGCGCCGCCATCGCCGCCTGATTGTGAAACTGCCCAACGGCAAGCTTTCGAATTGTTGTCGAGATACTTGAAAAGCGATAAGGCCCCATGAGGTTGTTGGTTGGAATGCTTCGCGATTAGGGAGGCGGTCAATATGGCCCGCGGAACGAGCATCTGATGCCAAAACTTCCATCCGTTAGTGCGGATCGGTCCTTCGTTTTCTTTCCCGGTTTCAATCTCCATGTCAGCAACAAGCCCTTCAGCCTGCCATTGAGCAAGATTCTCTTTTACAATGTTGGCGACACGCTCTTCCCGTGCAAGGTCTTCGGCGGTTGGCGTGGCGAAGAAAGTTATGGGACGAGAGGTGCCGAGCGTATCCTTCGTCATCCACTGTATGCAGTATAACCGCTCCCTTATTACGTCATCTGAGTGGGGAATGATGTCGCTTTTATCCCATAATCTCAGATTGTTAATCCTGCTGCCTTCCACGCGTTTCTTGTCGCCACGAAGCGACTTGATAGGAACGGAATACGTTTCCTCGCCCAACTTATAGGTGAGCTTTTTGTCTTGAACGGTTCCTTTGGCCGCCTCGTGGAGCTCTTCAGAAGAAGCGCCGCTAACGATTGCTAAATCGAAACGCTTAAGAGTCGGATCAGGAATTAGTTTCGCAATGACTTTGCGGGCTTCAGATATGACCCACGACGGTGCAAGGGGAACATTCCATCCGGTGATAGGACAATTTGTTTCTAAGCAGTAAAGATATACTTTTGCTCTGTTGCCCTGGGCATCGAACTCGATATCGAGACTCCTGATGTCCCTATCGACATCTTGTGCGAGTTTTTTTTGCTCAATGCTTACTCGTTCCCGCACGTCGGGATCCCCGCCTAATAGGCCTAGCGCTCCCCAGGTCAGCATGCATGCGACGGGATTTAGATCTGACGCGCGCACAGTACAGCCGAGACGAGCGGCTTCGAATGGGATAGACCCGCCGCCGGAGAACGTGTCCATAACAATCGGACGTCGGCCGAATCGTCTGTGTCCGAGTTCCTCGACTAAGCTTTGCAAGTCTTGGGCGCTAGTTCCTAGATAGGCGTTTACGCTTGCCATTCTAGTTTTAGTCAACTCCGCCTCCGCAACTTGTTCCGGGCGAAGCAGCTTTTGGACGCGCAAGTCATAGGGCATCCTGGCTATGACGCCGGCCATGAGTTGCTCGCGGATCTCCTTTGGCTGTACTTTGAGTAATGAATTCTCGTCATCGCTTTGCAAGAGGGCGGCTTGTTGTTGGGCGGTGCCGTATTTCTTGATCTCCGCTACTGTGAGCTTATCTTTGAAACGGTCGATAATCTGGTCGTCAGTCATCCCCATTAGCGTCTCGAACACCGCGAGATCGGCTTCGTCATTTCCCGTTGAAGGTAAAAGGGCACCAAGAACGCATGCCCGGACAAGGATCAGCGGTTTGCGACCCTTCCAATAGGAGCCTAGTCCGGTGAGCGTCTGACCGTGAACTGCCTTTCGCTCCTTTTGTGCCTCGACCGAAATTTTTTGTGCCGGCCAAATTCGCTCTATCAGCGCAGGAGCGTCCCGTAGCGAAACAGGAACCGGCAGCTCGATTGCTACAGGTGCATTCATGACCACTACCACTAGGCTTTATCGAACAGGGGAAGCTGCGGCCGATCAGCCTCGGTTCGGCTTCGAGGCCGTTTTGATTGCGTCGTCGCCGCCTCTTCACCGGAAGGGTTCTCGGTGAGGGCGACACGGATGGCCTTACGCCAACCGATGTCCGTGTCGGCGCTTGTACCTGTCAGGCTCGCTGCCATTGAGAAGAGCCACCAGCGCTCCTCGGGCTTAAGCGCGCCCCAGCTCCTAATTCCGTTGGGTATCAAGGATAGCGGTGCGGCCTCGACGCCCCAGGCTAGGACGCAGATCTCGCGCCCAAGCAAGCGCTCCACTCGGTTTGTACCGGAAGACCAGCGGCTCGTTGCTAGCCCCTTCTCCTTAAGTCGTTCGTTGAGAACGCGCTTGGCTTCGTCCGCGATGGCCGACCACGCGGCGCGCGGCAATCTGCATCGTTCTACGGCGTCGGGCAGCCCATTCGAGCCGCCCTGCAGGCCAAAATTCTCGGTCACCACCACGTCGTCCCCACGGGCCGCAGGGATCAGCACGGTAAAATGGTGCGGGTCAACCTCGTCCGGAACTCCGAACCCGATGCTCTTCCTGGCCCCGGTCATTGCTGGACCTCATCCGGATCGACCTTGATCGCGGCGCCAACCTCAGAAAGAAATTCCTCGAACTCCCGTCCGGTCTCGCACCGAAACTCGCCGAAGCCGAGCTCGACGTCGGCCGTCTCATCGCCGACGGCGTTGCGCGCAGCGCTGATGAACGCCTCAATGGCCTCGCCGGTAAGGCTCGTGCCTGGACCGAAACGCGTGATTGCGTTCTTGTCACCCTTTCCAACGGATATGGAGATGCCATTCCCGAACGTGGTCTTGCTCTTCTTGGCGGCCTTCAATGTGACAAACGTTTCCGCCGTTGTCGCAAGCTTCACCTTACGGGTGACCTGAGCGGACTTCTGGAGGTCGATCTCCTTCCGGCCACCCGTCTCCGGAATCGTGAAATCCTTTCGCGCCGAAACATCGGCGTCTTCAGCAAAGGCATAGATCGTTACTGCCGCGTTACCCGGTACCTCGATGGGCCCGTCATAGAGCTTGCCCTCACGAGGGTTGGTGCCGTCGAGATTCCATCGGATCGTGCCTCGCGGTTTTACGTCCAGTGTGACGCGGCGCTTGCCAAGTACCTCGCTACGCTCGTGCGTCAGCGTGAGGGTGTTCGCCCATCTTTCTGGCTCACCCGTCTCATGCTTCCCCTCGGGATCCACGGCCAGGAAGTAGAGCACGGTCTCATCGCGCTCTACGATGATGTCGTCGAGGACTGGCGATGTAGCTGATACGTCCGATGTCACGGCGTAGTGGATCCGTGCATTCGGGCCCGCGTTGCTGACCGTGAGCCTGATGGTAGCCTTCCCGGTCTCGTCGTCGCGTGACTGGGTGATCGCCTTGACGCCTGTCCTAGCTGGCGGGAACGGTCCCTTCTCGATGTAGCCGTCGCCGTGGTCGCGCCATGTCTCGGTGGACACGGCGCGCTTGCGCACCTCGTCAAGCCCCTTCGGCGGCAGCCAAGGCCATCTGGGATTGCAGATCGACTGCTCCTCGATGTCCTTGAGGCGAGCCCGTCGGTCAGCCGAAAGCCAAAGGACCGTCTCAGCCCTGGAACGCAGGGTGTCCGCGTTGGTGTCGTCGACCATTTGGTACAGCTTCGACGCGGCGGTGGAAGACAGGGCTTCCTCGACTGCGGCTTCACCGTCCACGGCAGCCTGCTGTCCGTCCTTCGCCTTTCTCTCGATTAGCTTTAGCGGCACATAGAGCAGGCCTTCGCCCGTCTTTGGATGCCGCCCCGGATAGTAGACCCGATTGAAAAGAGTGATGAGAGTCGAGTTGAAGGCGAACTCGGCTCCCTCCGCTTCCTCGTTCAGCTCAGCGATATTAGGGGAGCGGTCGCCGCCATCCTCCACCTTCACTTTTTCGATGGCCCATATGCGCCGGATCTTGTCCTCCAGCTTGGCTATGTCGGAATCGCCGGTGACCACGCAGAAATTGTTCTTCTGCGGTACGGCCTCGAAAAGGCGCCTCGCATCCTCCGGGGGCATCCTCTTGTCGGGGCTCAGCACCAGAAGGAGACGACCTCCGTTCGGTTTGATATCCTCGACCTTTGGCAAGGCGAGGACCTGCGTGTAGGCGGTCTTCTTGCGCGGCTCGAACACTGTCACTAGGCGGCGCTGCATTTCAGCGTCGATCTTCGGCTGGGGCGCACCTTCAGCGTACTTTTCGATCTTCTTTTTAAGGTTCTCGTTGCGTGCGAAAACCCAGGCATCGTTCTCGCGTTTGTGCAGGTACCAGCACTCCACCCGGAGTTTCTCGAAGGCGTCCTCGAACTCGCTCGGCTTACGCAAGGGTGCGACGAGGTTCGCGACCGCCTCGCCTCGATTGAGACCCTTCACGGCTCCGTTGGCCTCCGGGAGCGACGATATCAGGATGAGACGCGCAACCTGGCTCGCCGCGTCCGTTCCAGTCTGGTCGTCGATGACCTGGGCATGCGCCCTGTCGCTCGCCGTCCCAGCGACGTCGGCAGCGATGGCGCCCGACAGGTCATAGATGTTGGTGACGGTGTCCCGGATCTCGGGATTCGAGAGGTCGATGTGCTGACAACCAACGAGGTAGACATCGTTGGTGGGCCGTTCGAGGGCAGAGCGCACCATCACGGCCGCCAGAGTCATTAAACCGCGCGTCTGCCGGAAGCGCTCGTTGTCCTTAAACAGCGCGAGGATGTTTTTGATCGAGGGATGGAAGGGGTAAGAGGCCCGAATGTCACCGGCGATCTGCTCCGCCGATTTCGCGACAGCTTTCGCCTTCACGGCGTCGGATATCGCATCGGAGAAGGCGGAAGCGACAGCGTCCACAGTTGCCTCGGCGGTGGGCTTTGTGAGCAGACGCGTGCGCAGGATGTGGAAGATCTCGTCCGACCCGAGCTCGACTGGCGTGATGCCTTTTGCCTGTCGCCCTGCCTCACCTTGCAAGTCGCGCGTCGCCTTCGCTACGACGGCAGTGATCTCGCGTGTAGCCCCTTCATAACTTCCGGAGAGGTTCGAGATGACGATGCAGAGGCGCGGGCAGTCCTTCTTCAGCGCTGCCGCCAGCAGGTTAGAGACAGCGTTGATGGTAATATCGGCCAAGGTTCCGCCACCCACCGATTGGGTGATTGCGTAAGCGAAGAAGGGGGGGAGCTCGTCGAGAAGGATGAGCGTCGGCTGATCTCCGATAAGCGAGACCCAATCCTTCTCGTTCGGCGCCTTTGGAACGCCCTTATAGAAATCGAGGAACTGGTCCCCTTTCCCTAGTTGCTCGGCAATGTCGCCCCACAGGTGTCGCTCTCTCGATATCGAGCGACCCGATACGGACACGACGCGTGCTTTCGACGGCGCGAAACCATCTGTGATCTCCGAAGGCAAAAGCCCGGCAAGCTCAGGATTTGCAGCGAGATAGCCCAAGGCCAGCATGGAGTGCGTCTTTCCGCCACCCATCGCCTGCTTGAGCTCGAAGACGGCCTGCCCTGATTTACCGGAGAGACGCTGAAGTCCCTGCCGGAGCAGGGTTCGCATACCTCCTGTGACGTAGGTCTTTTCGAAGAACGACTTCGCCTGGGCCGGCGTGTGGCCAACAAGGTCACCGAGATCTTCGATCTGCTCGCTGAGGGCATAGTCGATCGCCTTCGGATCGAAGGCGCACGCATCACGTACCGTCTGCAACATCAACCCTGCCCTCACTCCGCGACCGTCTTTGCGGCCTTCTTCTTCCTGCGCCTAAGCCATTCGCGCAGGGCCTCATCCGCGATGGCCGAGGCGGTGGTGTCATCGTCGACGGCGACCTTCTTGATCTCCTTGATCACCTCAGGCGCGAGATAAATCAGCAGCTGGCGTCTTCCGTCGAGACGCCTGCGCCCACCCACCCTCGCGTCTGTCGCCGGGTCGCCCATAGATAATCAGATAGCCAAATAGCACGTCGACATCCGCGCAGCCTCGCACGCGAATCGGCTGCCCACAACCAAGAGTGGCAGGGCATCCTCAGGCGGCTTCCACGGCCTCGTACTTCCGGCGATAGGCGTCCCCAAAATCAGCATCGGCATCCGAGACAGCGACACGAGCGATCGCGGGCGCCGGTGGGGGGCGTGGTGACCGGTCTATGGACGCAGCAGGTTGATGCGCGTGCGGATCGTGGTCGAGGCGGGAGCGCCTAGCGCGCTTCACGAGCTCGGCCCCGAGCAGGATGCCGGCGAGCGCGAATTGGAACGCCATGGACACGGTGGTGGTGACACTGCTGCTTCCTTCGGCCAGCTTGAAGACCAAACTCTCCGCAGAACGCCTGCTGGTAGGAGCTACGCGACGGGTTATCGAAGAATGCTCCCAGCGAGCCCTGCGGTAGGTCCAGCCGATCGACGATGCGGGCGACGATGGCTGCATTGACCGGGGCGTTGGCCGCCAAGACATGCCGCACTTCCATGAACGCTTCCTGCAGGCCGATCTACTCGGCGACACGAACGTCTCCGGGGTTCACCGCGCTGTCCGTCATATAGAGGTAGGCCAAACAGCGGCCCTCGGACAGGAACTCGTGGCGAGAGATGCCGAGGGCGATGTCCCGCGTCCACCCAGGCAGGCCACAAAGCGGTCGAGATTCGCGTCATGCCCGTGCATATCTTTCAGTGCGACCACTCCGCAGATACCGACAGGCCGGGTGCGAGAAAGCCGAGCGCCGGCAGCGCATGCCGCACCGCCTCTGCCACGTAGGACGGCGTGAGATGGGCGTAGTGTTTCTCGGTGACGCGCGTGTCAGCATGCCCGAGCTGATCGGCGATGACACGCATCGGCACGCCCCTCATGGCCAATGCGCTAGCGTAGGTATGCCGCAGGATGTGGAAAGTGCACGGCGGCTCAAGTCCCGCGTGCGATGAGGCTTCGATTAACGGTCGCTGCTGATGTGATGCCCCCCACGCTTCTCCATCGGGCCGAGAAAAGATGCGCGCGGCCTTCGGTCGCCCGGCGGTGAGCGCGGCGAAAAAGGCGACTCCCTCGTCGCTTAGCGCGATGTGGCGCGGCTTGGCCTGCTTCGACTTGGCAATCATTACGGTGCGTGCCTGGGCGTCGAAGTCGGACACGCAGATCCGCCCGAGCTCGCCGTAGCGGCACCCTGTCGCCAGTGCGCCGCGCACGAGATCTCGGAATGGCCCGTCGCAGGCGTCGAGCAGGCGCCGGCATTCGGCCGCGGTCAGATAGCGGATTTTAGCGGCATCAGCCTCCCGGTAGGGCTTCACTCGGCGCCACGCCTCGTCCGAGCTAACCTTGCCCTCCTGGAACGCATGGTTGAGCGCGGCCTTCAGGACCGTCAGCACTCGGTTGGCCGTCGCGCGGCGCGCCCGCACGGCTTCAGGGTCCGTCGGATTGACCGCGGCCAAACGTCGCGATTCTTCCCCGGACGCGGTCCGGCGCAGCTTCGGCGCCTCGGCGAGGTCATGGTGCCAGTCGCGAATGCGTTTCGTTGTCAGCACTGTCAGTTGAAGCGCTCCGAGCGCCGGCAGGATCCGCGCCTCGGCCGCGTAGCGGTCTGCCCTAACGCCTTTCGACCCCCTTCGCTCCCGCGCGACGAGGTAGTCGGTCAACGCCGTCGCGACCGTCCAGGGGGCTTCCATCGCCTCCTCACCGAGGCCGGCGAGCTCGCGCGCCTTCCGTGCAAAGTAGGCGCGCGCCCGCTCCTGAGCGTGCGCGAACGAGAACACGGTCAGGCCATCGGCATCCCGGCTGTCGTCGGCGGCGCCGAGCGCGTCGTAATGTTGCTTGGTTCCGTCGCGCATTCGCGCGACCCAAGTACCGCCATTGGCGCCGCGCCGGTAGCCCACGGCACAGCCGGCCGAGATCACCGTCCAGTATGGCTCGCGCCGAGGGGCGAGCTTGGCGCGCCCTGAACGCGTGTCGAGCTTGGCGTTGCGTACCGTGCGGGCCATGGCGCCCTCCCCGCTTTCGTACGGAAATCGTACGGAAAAGGCGTAGGCGGACACTAGCGAACCCGCAAGGACGAAAGATACTGACTACACAGCAAATTAGAAGTTCGCCGGTGTTCGCCAACGGCCGCAAAATGCCTCGTTACCACTCTTTCACGGCGAAAACACGGGTTCGATTCCCGTAGGGCGCGCCAACAGAACCGGGCCCTTGGCCCGTATCGGCCGCGGGTCTGGCCGACAGGTCTCTCAGTATCCACGCCTGGACGGCGGTCGAGCCTCTGCCCCCGCGCCTGATGCGCGCGGCGTTCGTCAGAGGTGGCGAAGGCTGACATCGAATTTAGTATCGAGACCCGGTTCAGGCCGCCTACGCTCGGCTGCGTCGGTGGCGTTGGCCGCTACCGATGACCATGCCCGTCCTGGTTGTGTGCCCCTCGCAGCAACAGGGGCGGGCGTGGATGCGTCCTCTGCAAAGGCGCGGGGTGGTGAGGGCCTGACCCCTCTGGCGGCCGCCATCGGCGCTGCTGGCGCGCTTGCGTCGCGAGGCCGCCCACCGGAGCCGGCCGATCGCGGATGGTCCGCGCTCCGGCGGGTGCCGCGGTGAACCGGATACGCCGCCGCCGACCTGTCCTGCCGTACACGGCGAGCCGCACCGTATTCGGACGGTGACGGTGATCGCGCGGCGCGTCCGACACCGTCGTGGGCGTCTCGGAAATCCGGCTGAAAGGCGCCGTGCCCGTCAAGGGATCGATCCGCTCGGCGCGAGCAGCGTTGCCCGCGGTTTCGCGGCGCGGCTCTCGCGCAGACCGCCGCTCTCGCCGCGCTCAAGAGGCACTGCGCTGCCCCGTGGCAGGCAATGGGATGTCGGTGATCGCGAGCCGGCGACACGTGATCCCGTTGACGGAATGAGATTTGGCGTCGGATCGCTTTCAATGCGCGTGAGTTCGTCACCGTTATAAGCACGAATGCGACAGAGGCCAACCAGGATTAATTGACGCTGAGTGGAAACTACTGTATTCGATCGGCCAATTTAGCGGAAACGCGCCAGTCATGGAGTGCGTCCGATGGAAATGCCGTGCCGAAATAGGGCCGGATACGCGCCGACCGCACTGGCGCTGGGCCTGATCGTCTGTTCCCCGCTGCCCGCGTCGGCGCAAATGGCGGACCGTCACGCCCTCACCGAGGCTGCCATTTCCAGCAACACAGACGATATGGATAGCGCGCGGAGCAGAGCGGCCGATTTATCGATCGCCACGCATGATGTGTCCGGAAGGCTTGGCGCGGCTCTCCCGCTGAAGATCAAGCTTGTCCGCACGCGCAGAGTCGCGATCGAAGCGATCCACCTGCTGGGCCTCCCACGAGGCGTAACGATCAGCGATTCCATCAACACGTTCTCGCCCTCGGATGACAAGCGGGACGTCGACATCAGCGCGTGGGATCTGTCGAACATCCAGATCACCCAGAGCGACGAGCGCGAGAACAGCTTCGCGCTCGCTGTCGCGGCGGTCTGGACTCCGGAGGCCGGCGGCCAGACCGATGTCGCGACGAGTCTCCTCAACGTCCATTTCATCCCGGACCGTCCTGACCGCACCGTTGCCGCCCGCGGCGACGAACCGCGCGGCCCCGGGGCGCCTGTTCTTCAGCTCCGTGGGACCGCTCCGGACCCGCAGGCTCCTGCCGACGCGGCCAGCCGTGATGCGCCGGACTCCGATGTCTACGTGCCGGAAGTGGCCCGCCTCGCACCGCTCGAGAGCACCCCGGTGGTCGACCGTCCGGCATCGCCGACGGTCACGGACCGGACATCCGCCGCCGAGGCCGCGACCCCGTTACGTCCCGCGGCGACCGCGCGGCCGGCGGTGCAGAAGGACCCGCTTGTGGAGCGGGCCAAGGGCCTGATCCGGCTCGGCGACATCAGCGGCGCGCGGCTCCTGCTGGAGCGCGCGCAGGCGCGCAATGCGCCGGACGCGACCTTCCTCCTGGCCCAGACCTGGGACCCGGCCATGCTGCGGAGCTGGAAGGTGCGCGGCCTGCGGTCGGACCCGGATCTGGCCAGAAGCCTCTACGCGAAGGCGGCAAGTCAGCTGCAGCAGCCCGATGAGCGGCAGCTCGCCGCGACGAGCCGCTGAGAGCCCGCCGCGCAGACAGCCGGACGATCATCGAGGGACGCGCAGATGCCGAGGCTTGCCCTATTCGTCGCTCTTCTCGGGTTTGCCGCCCTGGCGGGCGGCCCCGTCATGGGAGCCTCGGACACGGCGACCGCCGATCCCGGCGCCACGACGGAGGCCGCGCTCGGCGAGCGGATGAACGCCAACACCGTCACGGTGGTGACGGGCACGCCGGGCGGGACCTACTTCCGCGCCGGCGCCGATCTCGCCTTCGTGCTGGATGACGGCGACAAGCTGCGGATCCTGCCGATCCTCGGCAAGGGCGCGGGCGAGAACGCCTACGACATCCGCTTCCTGAAGGGCGTCGATCTGGGCTTCGTCCGCACCGACACGCTGGAGCAGCTCCGGCAGGACAAGCGGCTGAAGAATATCGAGCGGCACATCCACTACATCGCCAAGCTCTTCGACGACGAGCTGCACATCATCGCGCCGAAGGCGGTCCAGACCGTCAACGATCTCGCCGGCAAGCGCGTCAGCTTCGACGTCAAGGGCAGCGGCACCGATTACAGCGGCCGGGCGATGTTCCGCGAACTCGGCATCGCCGTGGAGGCGGTCAACGTCGATCAGCCGACCGCCGTCGAGATGCTGCGCAAGGGCGAGATCGCCGCCGTCGTGTCGGTGGCGGCCAAGCCGGTGGCCTTCATCGCGGGCCTCGATCCGGGGGACCGCTTCCACTTCGTGAAGACGCCCTATCCGGACACGATCAACGAGGCCTACGTCCCCGCGACCCTGACGCGGGCGGATTACCCGAAGCTCGTGGGCGACGAGGCGGTGGAGACCCTCGCGGTGGGCACCATCCTGGGCGTCTACAACAGCCCGAAAGGATCGCCGCGCTACGAGAAGCTCGTCCGGTTCGTCGACGCGTTCTTCGGCCAGTTCGACAAATTCCTGGCGCCGCAGCGGCATCCGAAATGGCGGGAGGTCAACCTCGCGGCGTCGGTGAGCGGCTGGACGCGCTTCCGGCCGGCTCAGGACTGGCTCGACCGGCACCGGGACCAGGAGGTCGCAGCCCAGCCGGATCTCGATCGCTTCTTCCAGTCCCAGCCCGACCGGCCGGCCGGGAAGGAGGAGATTTACCAGGCCTATCTGAAATGGCGGCAGACCCGGTGAGCGCGCCGCGGATCTGAGCGTTCGCCGTCTGCGGACATGCAGATCCCGTTTGTCCGGATCCCGACGGGAAGACCGCGGCCCGCCTGCGCGAGCCCCGGGTCCGAGGGCATCGACCGGGCCCGGCGAGGCGCGTGCCGCAGACTCCTGCGGGCGCCGCCCAGACCCGGCCGGGCCGTCTTGGAAACGAACCGTGGTCGCTGGCCGTTGACGGGAGCTCGAGCCCGGAAACCCGCGATGCCCCCCCGCACCCTTCTCCGCGTCGTCCGCGTCGCCATCGCCCACGTCGCCATCGCCCACGTCGCCATCGCCCACGTCGCCATCGTCCACGTCGCCATCGTCCACGTCGCCATGCCTCCCCTGCTGTTCCGCGCGGCGGCCGCGACGGGTTGAGGGGCCACCAGGCTCGGGCCGGCCCGTGACGAACCCGCCTCCGGCCATGGCGCAGCCCGGACTGCTCTGGGCGATGTCCTTCGACCCGAAGGGATGCGGCCGCCTCCTCGCGCCCGATGAGGCGCTGCCGGAACTCGACACCTTCGGTGGCGGCTTCCTCTGGCTGCACTTCGACCTGAAGACCGCGGACCTCGGTCCGCTCATCGAGGCCGGACATGTGGGGCCGCGCGCGCTGGCCGACGCCGTGTTCCGGCCCGACGAGCACCAGCGCGTGACCGTCGAGGACGGCCATGTCGGCGGCGTGGTGGCCGACCTCGCCCGGCCGGGTGCCAGGCCCGACGTCGCAGGCCGCCTGCACTTCGTCATGGGACCCCGCTCCCTGGTGAGCGGGCGCCGAGGGCCGGCGGAGAGCCCGGGCGCGGCGCGCGCGACCGCCGAGAAGGGGCACCCCATTCCCTCGCCGGTGCTGCTCCTGGAGACCATGGTCGGCTACGTGGTCGCGGCCATGGCGGCGACCGGCCAGCGGCTGTCCGACGAGGTCGACGGGATCGAGGACCGGGTGCTCGACGGGCGCGTGCGCGACGACCGGCGGCGTCTGGGCCCGATCCGCCGGAGCGCCGTGCGCCTGCACCGCCAGCTGCTCGGCCTCGCCGCGGTCTTCCACAGGCTGGAACAGGATGACGCGGCCTCGGGCGTTCGGGGGCCGGCGGTCGCGGTGGCGGCCCGTTTGGCCCAGCGGCTCGACGCCCTGGACCGGGATGTGACCGCCTTGGCCGAACGCGCCCGGCTGTTGCAGGAGGAAGTGGCGGGGCGTGTCGCCGAGGAGAGCAACCGCCAGCTCTACGTGCTCGCGGTCCTGTCGGCGCTGTTTCTGCCCCCGACCTTCCTCACGGGGCTGTTCGGCATGAACGTGAAGGGTCTGCCCTTCGCCGACGACCCGCACGGGTTCCTGCTCGTCGTCGGATTCGCGCTCGCTTCCGCGGCGGCGACCTACGGCATCATCCGGGCCCTCGGTATTCGGCTGCCGCGTGGCTGACGGCCGATCCCGCCGCGCCGCACGATCTGATTCGCCCGGATGTCCGCCTCAGGAGCGCCTCCCCGATCGGCTGACCGGCCGGAATGGGCGCGACGCCGGCCCACCTCCGGGGCGAGGCGCTTTAGGGCGCCCCGGATCGGGACGCCCCGAGCACGTTGACCCACAGGACAATGGTCCGGCCGCGCGCGCTGGGATTGCTGAAGCGGTGGGGCCGGCGGCTCTCGAACCGGAAGCTGTCGCCTTCCGCGAGCTGGAGCGTTCGCGCCTCGACGACGAGGGTCAGGCGTCCTTCCAGGACGACACCCGCCTCCTCGCCGTCGTGGCTGAACAGCTCGTCGCCCGTGCTGGCGCCCGGCTTCAGGACCATGTGGAACAGGCTCATGCCCTGTGTTCCGCCGGGCGGGGTCAGCAATTGCTTGGTGATGCCGGCCCGCCAGAGCTGAAGTTCCGGCCGGTCCTTCTCGAACACGACGATCGGGTCCGGATCAGGCTCGTTGAAGGCCGGCTCGAACAGGCCGCCGATCCCGATCTGCAGCGTATCGGCGAGGAGCGCGAGCACTTTGAGCGAGGGCGAGGACAAGCCACGCTCGACTTGGCTGATGAAGCCGATCGACAGACCCGTGCGGGACGCGATGGTCTCCAGCGAGAGGCCCCTCGCGCGTCTCAGGACGCGAAGACGCTGCCCGACGGCTCGGTCGACCGGGTCCGGGCCCATGGTGTCGCCTCGGGGGATGCTCACCATCACACCAAACTTGCCTCTCCTACGTTCCTTCATGCACGTGAAAGCCGCTTGCGTCGAGCGCGCAAACATGCGGTATTCTTCATGTCGGTGAAATTCGGCCGCGGCCGGTGCCGCGCACCGTCGGGCCTGGAACAGGAGGGGCATGATGATGAGACGGTTGGCAAGCCTGTGTCTGTCGTCGTCGCTTCTGCTCGGGATGCTGGGGCTCCCGGTCGGCGCCCAGCCCCTCAAGGTCGGCGCCACGCCCACCGGGCTGCCGTTCACCTTCCTCGACACCAAGACCAACACGATCCAGGGCGTGATGGTCGACCTCGTCAACGCGGTCGGCAAGGAGGCGGGCTTCACGGTGGCGGTGGAGCCGCTGCAATTCTCGACGCTGATCCCGGCGCTCACGGCCTCGAAGATCGACATCATCTCGGCGGCGATGTTCATCACGCCCCAGCGCAAGGAGGTCGTGGCCTTCTCGGCACCGGTCTACAGCTACGGCGAGGGACTGATCGTCCCGAAATCCGACACGAAGGATTACATGTCCTTCGCCGACCTGAAGGGCGAGACCGTGGGCGCCCAGGTCGGCACCGCCTTCGTCGAGCCGTTGAAGAAGTCCGGCCTGTTCGCCGAGGTGAAGATCTACGACACGATCCCCGACATCATCCGCGACGTGAATTCCGGCCGGCTGAAGGCCGGCTTCGCCGACGCGCCGATCCTCGCCTACTACGTCAAGCAGGGCGCGTTCCCGGGCGTCCGTCTCGTCGAGACCTTCAAGCCGACCGTCGTCGCCTCGGTGGGCCTCAGCGTGCGCAAGACCGACGCTGAGCTCCTGGCCAAGATCGACGCGGCGCTGGCCAAGCTCAAGGCCGACGGGACGCTCCAGGCGATCCTCACCAAATGGGGCCTGCCGCCGTCGGCCGACCGGTCCTGAGCTTCATGCGCGAGTTCCTCGCCGACGCCCAGGACTACCTGCCGATCCTGCTCCAGGGCGTGCAACTCACCGTCCTGATCACCTTGGCGTCCCTGGTGGTCTCGACCCTGCTGGGCCTGTTCTGGGCGGTGCTGCGGGTCTCCGGCATCGCCGTGCTGGCGGGTTTCAGCGCGGTGATGATCAACATCCTGCGCGGCATCCCGATCATCGTGCAGCTGTTCTACATCTACTTCGTGCTGCCGGATTTCGGCCTGTCGCTCACGGCCGTCCAGGCGGCGATCATCGGCCTCGGCATCGCCTACTCGGCCTATCAGGCCGAGAATTTCCGCGCCGGCATCGAGGCGGTGGATCGCGGGCAGGTCGAGGCCGCGCTCTCGATCGGCATGGGCTGGGGCATGACCATGCGGCGGGTGATCCTGCCGCAGGCGATCCGGATCGCGCTGCCGCCCTACGGCAACATCATGATCATGATGCTCAAGGATTCGTCGCAGGCCTCGACCATCACGGTCGCGGAACTCGCCCTCCAGGGCAAGCTCATCGCCTCCTCGACCTTCAAGAACACCAGCGTCTACACGATGGTGGCGCTGATGTACCTGGCGCTCAGCCTGCCGCTGATCCTGCTGGTCCGCCACCTCGAGGCCAAGGGACGGCAGCGATGAGGCGGCATCGATGATCGTCCTGGAGGATGTCCGGAAGCATTACGGCGCGCTGGAGGTGATCAAGGGCGTCTCGGCCGAGGTCGCCAAGGGCGAGGTCGTCTGCGTGATCGGGCCGTCTGGATCCGGCAAGTCGACCCTGCTCCGCTGCATCAACGGTCTCGAAGCCTATGATGGCGGGGAGATCCGGGTCGGCGGCCAGCGGGTCGACCGCGACAAGCGCAGCATCAAGGCGATCCGCACCCGGGTCTCCATGGTCTTCCAGCGCTTCAACCTGTTCGCCAACCGGACGGCCCTCGAGAACGTCGTGGAAGGACCGATCCACGTGAAGGGCGAGCCCCGGCCGGAGGCCGAGGCGCGCGCCCGCGCCCTGCTCGCGCGGGTCGGCCTGTCGGGCAAGGAGCACGCGAGGCCGAACGAGCTGTCCGGCGGGCAGCAGCAGCGCGTCGCCATCGCCCGGGCGCTCGCCATGCGCCCGGACGCGATCCTGTTCGACGAGCCGACCTCGGCGCTCGACCCCGAACTCGTCGGCGACGTGCTGCGGGTCATGCGCGGGCTGGCCGACGAGGGCATGACGATGATCGTCGTGACCCACGAGATCGGCTTCGCCCGGGAGGTCGCCGACCGCGTGCTGTTCCTCGACGGCGGCCGCCTCGTCGAGCAGGGCCCGGCCGTCGAGATCCTGAACCGTCCGCAGAACCCGCGCACCCAGGACTTCCTGCAGCGCGTGCTGCATCCACTCTAGGACACGCCGTGGCCGAACCGTTCCCGCTCGCCCCGTCGCTCTGGGCCACCACGGCGGCGCCTGCGCCGGAGACGCCGCCGCTCGCCGAGTCCGGCCGTGCCGACGTGGTGATCGTCGGCGGCGGCTTCTGCGGCCTGTCCACCGCCCTGCACTTGGCCGAGCGCGGCCTTCGGCCGGTCGTCCTGGAGGCGCGGGAGGTCGGCTTCGGCGGATCCGGGCGCAACGGCGGCCAAGTCATCCCGGGGTTGAAATACGATCCCGCCGACCTCGTCGCCCGGTTCGGGCGCGAGCGCGGCGAGCGGCTCGCACGCTTCGCCGGCGGCACCGCCGACACGGTGTTCGAGCTGATCGCCAAGCACGGGATGGATGTGCCGCACCTGCGGAACGGCTGGATCCAGGGCGCTCACACGGAAGCCGGGCTCGTCGAGGTCGAGCGGCGGGCGGCGCAATGGGCCGAGCTCGGCGCGCCGACCCGCGTCCTCGACAAGGCCGAGACCGACCGCCTGCTCGGGACGGAACGCTATCGCGGCGGCTGGCTCGACGGCCGCGGCGGCGCCATCCAGCCGCTGAGCTATGCCCGCGGCCTCGCCCGGGCGGCCCTGAAGGCCGGCGCGGCGATTCACGGCGGATCGCCGGTCACCGGACTGAGCCGGACGGGATCGGGATGGACCGTCACGACGGCGCAGGGGGCCCGGCTCACGACGGAGCGGGTCGTCCTCTGCACCAACGGCTACACCGGCGCGCTCTGGCCGGGCCTCGCCCAGACGGTGATCGCGGCGAACTCCTTCCAGGTCGCCACGGTGCCGCTCTCCGACAACCTGCGCCGCTCGATCCTGCCGGAAGGGCAGGTCTCCTCGGATACGCGCAAGCTGCTGCTCTACTTCCGCCTCGATCATACCGGCCGCCTGTTGATGGGCGGGCGCGGCCCGTTCCGGGAGCCGCGCAGCCCCCAGGACTGGGCCCATCTCGAACGGATCGTCGGCAAGCTGTTCCCGCAGCTCGACGGGATCGCCTTCGATCACCGCTGGTGCGGCCGCGTGGCGATCACCCGGGACTACCTACCCCATCTCCACGAGCCGGCACCCGGTCTGCTCATCGACATCGGCTGCCAAGGCCGCGGCGTCGGTCTTCAGTCCGCGATGGGACGCGCCATGGCCGCGTATATCGCCACCGGCGAGGCCGACAGCCTTCCGCTGCCGCTGACACCGGTCGCGCCGCTGCCGCTGCATGCCCTTCATCGCCTGTACGTCTCGGCGATCATCGCCTGGTATCGGTTGAGCGACGGCGGCGTCCGCTGACCTGTCACGACGGCGCGGACGGGGCGAGCGGCCAGGGCCGACCGGAGGGACCTGCCTCCGGTTGTCCCGAACGACCCCGATCGGGGCGATCGCCGCCCTTCCCGCCACGCGGCTCCGCCCACCCGGACGCGGACCTTCTGCGCGGCCCTCGTTCTGCGGTGTCTCACACGATCAAGCGCCGCGCGCACAAACTGCAATGATTACCGTGAGGCCTCCGACATGACGGCCCGGGGGCGCCTCCACGCGGACGGGCGGTGCGTGGGCATGCCATCGCGCACGGACTCGCCCGCGCGTCGGCGGCGCCTGTGCAATCGAGTCACCGGCCCGACCGCGCGATGATGAGCAATCCGCAGCCCCAAGCCTCATCGGTCAAGGCCGGCCCGACACCGCGGTCGGACGGCCGTGTCGGCGGACGGCTCCAGAAGATCGGGCACGGGCTGGTTGCGGAGTTGAAGCATATCCTCGGCATCTTCACGTATCTATGGATCATCTTCGGGATCCTGATCCTCCACGAGCACGCTGTCCTGTCGCGTCATGGCATCGCCTACAAATTCTACGGTCTCGCCTTCATCAACGCGTGGATCCTGGCCAAGATCATGCTCGTGGCCGAGCATCTGGACACACGCCCGCACCTTCAGGGCAGGCCGCTGATCTATCCGATCGTCGTCCGCTCCTGCATCTTCGCCGCCCTCCTGGTTTGCGCCTACATCCTGGAGGAGATGGCGATCGGGCTTTGGCGGGGAAAAACATGGGTCGACAGCCTGCCGACGATCGGCGGGGGCGGCGTCTCCGGCCTCGCGGCCGTGATCCTCATCATGGCCGTGGCCTTGCTGCCCTATTTCGCCTTTCGGGAGCTGGGCCGGGTGCTCGGCCCTGAGCGACTGCAGGCGCTGTTGTTTCGCGACGGGAGCCGCCTCGACGTTTCGGGCCCGGGGATCGCCGGCACGGGCTGAGGCCCCGGGACGGCAGGGGCCGCCCGCGGCCGTCGCGCCGAACGAACGCATCGCCGCGCGTCGAGCGGACGGGTCGGCGACGGGC
>CAXDNE010000066.1:0-27950 GCA_963990595.1 uncultured Methylobacterium sp.
CGCCGGTCGAGCAGCCCTGCGGGACCCGGGCGGCGCGGTTCGAGAGCGGCAAGGGATTCAAGGTGGTGGTCACCCGGGCCGGCCAGGTCCGGACGACCAACCCGCTCCGGCCGCTGACGCCCGAGGTGAACGAGGTTCTGCTGGTGGTGATCGCCGGCAAGGTCGCCACCGCCTATGGGCCGGATTTCACCACCCTGCGGCGCGGCGGCGCCCCGGCGGCGATCGAGGCGATGCTCGGCGGCCCGATCCATTGGCAGCCGGCCCTGCCGACGCTGCCGGATCCGATCGCCGTCGTCTCCGAGGAAGGCACGCCCCTGGCGGAGCTCGCCTTCCGCGCCTGCGAGGATCCGCCCGCCGTGAAGGCCGCGCCGAAGCCCGTGGCGCGGAAGAAGGCTCCGGCCCGGCACGCGGCCCCGAAGGCCGCGACCGCGAAGGTGCCCCCGGGCTTCTCCCTGCCCCAGGGCGCCATCGCCGAGTAGCCGCTCACTTCTGCTTGGCGATGACCTTGTCCTTGATGCCGTCGTAGACGTTCATCGGGATGATCTTCTTGGAGACCAACTCGTCCTTGCCGCGATAGGGCCTGCCCTTGATGATCGCGGCCGCGCGGGCCGCGCCGATGCCCGGCAGGGCGTCGAGTTCCTCGCTGCTGGCGCTGTTGAGATCGATCAGCGCGCCCTTGGCGGCGTTCGGCGACCCGGCGACCGGGGCGCTCGGCGCCATGGGCTTGGCGGGCGCGGTCGGCGCCGCGGTGCTGGGCGTCTGCGGCGCCTGCGCCAGCGCGGGCGCTGCGACGAGGCTCGTGAGCAGGGCGAGGAGAGCGAGGGTCTTGGTGGAGGAAGCCATGGCGTTTCTCCCGGAAGGCGCGGCCCGCGTCGCGGCACCGCGGGCCCAGCTCTGCGCCGCCCGGCTTGAACCCACGCTTAACGCTTGTGGTCCGGCGCCTCTAGCCAGGGGCCGGCGCCGGAGCTATAAGCCCGCCCTCATCCGTATCCCGCGGTGTGCGAGGCGATCCTCGATCGAGGAGCCGCCCGCGCGCCGCTTTGTCCGCGGCGTCACGAAGGATTCAAGCCATGGCCGTTCCGAAGCGAAAGACCTCCCCCTCCCGCCGCGGCATGCGCCGCTCGGCCGACGCCCTCAAGGCGCCGACCTATGTCGAGGACAAGGATTCGGGCGAGCTGCGCCGTCCGCACCACATCGACCTGAAGACCGGCATGTACCGCGGCCGTCAGGTCCTCAAGGTGAAGTCCGCCGAGGCCTGAGCCTCGCGGGAGCCGCGCGCCGGACGGGACCGGACGGCGCGCGAAGTCCCGGAGCGATCCCGGCTGGGCCATCGCGGTCTTCGGGACGGGCCGAGATCTCACGTATTCCCCTGGCGGGTGCGGGCCTGGGCGCCTGTCATCCGGGGGATGGCGGAACCCGGGATCCGGCCCGGGATCTGTATCAGCGACCCGCCGCGCCTCGCGTCGCCGGGGCTCTGGCTTGCGGGCTCGCCAGTGGTGCCGCGCCCTGACGGCGTCGGGTGCCGCGCTCAAGCCCGGCCTGCCATGCCGGTTGTCTCAGTCGCATCCCGAGGTTCAGGGCCGTCGAGCGGGCTCTCAGGCGAGGCGCCGCGCGGCCTGCGCGTAGCACGCGGCCGCCATCCGGGTCCGTTCCAGCCGCGACGGAAGCAGCGTCGGATCGTCCGCCGTCAGCAGGTGGGCGATGAAGCCGGCGCGGGGTCGTCCCACAGCCGGCTCGTCCGTGCCTGCGCGCCTCGGGCGCTCCTCAGGCCGCCCCCCATCGATGGCGACCAGTGCGCGCGACGCCGGCCGCTCGGTGGCCTGACGCGGGGCCTCGGCCGCGCCGGGCACGTCCCGTACGGGCTTGACCTGTGCCGGCCCGAGACGGCTGCCTGTTCCGATTCGCACCATCGCAACACCCGCTGCACGTTTCCGTGCTGATGTTGCAAAGGTGGGGCCGGCGTTTACTAATCGTCAACCTTCGATACCGTCGCACCTGCCGGTCGTTATTTCTTCGCGAGCGCCTCCAGGCGCTGCTGCATCTCCAGCATCTGACGCTTGAGGTCGTCCAGCTCGCCGCCCGCGTAGGGCGCCGGTGCGGCCGTGGCCGGGGGCTGCGGCCCGGTGGCGGGCGGCGCGAAGCCGGTGAACATCTTCATGGCATCGCCGAAGAAGTTCATGTTGGTCCGCACCTGCTGCTCGATCGCGTTCTGGAACGCGGCCGGGCCGAAGCTGTGGGCGAATTTCTCGCGCAGGCCATCCTGGTCCTTGGCGAAATTCGCCATGGAGAATTCCAGGAAGCTCGGCACCATCGTGCGCATGCTGTCGCCGTAGAACCGGATCAGCTGGCGCAGGAACGCCACCGGCAGCAGGTTCTCCGCGCCGGCCTTGTTCTCCTGCTCGAAGATGATCTGCGTGAGCACCGAACGGGTGATGTCGTCACCCGTGCGCGCGTCGTAGACCACGAAGTCCTCGCCGTTCTGGACCATCGTGGCGAGGTCCTCCAGCGTCACGTAGGTCGAGGTGCCCGTATCGTAGAGGCGCCGGTTGGCGTACTTCTTGATGACGGTCTGGGTGGCCTTGACGGTATCCGCCATCGGGAACGGCCTTTCTGGACTCGGGACCTAGGGACGTTGCTGGCGCGCAGTGCAACCCGGCGGGGATCGTCTTCGCGCCCGCAACACGATCCTTAAAGCCTTCCAAGGGCGCAGAAAACAGCAAACTGCAGCTCTTCAACGCAGAATAATGCAGGCGATCGCCACGGGCGAAGCCATTTCAGTCTCGCGGGCGCGTCATCGGCGTGTTTTCGCACTTCGCTGCGCAACCTTGACTTCGCCGATCCGGCGCCCTTCATCCCAAGACCGGCAGAGAGCGCGCCCGGGACGAGGAAGGCGCGCCGGCTCGCGAGAGGAGAACGTTCACATGGCAGGCAGCGAAGAGATCGTCATCGTCGGGGCCGCGCGCACGCCGGTCGGCTCGTTCGGCGGCGCCTTCGGGGCGGTGCCGGCCCACGAACTCGGCGCCACCGCGATCAAGGCCGCCCTGGAGCGCGCCAAGGTCTCGCCCGACGAGGTGGACGAGGTGATCTTCGGTCAGGTCCTCACCGCGGGGGCCGGCCAGAACCCCGCCCGGCAGGCCGCGATCAAGGCCGGCATCCCCGAGAAGGCCACCGCCTGGGGCCTCAACCAAGTCTGCGGCTCGGGCCTGCGCACCGTCGCCATCGGCATGCAGCAGATCGCCAATGGCGACGCCAAGATCATCGTGGCTGGCGGCCAGGAATCGATGTCGCTCTCGCCCCACGCGCAGTACCTGCGCGGCGGCCAGAAGATGGGCGACATCAAGCTCGTCGACACCATGATCAAGGACGGGCTCTGGGACGCCTTCAACGGCTACCACATGGGCCAGACCGCCGAGAACGTCGCCCAGGCCTTCCAACTCACCCGCGAGCAGCAGGACCAGTTCGCCACCCGCTCGCAGAACAAGGCCGAGGCCGCCCGCAAGGAGGGCCGCTTCAAGGACGAGATCGTCCCCGTCACGATCCCGGGTCGGAAGGGCGACACGGTCGTCGACACCGACGAGTACATCCGCGACGGCGCCACCCTGGAGGCGATGGCCAAGCTGAAGCCGGCCTTCACCAAGGACGGCACGGTCACGGCCGCCAACGCGTCGGGCCTCAATGACGGTGCCGCTGCCCTGGTGCTGATGTCGGCCTCGGAGGCCGAGCGCCGCGGCCTCACCCCGCTCGCCCGGATCAAGTCCTGGGCGACCGCGGGCGTGGATCCGAAGGTGATGGGCACCGGGCCGATCCCGGCCTCCCGCAAGGCCCTGGAGAAGGCCGGCTGGAAGCCCGCCGATCTCGACCTGATCGAGGCCAACGAGGCCTTCGCGGCCCAGGCGCTGGCGGTGAACAAGGACATGGGCTGGGACGACGCCAAGGTGAACGTCAATGGCGGTGCCATCGCCATCGGCCACCCGATCGGCGCCTCCGGCGCCCGCGTGCTCGTCACCCTGCTGCACGAGATGAAGCGGCGCGACGCCAAGAAGGGGCTCGCGACGCTCTGCATCGGCGGCGGCATGGGCGTGGCGATGTGCGTCGAGCGGACCTGATCGTTTTGTCACGTCAGTATCGGCCAACAACATAGACTTAAGGCCGAAGTCAGAAAAAATCGCGTGCGGACGCCATCCGCGCGCGGCATCAAGTGATGCGAAACAGGAGGAAACGAATGACCCAAGGACGCGTGGCCCTCGTGACGGGCGGCACCCGCGGCATCGGCGCGGCGATCTCGAAGCGGCTCAAGGATAAGGGCTATCGGGTCGCCGCCAATTACGGCGGCAACGACGAGGCGGCCAACGCCTTCAAGGCCGAGACCGGCATTCCGGTCTTCAAGTTCGACGTGGGCGATCTCGCGAGCTGCGAGGCCGGCATCAAGGCCGTCGAGGCCGAACTCGGGCCGATCGAGGTGCTGGTCAACAATGCCGGCATCACCCGCGACGGCGCCTTCCACAAGATGACCTTCGACAAGTGGCAGGCGGTCATCAAGACCAACCTCGATTCGATGTTCACCTGCACGCGTCCGCTGATCGAGGGCATGCGCACGCGCGGCTTCGGGCGCATCATCATCATCTCGTCGATCAACGGCCAGAAGGGCCAGGCCGGCCAGACGAACTACTCGGCCGCCAAGGCCGGCGTGATCGGCTTCGCCAAGGCGCTGGCGCAGGAGAGCGCCTCGAAGGGCATCACGGTGAACGTGATCGCGCCGGGCTACATCGCCACCGAGATGGTGATGGCGGTGCCGGAGGAGATCCGCAACAAGATCATCGCCACGATCCCGACCGGCCGTCTCGGCGAAGCCAGCGAGATCGCGCATGCGGTCGAGTACCTCGCCAGCGACGAGGCCGGTTTCGTGAACGGCTCGACGCTGACCATCAACGGCGGCCAGCACTTCGTCTGATCACCACCGGGCGCGCCGGGTCCAGGCCGGCGCGCCCGTGCGATGACCTCGGATGCGGCGAGGCGCGGTCGCTCGCCGCCGCACGGGTATCGCGCGCCCGCGCCTCGCCCGCCCGGCCAACCATGACGAAATCCCTTCCCGGCCCGCACTCTTCAGTGCCGCGGGAAAACGGGCATTGCGGGCAGCGGTCGACGCAATCGCGCGCGTGCTCTGAAACACGAACAATTCGAGCGGCCCCGTATAGGTCTCGTTCTGTCGCGTCGCGGATGTTCGCGCGGACAGAAAAACGAGGCCTCGGGCATCATGAACAACGGGTTCTACGGTAAATTCTGCGTTCATCCTGTTGTCGGTGGCCGGGGTTCTTCTTCGCAGGACGTCGCGCGGCCGCGCCGGCTTCGGACGGTCGCCAAGCTCGGCCTCGCGGCGGCCTGCGCCCTGGGGCTCGCGGCCTGCGTCACGCCGCAGGAGCGGCACGCGATGGATCAGAACCAGTGCTACGCCTTCGGGTTCGAGCCCGGTACCGACGGCTTTGCCGAGTGCATGATGGGGCTGCATCAGGAGCGCGCCGCCGCGCAGGCCAGCCGCGACCTCTCCTGGCAGGCCCGGGTCGCCGAGCAGAACCGCCGCCGCGAGGCGCGGCACGATCTCTACAAGATGATGAGCCTGCAGCGCAGCGGCGACCCGCGCTTCCCCGTCTGCGGCGCCTCGTCGGAGGGCGGCATGGATCGTCGGACCATGACTTGGTACGGCGCCAACTGCCGCGCCCGCTGACCCGGATCGAGGGAGATTCCCCATGTCTGACGTGACGACGCGCGGCCCGGACGATCCGAGCAAGATCATCTTCGTGACGACGGCCCTGTTCAGTGCCGCGGTCGGCTTCGGGACCGGCGACATCGGGTGGTTCATGCTGGCCGTCATCGCCAGCGCCACCCTGCTCTGCGTGAGCTACGCTCTGATCCGGCGCTGGCTCGCCTGGAAGCCGCTGAATTTCGACTACCTCGCGGATCTCGTCCGGGTGATCAGCCCGCCCTGAGGCGACGCCCCGCACGGCCCGCGCGGCGGATCCGCGGGGCCACCCCGGACGGCGCGGGTCCGCGAAGACCTGTCCGCTCCACGATCCCGTCCCTGCCTGACTGCTCCGCCCCCGAGGCCATCATGACGCTCGCCCTGATCCTGACCGGCATCCTCATCGTCAACGTCGCGATCGCGGGCCTCTTCTCGCTGGTGGCTCTGTGGGCCGATTGAGCGCCGGACCTACGGAGCCCCCACGCAATTCGCGTAGAAGGTCGTCGTCGCCGGCCAGTCGGAGAAGACGCCCAGCACGCCGACCTGCCCGTGCAGCACGTCGAGCAGCCGCAGGATGTCGCCGTCCCCGGTCACCACCGGCTTGATCGACTGGTAGTAGTAGCCGCCGCCATCCTTCAGCGGCCCCGAGCGCTCGAGTGACCACGCGATCAGGCCGAGCCCGGCCTTCTTCGCCTCCCGGGCGTAGGTCGAGGGCTCGATGGCGCCCTCCGGGCCCGGCCGGACCAGCATCCACAGGGGCGGCGCCAGGATCCGCACGCCTTTGCCGGCGAGGTCCGCCATGCCGGGGTTCCAGGTCGCCGGCTTCTCCGGGTCGAAGCCCTTCGTGGTCTCGTCGCGGTCGTCGAGGAAGATCGCCTGCCGGGCGAAATCCGGGTCCTTCTCCAGCCAGTACAGGATGTCCCGCAACTGGAAGCTCTGCGGGTAGACGTCGGCGGCCGGGATGCCCGCCTGCCTGTACTCGTCGATGAGCTGCTGGGCGTACATGTCCTGCGTGTAGGTCCCCTCGAACGGCATCGCGACCTGCGGGGCCTTGAGCTCCGGGGTGAACTTGCGGCCCATCCCCTTCACCAGCGCGATGTAGTCCTTGTGAGACATCAGCGTGCCGGTGGTGGCGTAGAGGTCCGTGCGCCAGCGGGGCGTGGCGTTCATGTAGGCGGCGAGTGTGGTGGCGTCCGGGTCGGCCGCGTCCATCTTGCCGCGGAGCGACGTGAACTCGTCCAGCGTCAGATCGCTGGTGCAGCACTTGGCCGAGGCCTTGCGCCCGGTGGCCGGGTCGGCCGGCTGGAAGCCCTGGCTGCACTTCGCGGCGAGTTCCGGCCGGGCCAGGATGTCGGTGGTCGTGTGCAGGTCGCACTGGCTGTGGCGGCACACGAGCTGGCGGTCCTTGGTGAAGGCCACGTCGCACTCGATGATCCCGGCCCCCATGCGGTCGGCGGCGATCAGGCCCTCGCGGGTGTGCTCCGGGAACATCAGGGGCGCCCCCCGGTGCGAGATCGAGAAGGTCCGCGGCGTGTAGGGGCGGTCGACCCCGCAGGCGGCGAGCCGCTCCTTCAGCGGCCCGGGCTTGAGCTGGTCGACGAGGTAGAACGGCCGCGGTCCGAGCTGCGCGAGATCGCCCGCCAGCGCCGGGGCGCCCGCCAGGATCAGCGCCAGCCCCGCCAGAATCGCACGCATCGCGGACCTCCTCGTCTCGGGCTGCCGGTAGGGGACCACCGTGACAGGGACGTGAACGCACGTCTCGCCCAATCCGGAGCCGCGTGATAGCCGCGGAGCCATGAGCGAAGCCGCACCGTCCCTGACTCGCCGTACGCCACGCTCGGCCGCCACGTTCGCGGGCTTCGGCGCGATCCTGCTGTGGTCGCTCCTCGCCCTGTTCACCGCGGCCTCCGGCGCGGTGCCGCCGTTCCAGCTCGCCGCGATGACCTTCCTCGTCGGCGGCCTCTGCGGCTGCCTGCCCTGGATCGCCCGGCCGGCCCGCGCCCGCGCGCTCCGCCAGCCCTGGCCGGTCTGGCTGCTCGGGGTCGGCGGCCTGTTCGGCTACCACGCGCTCTACTTCAGCGCCCTGCGCCTCGCGCCGCCGGCCGAGGCCGGGCTGATCAACTATCTCTGGCCGCTGCTGATCGTCCTGTTCTCGGCGCGCCTGCCCGGATCGGGCGGCCTGCGCGCGGGGCATCTCGCCGGCGCGGCCCTCGGCCTCGCGGGCGTCGCGGCGCTGTTCGCGGGCCGGGGCGAGCTCGGCTTCGCCGCGGGGGCGCTGCCGGGCTACGCGGCGTCCCTGGCGGCGGCCTTCGTCTGGGCGGGCTACTCCGTGCTCTCGGCCCGGGTCGGACAGGTGCCGACCGACGCCGTCGCGGGGTTCTGCCTCGTCACGGCCGCGCTCAGCCTCGCCTGCCACGGGGTGTTCGAGGCGACGGTCTGGCCGGCCGGCGCGGTGCAGTGGGGCGCGGTGGCCCTGCTCGGCCTCGGCCCGGTCGGAGCCGCCTTCTATCTCTGGGACATCGGCTGCAAGCGCGGCGACGTCCGGCTGCTCGGCGTCACCGCCTACGCGGCGCCGGTGCTCTCGACGTTGATCCTGGTGGCGGCGGGCTATGCCAGCCCCGGTCCCGCCCTGGCGCTGGCCTGCCTGCTCATCGTGTCGGGGGCGCTCACCGCGGTGCGGGCCTCGCGCGCCGCGCCGGGCCGGATCTAGCCCCGCGGCATCGGCCGCCAGTCGGGGGGCGCCATCTCGAAGCCCGCGAAGTCGAAGCCCGGCGCGACCGTGCAGCCCACGAGGGTCCAGGCGCCCAGGCTGGTGGCGGTCTGCCAATGGCCGGCCGGCACCACGCATTGCGGGCGCTGGCCGGCGGCGAGGTCCGGGCCGAGATGCCGGGCTTCGGCGTCGTGCCCGTTCGGGCTCGTGGTGATCACCAGCGGCGCGCCGGCATGCCAGTGCCAGATCTCGGTGGCGTCGACCCGGTGCCAGGCCGAGACCTCGCCGAGATCCAGCAGGAAGTAGATCGCGGTCCCGACCGAGCGGCCCTCGACGGTGCGCGGATCGCGGAAGGTCTCGCGGTAATGGCCGCCCTCCGGATGCGGCTTCAGCCCCAGGGTCGCGATCACCTCGGCCGCCGTCATGTCCGCTTCTCCGTGCCGCGTCCCCGAGCGAATCGCCCGCGCTTGCCGGCACTTGGCACCGATGGTACCGGCCGAAAACCCTGAAGGTCCGAAAAACATGCCGAGCCCGACCGTACGCCTCCACCGCGGCGACCTGCCCGCCGATTACGAACCCGGCCGGGCGGTGGCCATCGACACCGAGACGCTCGGCCTCAATCCGCACCGGGACCGGCTCTGCGTGGTGCAGATCTCCACGGGCGACGGCACCGCCGACGTGGTCCAGATCCCGCAGGACGGCCCGGAGCCGGTGGTGCTCAAGCGCGTCCTGGGAGACCCGGACGTGCTGAAGATCTTCCACTTCGCCCGGTTCGACGTCGCGGTCCTGTTCAAGGCGTTCGGGGTGATGCCGGCACCGGTCTACTGCACCAAGATCGCCTCGAAGCTCGCCCGCACCTACACCGACCGCCACGGGCTCAAGGACGTGGTGCGCGAGCTCGTGGGCGTCGACCTGTCCAAGCAGCAGCAATCCTCCGACTGGGGCGCCGAGAGCCTGTCGCAGGCGCAGCTCGACTACGCGGCGTCCGACGTTCTCCACCTCCACGCGGCGCGGGAGCGACTCGACGCGATGCTGGCCCGCGAGGGCCGCACCGATCTCGCCGCCGCCTGCTTCGCCTTCCTGCCGACCCGCGCCCGCCTCGACCTCGACGGCTGGCCCGAGACTGACATCTTCGCGCATACGTGAGCGGTCCGGCGGCAGCCGGGACGATTCTCGCCCGGGGTGAGCCTTTCCTGTCACCGCACCGCGAAACGCCGCTGCTAGGCTGACCGCGTCGGGTCCTCCGGGTCCCGGCCAGGCCCTCCTCGCCGGTCACCCACCCGATCAGGCCGGCGAGGAGGGGCCGTCGACCGGTCGGGTCAGGTCAGGATCCGCGAGCCCGAGGACGTCGTGATCCGGGCCGTGTAGCGGGGGAGGGCGCCTCGCACGAGGCGCGGCGGGTCGGCGAGGCCGAGCCCCGCCTGGAGCGCGGCGACGCCGTCCGGATCCGGATGCGTCAGGACGATCGCGTCGAGATGCGCGCCGAGATCCGGCATCGTCGCGGCGGGGTTCCCGCGCGGACCCCAATCCATCACGCAGGGCGCGGCCCCGTCCGCCGGCCAAGCGCCGTCCGGGCGCAGGGCGAAGCGCCACGACAGGTCGCCGCGGGTCATCGTGGCCGCCTGCCCGAGCAGGTCGCGATGGGCGGCGAGCACGGTGTCGAGGTCGGCGGTGCGGGCGACGAGCCCGCGCAGCCGCCGACCCGCCGCCCAGTCGGCCCGCACCTGTGCCGCGTCGTCGAGGCCGAACCACCGGGCGCGGGCAGGAGGCGCCGCCTCCGGATCGACGGCGATCACCTCGAGGAAGACCGAGTCGCCGAGGCGGAGCAGGTGATTGCGGGTGCCCATCTCGCGGTGGCGGCCGCCCTCCGGCATGGCCAGGCCGAGGCAGTCCCGGACATGCGCCACGCCCTCCGCGAGATCCGGCGCGACGACGACGAGATGGTCGAGGGTGATCATCCCGTCTTTTTTATATTTCCCATGAACGAGCGCCAGCGGCAGGCTGTCATTGCAAGTATAGCTAGGAAAATCAGCATTGCGCAAGTTTAAGTAAAAATATATTATCTTGAAAGAGAAGATTGTTTGTTCAATAGATGATTGTTGACCCGATTTAGCATGTTTCTGAGATCTTCGGCATGAGTAAAAGTAATATCTGCTTCAGTGCTATCCCAAATTTTTTAATTTCGAAATCTGAAACCTGTCTGGAATTAATTTGATTTATAAACCCTGCCAGCTGTTTGCGCTCTGACATGTCGAGATCCTCAAGAACAAAATTTAGTGCCTCATCATCCGTCTTGCAAACAAGCTCTAGATCTTGTATAAATCTTCGTGCGAATTTTTTGAATTCAGGGGAGCTATTCATTTTTATCTCCATCATTGCGTGGATAAGCTGTTTCTACGTGATATCCTTTCGGTGATCGTGTGTCGTGCTATATTAGCACGCCCACTGAATACGTATCTCGCATGTATATGCGCTCTTTGTCATTATTGTAGGCCTCGCGACCTGTGCGATAACCAAAGCGGCTCTTTATGAAGGCGCTTTCTCATTGGCCATTCGCAACCTCATCAACAAGTTCTGAATTTATTTCCAAGGTTCTATTGATAAAATCATTTTCCGAATCCTTGGAGTCAAAAGAGCCGTTTCTACGCGTGCCGCCATGAGCGATCCAGGTCCGCCATGAGTTCTTTCTTACGACATCCAGCATCTCTTCATCAGATTTGCCAACGTGCTCTTTGAGCGTATGTCCGTCAAATTTATTGTCTTCTTCATCCAGCACCATACCATACCGCTGGTTATTATAACTTCCAACTAAGATAAGACGAGCATCATCGACGGACTCGTTGCTGGTAAGATCGTCTCCAATCGTCCATTGTCCCCCGTCCGGGTGCCCTGCCGGTACCCTTGGCTGACCGGGATTGTAGGCTCGGACAGCAAGTTTGAGACGAAGAAGCTTCAGCTCCACTTTGAGAGCCGCCAGGTGCCACCTCGTTCGCTGAACGGCAATCTCATCAGAGAGCATGGAGCACCCCACCAGCTGCACCCGCTCACGCTAGGCAAATTATCCTTTTTTGTCAGGAATGTTCGTCTTTTGTTCCGATGTTAACTTGATGGTGGCTCTGTCGCGTCCTGCTCCGTCGGATCTTACAACGGGGCCGGGCATCGCGCCCGGCCCCTCTCACATCACAGCGAGTAGTACTGCACGAACTCGATCGGGTGCGGGGTCATCTCGTAGCGCAGCACCTCGGTCATCTTCAGCTCGATGAACGAGTCGATCTGGTCGTCCGTGAACACGCCGCCCTCCTTGAGGAAGGCCCGGTCCTTGTCGAGGCTGGTCAGCGCCTCGCGCAAGCTGCCGCACACGGTCGGGATCTTCTTCAGCTCCCGCGGCGGCAGCTCGTAGAGGTCCTTGTCCATGGCCGGACCCGGGTCGATCTTGTTGCGGATGCCGTCGAGGCCGGCCATCAGGAGCGCCGAGAAGGCGAGGTAGGGGTTCGCCATCGGATCGGGGAAGCGGACCTCGACGCGCTTGGCCTTGGGGCTCTTCGTCCACGGAATGCGGCAGGAGGCCGAGCGGTTGCGCGCCGAGTAGGCGAGCAGCACCGGCGCCTCGTAGCCCGGCACGAGGCGCTTGTACGAGTTGGTCGACGGGTTGGTGAAGGCGTTGAGCGCCTTGGCGTGCTTGATGATGCCGCCGATGTACCAGAGGCATTCCTGGGAGAGCCCGGCATACTTGTCGCCGGCGAAGACCGGCTTGCCGTCCTTCCAGATCGACTGGTGGACGTGCATCCCCGAGCCGTTGTCGCCGTAGACGGGCTTGGGCATGAAGGTCGCGGTCTTGCCGTAGCTCTGCGCGACGTTGTGGATGCAGTACTTGTAGATCTGCATGTGGTCGGCGAGCAGGGTCAGCGTGTCGAACTTCATGCCGAGCTCGTGCTGGGCCGAGGCCACCTCGTGGTGGTGCTTCTCGACCTTCACGCCCATGGACTGCATCGCCGCGAGCATCTCGCCGCGCATGTCCTGGGCCGAATCCTGCGGCGGAACCGGGAAGTAGCCGCCCTTGGTCTGCACCCGGTGGCCGAGATTGCCGCCCTCGTAGTCGGTGAAGCCGTTGGTCGGCAGCTCGGTGGAGTCGAGCTCGAAGCCGGTGCGGTAGGGGTCGGCGGCGAACTTCACGTCGTCGAACACGAAGAACTCGGCCTCGGGGCCGACATAGATCGTGTCGCCGATGCCGGTCTGCTGCAGGTAGGCCTCGGCGCGCTTGGCGGTGCCGCGCGGGTCGCGGCCGTAGGGCTCGCCGGTGGCCGGCTCCAGCACGTCGCAGACGATCGAGAGCGTCGCGGCCGAGAAGAACGGGTCGAGGGTGGCGGTCACCGGATCCGGCATCAGCAGCATGTCGGACTCGTTGATCGCCTTCCAGCCGGCGATCGAGGAGCCGTCGAACATGGTGCCCTCGTCGAAGATCTCCTCATCGATGAGCGACACGTCGAAGGTGACGTGCTGCCACTTGCCGCGTGGGTCGGTGAACCGGAAGTCCACGTAGCGCACGTCGTTGTCCCGGATCGTCTTCAGCACCTCGGCCGCAGTGGTCATCGTGGGCATCCTCCAGGGATCTCTGAATCGTCTCTCGTGGCGTACCCGCATCCGAGCGCGTGCGCCGGCAAGCGGGGCTTGATATCCGTCACGGGCGCACCTTGCCACCCGCCGGGAGCCGGAATCGGTTTTCGGTTGGAGCGATCGGTCTACGATCCCGCCCGATCTCGAAACCGTGATCGGGCAAAACCGCTTCTAGGGCATCGTTGTCCCGCGGCAATAGCCAATCTGGCACGCTCTGTGCGAAGGCGGCGACGGCCGTCGGTTGAGGCGGCAAGCCGTTCGCGTCTTCCAGGGTTGCCCCGGTCGCGCATCGATAACGGACGAGAGAACCGGAATGACCAAATACAAGCTCGAGTACATATGGCTCGACGGGTACACGCCGACCCCGAATCTTCGCGGTAAGACGCAGATCAAGGACTTCGACAGCTTCCCGACCCTCGAACAGCTCCCGATGTGGGGCTTCGACGGCTCGTCCACCAAGCAGGCCGAGGGCGGCAGCTCCGACTGCATGCTGAAGCCCGTGCGCCACTTCCCCGACCCGGCCCGCAAGAACGGCGTGCTGGTGCTCTGCGAAGTGATGATGCCGGACGGCGTGACCCCGCACGAGTCCAACAAGCGCGCCACCATCCTGGACGATGCGGGCGCCTGGTTCGGCTTCGAGCAGGAGTACTTCCTCTACAAGGACGGCCGTCCGCTCGGCTTCCCGTCCACCGGCTACCCGGCCCCGCAGGGACCGTACTACACCGGCGTCGGCTACTCGAACGTCGGCGACGTCGCCCGCAAGATCGTCGAGGAGCACCTCGACCTCTGCCTCGATGCCGGCATCAACCACGAGGGCATCAACGCCGAGGTGGCCAAGGGCCAGTGGGAATTCCAGATCTTCGGCAAGGGCTCCAAGAAGGCCGCCGACGAGATGTGGATGGCCCGCTACCTCCTGCAGCGCCTCTGCGAGAAGTACGGCATCGACGTCGAGTACCATTGCAAGCCGCTCGGCGACACCGACTGGAACGGCTCGGGCATGCATTGCAACTTCTCGACCGCGTTCATGCGCGAGCAGGGCGGGAAGGCCTATTTCGAGAAGCTCATGGAGGCGTTCAAGAACGCCCGCGAGGAGCACATCGCCGTCTACGGCCCGGACAACCACATGCGGCTGACCGGCAAGCACGAGACCGCCTCGATCCACGAGTTCTCGTACGGCGTGGCCGACCGCGGCGCCTCGATCCGCGTGCCGCATTCCTTCGTGAACAACGGCTACAAGGGCTACCTTGAGGACCGCCGTCCGAACTCCCAGGGCGACCCCTACCAGATCGCCTCGCAGGTGCTGAAGACGATCGCTTCCGTGCCGACCGAGGCCGCTGCAGCCGCGTAAGACGCGACGGGGAGCGTCAGGCGTCCCGACAGAATCCACGAAGCCGGGCCCTCGGGTCCGGCTTCGCCGTTTTTGGCGGCATGGCGGGCGTGGCCCTCCGTTCCAATGCCCGCATCCTGAGGTGCCGAAGCGGACGGAGGCCGCGAAGGAGCCCACCGTCGAGGCTGCTTGCAGCACCTCAGGATCAGGGCGCCGGATGGGACGGATCCTGTCGGCCGGGCCCGCGTGGCGCTCGGGCATCAGGGCTTCGTTCGTGCGCCCGCGCGGCTGCGCTCAGGTGCGGCGCGGGCGCTCGTCCTCGCGGATCGCGGCTTCGTGGTACCAGGCGCCGCCGCCGTAGCTCGGCACTGGGGCGGGTTTCGCCGTTGGCGCAGGCGTGGAGGCTGCGCGGCTGCGGCGGAATGCGGACAGATCGTAGATCTTGGCGCTCGCGCGCGGGTCCGTCTCGGCCATCGCACATCCTCCTGCATCAGGTTCAAGCGGCCGATCCAGGCGGCCGTTCCCGATGATGTGGGGTGCGGAAAGCGGCGCTCCATGGCGGACGGCGCCGATGCCGGACATTCGTGCAGTGCGCTTTTCTAGGCAGGGCGGATCCGGCAGCGCCGGGGCGGGCCTCAGATCGCGTCCGTTCCGGTCTCGCCGGTGCGGATGCGGATCGCTTCCTCGATGGTCGACACGAAGATCTTGCCGTCGCCGATGCGCCCGGTCTGGGCGGATTTCCGGATCGCCTCCACGGCGCCTTCGACCAGCGCGTCCGCCAGCACGATTTCGAGCTTCACCTTCGGCAGGAAGTCGACCACGTACTCGGCGCCCCGGTAGAGCTCCGTGTGGCCCTTCTGGCGGCCGAAACCCTTCGCCTCGATGACGGTGATGCCCTGGAGGCCGACCTCCTGGAGCGCCTCCTTCACCTCGTCGAGCTTGAAAGGCTTGATGATCGCTTCGATCTTCTTCATGCCGCTCGGGCCTGCGCTACGATGCCTGGCATTTCTAACATCCCCGTGACGCCTTCGCCACGCCGATTTCTCGGCGCGGCTCATCTTAGTGCCCATTCGATGTGCGATCCATGCACATTCTCCGGGCTTTTCGCGGATTTATGACGCAAATTTAGCCACGGCTTGATCGGCGCACGGGCAGAGCACGGGCAAAGGTGGAGACGGATATGCGGGTGCTGACGGTCGCGGCGATGAGGCGGGTCGATGCCGCGGCGATCGACGGCGGGATCCCCGGCCTGACCCTGATGGAAGCGGCCGGCGCCGCGGTGGCGGCGCGCGCCCGCGCCCGGCTGCCCGTCGGCGGGCGCGTGCTCGTGCTGTGCGGCCCCGGCAACAACGGCGGCGACGGCTTCGTGGCCGCGCGCCTGCTGGCGGCGGGCGGCTACGACGTCGCCCTGCAGCTGCTCGGCGACCGCGCCGCGCTGACGGGCGACGCCGCCGGCGCCGCCGCGGCCTGGACCGGCCCGGTGCAGGCGGCCGCGCCGGCGGCGCTCCCGGCCTGCGACCTCGTGATCGACGCCCTGTTCGGGGCCGGCCTGTCGCGCGACCTCGACGGGGCTGCCCGCTCCCTGGTGGAGGCGGTGAATGCCGCCGCGATTCCGGTGCTCGCCATCGACGTGCCGAGCGGGGTCGATGGCGATACGGGGGCCGTGCGCGGAGTCGCGATCCGGGCGGTCGAGACCGTGACCTTCGTGGCGTTCAAGCCGGGCCACCTGCTGGAGCCTGGGCGCGGCCTCTGCGGCCAGCTGAGCCTCGCCGATATCGGGACGGGGCCGGCGGCGCTGGAGGCGGGTCTCGCGGCCTGCGCGCCGCTCCACCGGAACGGACCGGATCTGTGGGGCCGCACCTTCCCCCGGCTCACGGGCTCGAGCCACAAATACACCCGCGGCCATGCCCTCGTTCTGTCGGGCCCGGCCACCAAGACCGGTGCCGCCCGGCTCGCCGCGCGGGGCGCCCTGCGGGTCGGCGCGGGGCTGGTGACCGTGGCTTCGCCTACCGCGGCGCTGGCCGAGAATGCCGCCCACCTGACGGCGATCATGCTGCGGCCCTGCGAGACCGCCGACGATCTCGACGACCTGCTCACCGACGAGCGCCTGAACGTCGTCCTGGCCGGACCCGGCCTCGGGACCGGCGAGCCGACCCGGGAGCGCGTCGCCGTGGCGGCCGCCGCGGGCCGCGGCCTCGTCCTCGATGCCGACGCGCTCACGAGCTTTGCCGGAAAGGCGCCGCTTCTCGCCGCCCATCTCGCCGACGGCGACGCCCGGGCCGTGCTCACGCCGCATGCCAGCGAATTCGCGCGGCTCTTCGACGGCACGGAGGCGATGGCGGACGAGGCCGACAAGGTCGCCCGGACGCGGGCGGCGGCCGCGCTCACCGGCGCGGTCGTGGTCTTCAAGGGCGCCGACACCGTGATCGCGAGCCCGGACGGGCGGGCGGCCATCAACGATCACGGCAGCCCCTATCTCGGCACCGCCGGCTCGGGCGACGTGCTGGGCGGGCTGATCGCCGGTCTCCTGGCGCAGGGCATGCCGCTCTTCGAGGCCGCCGCGGCCGGCGTCTGGCTCCACGGGGATGCCGGCCTGCGCCACGGCCCCGGCCTGATCGCCGAGGACATCCCGGAGCTGATGCCGGCCGTGCTGCGGGGCGTCGCGGAGGCCGCCCTCAGGTGACTTCGAAGACGGTCCAGAGGCCGGTGTCGAAGCGCTCCAGCACCGTGGCGCTGATCAGCCAGCGCCCCGGATTGTCGGCCAGGAAGCCGATCCGCGCGGTCCGGCCCTCGAGGAGCTGGAACGTGTCGAGCCAGTAGGGCTCCCAGCCGTCATCCAGGGGGTGGAGCAGACGGAAGCAGTGGCCGTGCAGGTGCAGCGCCTGCGGGAAGGCAGTCTCGTTGCGCAGGGCCAGCACCACCACCTGCCCCCGCTTCACCGAGAAGATCGGCGCAAGGCCCGCGGCGCCGCTGGCGCCGTTCACCGACCAGATCTTCTGCGGGTCGCCGGTGTAGACCGGGTCCGGCGCCGGGCCGTCCTTGCCGGCCTCCTTGGTCTCCTTCGGCACGAAGGCCCCGCCGGTGATCACCACGTCGCGCCGCAGGGCGTTCTGGAGCTTGATCTCGGCCGGCAGGCGCTTGTTCTCGCCGATCGGGCCGATCGGCGCTCGCTTGTCGGTGACCTTGGCCCCCTTGGTGGTGACGCTCGCGAGCGTCAGGCCCTTGCCGATCAGGGCCTGGATCGCGCAGGTGGCGCCTTCCTCCTCCGGCAGGTCGACCAGGAGGTCGTAGCGCGTGCCGGGCGGGAAGGGCAGGGTGGCCCGCAGCGGCTCGAACGTGTCGGTCGGCTGGCCGTCGACGGCCGCCACGTAGACCTTCACGCCCTCGAACCGGATCCGCGTCGCCCGGGCATTGCAGGCATTGCCGAGCCGCAGGCGGACCCGGGAGCCCGGACGGGCCTCGAAGGCGCCCGGCACGGGCTTGCCGTTGACGGTCACGAGGTTGCCGAGGCGCCCGTGCGCGGCGGCCAGCAGCGTCTGCCCGAAGGGCATCAGGCTCCCATCCTCCTGGATCCGCCAGTCCTGAAGGACGACGCTGACATCCGCGTCGACGGCCGGCGGCGTGGCCTCCTCGACGACCAGCATGCCGGCGAGCCCCCGGCCCGACGGTTCGCTCGCGCCGCCGACGACGAGGGGCCGGATCAGGAAGGAGCCCGCATCCGGCGGCGTGAACGCGTAGAGGAAGTCGCCGCCCGGCGGGATCGGCGCCTGGGTCACGCCGCCGACGCCGTCCATGGCGTTGACGTTGCGCACCCCGTGCCAGTGCAGCGACAGGGGCCTGTCGGTCCGGTTCTCGACCTTCAGCCGCACCGGCTGCCCGAGCTTGACCCGGATCACGGGCGGCAGGGCCTTGCCGTCGAAGCACCAGACCGGCGTCTCGGGCGCGGGGTCGGGCCGGAAGCGGGCCTGGCCCGGGGCGGCCGACAGGATCTTGGAATCCGTCCGCGTCGCGTCGGCCGGCGGCGGAGAGGCCGCCCCGGCCGCCCCGGCCGCCTGGCCCGGGGCCTGCTGGGCGCGGACCGCCTCCGGCACCAGCCCCAGGGCGGCCGCGGCGAGCAGGGTCCGTCGCGACGGCGCCCCGGGACGCGAATCGGTCGGCGGCTCGGTGCGGGATGGCGGCATGGGATCTCGGCTGCGGCTCGCGACGGGCCCGCTCCATAGCGGCGCGCCGGGCGAAGCGCCACCGGCGCCACAGGGACAAGTTTTTTGCTGCGGCCCGGCGGACCCATGCTATAGGGCGCGCTTCCGGCGGCCGGCGATGCGCCGGATGTCGGCGCGCGCGGGCGTGGCGGAACTGGTAGACGCGCTGGATTTAGGTTCCAGTGTCGCAAGACGTGGGGGTTCGAGCCCCTCCGCCCGCACCAGGACGTCTGCTGAAGGCGCGGTCCCTCGCGGACCGCCCCGCCTCCGTACCCGACATCCCGCATCCCGGACCGCGCGAACACGCCGCATGACGCCGGCCCGGCCGGCGACCACAGGTTTTTTGAAGAGCGACGACGATGCAGGTGACCGAGATCAACGCCCAGGGGCTGAAGCGCGAGTTTCAGGTTCTGCTGGCCGCCCAGGAACTCGAGGAGCGCCTGACCAACGAACTGTCCGGCATGAAGGACAAGGTGCAGCTCAAGGGCTTCCGCCCCGGCAAGGTGCCGGTCGCCCATCTGCGCAAGGTCTACGGCCGCTCGGTAATGGCCGAGGTGGTGCAGAACGCCGTCAACGAGGCCAACCGCAAGATCGTCACCGATAACGGCCTCAAGCTCGCCCTGGAGCCGCAGGTCGAGTTCCCGACCGACCAGTCCGAGGTGGAGAAGGCGCTCGACGCCAAGGGCGACCTCGCCTTCAAGGTGGCCCTCGAGGTGATGCCGAGCTTCGAGCTCGCCGACCTCTCCGACGTCAGCCTCACCAAGCGGGTCGCCAAGCCGTCCGACGAGGAGGTCAACGAGGCCCTCGAGCGCATGGCCGGCCAGAGCCGTCCGTTCTCCGAGCGCGAGGCGGGGGGCGAGGCCCAGACGGGCGACCGCGTCACCATCGACTTCGTCGGCCGCATCGACGGCGAGGAGTTCCAGGGCGGCAAGGGCGAGGGGATCGATCTGGAGCTCGGCTCCGGCTCGTTCATCCCGGGCTTCGAGGACCAGCTCGTCGGCGCCAAGGTCGGCGACAAGCGGCTCGTGAAGGTGACCTTCCCCGAGTCGTACGGCGCCGAGCACCTCGCCGGCAAGGATGCCGAGTTCGACGTGACGGTCACGAAGATCCAGGCGCCGGGCGAGGCCAAGGTGGACGACGAGTTCGCCAAGTCCATGGGCATGGAGTCGCTGGAGAAGCTCCGCGAGGCCGTGTCCGAGGCGATCGGCCGGGACTTCGAGGCCGCCTCGCGGCGCCTGCTCAAGAAGGATCTCCTCGACGCACTCGACGGCAAGTATGCCTTCGAGCTGCCCCCGTCCCTGGTGGCGCAGGAATTCGCCGCCGTGTGGGCCCAGGTCGAGCAGGACCTCAAGACCCGGGGCAAGACCTTCGAGGACGAGGACACCACCGAGGAGAAGGCGCAGGCCGAGTACCGGAAGATCGCGGAACGGCGCGTCCGTCTCGGTCTCGTGCTTGCGCAGGTCGGCGAGAGCGCCGATATCAAGGTCTCGGACGAGGAGGTGAACCAGGCCCTCATCGCCCGGGTCCGGCAGTTCCCGGGCCAGGAGCAGCAGGTCTGGGACTTCTACCGGAAGAATGCGCAGGCGCTCGCCGAGCTGCGGGCGCCCCTGTTCGAGGAGAAGGTGGTTGACCACGTTCTCGGGCAGGTGAAACTCGTCGAGGAATCCGTCTCGAAAGAGGCGCTTTTCGCAGACGACGGTGACGACGACACGACCGGCGAGAAGCCGGCAGACAAGGCCGACGCCCAGACCGAGGCGAAGGCCGACTGAGTCCCGCTCTGTCCCAGGACGGCGGGCATGGGTTTAGGCGATGGTTAAGCATCGCCGGTGTTCGCTGACATGCCCGGGGCTGCCCTGATTCGCGGCAGCCCCGGGCCTCACTCCGGGGCAGGACGAGATGAGAGATCCGATCGACGTCTACAACAACGCGCTCGTGCCGATGGTCGTCGAGCAGTCGAGCCGCGGCGAGCGCGCCTTCGACATCTATTCCCGCCTGCTGCGCGAGCGCATCATCTTCCTCACCGGCCCCGTGGAGGATTACGGCGCGTCGCTGATCGTGGCGCAGCTGCTGTTCCTTGAGGCGGAGAACCCGAAGAAGGAAATCTCCTTCTACATCAACTCCCCCGGCGGCGTGGTCACCTCCGGCCTGTCGATCTACGACACGATGCAGTTCATCCGCTGCCCGGTGACGACCCTCTGCGTCGGCCAGGCCGCCTCGATGGGCTCGCTCCTGCTCACCGCCGGCGAGCCCGGCCACCGCTTCGCCCTGCCCAACGCCCGGATCATGGTCCACCAGCCGTCCGGCGGCTTCCAGGGCCAGGCGACCGACATCCTGATCCATGCCCGCGAGATCGAGGCGCTGAAGCGGCGCCTGAACGAGATCTACGTGAAGCACACGGGCCGCGACTACGACACGATCCATACGGCGCTGGAGCGCGACAACTTCATGACCGCCGACGCGGCGAAGGAGTTCGGGCTCATCGACGAGGTGATCGAGAAGCGGCCTGAGCCGGCGGCCGCCTGATCCCCCGCGTCGCCTGACCGCCGCGGCGCGGCCTTGATCCCGCCGCGGCAGCGTGTTTGCATCCGAGTTCCGGCCCTTCGGTCAAAGGCGCGCAGCACACTGTTTCTTTAAACGGGCCCCCTTACATTGAAGCGATGCGCGTACGCCCTTAGCCGGCTGCGTACGCGACGAATCGGAGACCGATATGAGCAAGACTGGCGGCAACGACTCGAAGAGCACGCTGTATTGCTCGTTCTGCGGCAAGAGCCAGCACGAGGTCCGCAAGCTGATTGCCGGCCCGACCGTGTTCATCTGCGACGAGTGCGTCGAGCTGTGCATGGACATCATCCGCGAGGAGTCGAAATCCTCGCTGGTGAAGAGCCGCGACGGGGTGCCGACTCCGAAGGAGATCCGCCGCGTCCTCGACGACTACGTCATCGGCCAGGACTTCGCCAAGAAGGTCCTGTCGGTCGCGGTGCACAACCACTACAAGCGGCTCGCCCACGCGACGAAGCACAACGACGTCGAGCTGGCCAAGTCCAACATCATGCTGATCGGGCCGACCGGCTCGGGCAAGACGCTGCTCGCGCAGACGCTCGCCCGCATCCTGGACGTGCCGTTCACCATGGCGGACGCCACGACGCTCACCGAGGCGGGCTATGTCGGTGAGGACGTCGAGAACATCATCCTCAAGCTGCTCCAGGCCTCGGACTACAACGTCGAGCGGGCGCAGCGCGGCATCGTCTACATCGACGAGATCGACAAGATCTCCCGCAAGTCCGACAACCCGTCGATCACCCGCGACGTGTCGGGCGAGGGCGTGCAGCAGGCGCTCCTGAAGATCATGGAGGGCACGGTGGCCTCCGTCCCGCCCCAGGGCGGAAGGAAGCACCCGCAGCAGGAATTCCTGCAGGTCGACACCACCAACATCCTGTTCATCTGCGGCGGCGCCTTCGCGGGGCTGGAGCGGATCATCTCCCAGCGCGGCAAGGGCACCTCGATCGGCTTCGGTGCGACCGTGCAGGCCCCGGACGACCGCCGCACCGGCGAGATCTTCCGCTCGGTGGAGCCGGAGGACCTGCTGAAGTTCGGCCTCATCCCCGAGTTCGTCGGCCGCCTGCCGGTCCTGGCGACCCTCGAGGACCTCGACGAGGCCGCGCTGAAGAAGATCCTGCAGGAGCCCAAGAACGCGCTGGTCAAGCAGTACCAGCGGCTGTTCGAGATGGAGAACGTCGACCTGACCTTCCAGGACGAGGCGCTCTCGCTCGTCGCCCGCAAGGCGATCGAGCGCAAGACCGGCGCCCGCGGCCTGCGCTCCATCCTGGAGACGATCCTGCTCGACACGATGTACGACCTGCCGGGCCTGGAATCGGTCGAGCAGGTGGTGATCGGTCCGGAGGTGGTCGAGGGCAAGTCGCGCCCGCTCTACATCCACGGCGACCGCAACAAGGACGCGCCCGCCAGCGTCAGCGCGTAAGCGCTTGGTAGGGTTGCGTTAAGCGCCCGGCTCCGGCCGGGCGCGCTGCGGGGAACATCTTGAAAACGCTGCACCCCGCAGCCACCTCAGGCTCAGCGCGGAGGCCGCACGCTCCTTCGAGGTGCGGTCCGCGTCACCAGCCGCAAAGTTTTCGAAAGCCCCGACCCTCGCGGCCCGGTCGGCCCCTGGCTGTAGGCGCGCTCCATGCATGGAGGCGTCGAACCCGGGCGTCCCTGAGAGGAAGTCAGCATGTCACAGTCGAAATCGCGCCAGCCGGTGGTCCCGGGCACGACGGGCTCCTACGCCGTCCTCCCCCTGCGCGACATCGTCGTGTTCCCGCACATGATCGTGCCCCTGTTCGTGGGCCGCGAGAAGTCGATCCGCGCCCTCGAGGAGGCGGTGCGCACGGACCGCCACATCCTGCTCGCTACCCAGATCAATGCGGGCGACGACGATCCGGCGACCGACGCGATCTACAAGATCGGAACCCTTGCCTCCGTCCTCCAGCTGCTGAAGCTGCCCGACGGCACCGTGAAGGTGCTGGTCGAGGGTGTCGGCCGCGCGAAGGTCACGGGCTTCACCCGCTCGGACGAGTACTACGAGGCTACCGCTGAGGCCCTGCACGACGAGCTCGGCGACCGCGTCGAGGCCGAGGCGCTCGCCCGCTCGGTGCTCTCGGAATTCGAGAATTACGTCAAGCTGAACAAGAAGATCTCGCCCGAGGTCGTCTCCGCCGTGACCCAGATCGACGAGCCCTCCAAGCTCGCCGACACGATCGGCTCGCACCTGCTCGTCAAGATCTCCGACAAGCAGGGCATCCTGGAGACCCCCACGGTGGCGCAGCGCCTTGAGCGCGTGCTGTCGCTGATGGAGAGCGAGATCTCCGTGCTCCAGGTGGAGAAGCGCATCCGGACCCGCGTCAAGCGGCAGATGGAGAAGACCCAGCGCGAGTACTACCTGAACGAGCAGATGAAGGCGATCCAGAAGGAGCTGGGCGACTCCGAGGATGGCCGCGACGAGCTGGCCGAGCTGGAAGAGAAGATCGAAAAGACCAAGCTCTCCAAGGAGGCCCGCGACAAGGCGACGGCCGAGCTGAAGAAGCTGCGCCAGATGTCGCCGATGTCGGCCGAGGCGACCGTCGTGCGCAACTACCTCGACTGGATGCTCGGCATCCCGTGGGGCAAGCGCTCGAAGATCAAGAAGGACCTGCTCGGCGCCCAGGCGCTGCTCGACGAGGACCATTTCGGCCTCGACAAGGTCAAGGAGCGGATCGTCGAGTACCTCGCCGTGCAGCAGCGGGCGAACAAGCTCACCGGCCCGATCCTGTGCCTCGTCGGTCCCCCCGGCGTCGGCAAGACCTCGCTCGGCAAGTCCATCGCCAAGGCGACGGGTCGCGAGTTCGTGCGCATGTCGCTCGGCGGCGTACGGGACGAGGCCGAGATCCGCGGTCACCGCCGGACCTATATCGGCTCGATGCCCGGCAAGATCGTGCAGTCGATGCGCAAGGCCAAGACCTCGAACCCGCTCATCCTGCTCGACGAGATCGACAAGATGGGCATGGATTTCCGCGGCGATCCGTCGGCGGCGCTCCTCGAGGTGCTCGACCCTGAGCAGAACAGCACCTTCAACGACCACTACTTGGAGGTGGATTACGACCTCTCGAACGTGATGTTCGTGACCACGGCCAACACCCTCAATATCCCGGGCCCGCTCATGGACCGGATGGAGGTGATCCGCATCGCCGGCTACACCGAGGAGGAGAAGGTCGAGATCGCGCGCAAGCACCTGATCCCGAACGCCCTGAAGAAGCACGGCCTCGGGACGAACGAGTGGTCGATCGACGACGATGGCTTGATGATGCTGGTCCGCCGCTACACGCGGGAGGCCGGTGTCCGTAACCTGGAGCGCGAGCTGTCCAACCTGATCCGCAAGGCGGTGAAGGAGATCCTGATCACCAAGACCAAGGCGGTCGCGGTGACTCCGGAGACCCTTCCGGTCTTCCTCGGCCCGCCGAAGTTCCGCTACGGCGAGATCGACGCGGACGATCAGGTCGGCGTGGTGACGGGTCTGGCCTGGACCGAGGTCGGCGGCGAGCTGCTGACGATCGAGGGCGTCATGATGCCCGGCAAGGGCAAGATGACGGTCACCGGCAACCTGAAGGACGTGATGAAGGAGTCGATCTCGGCGGCGGCGAGCTACGTCCGCTCCCGGGCCCTGGATTTCGGCATCGAGCCGCCGCTCTTCGAGCGCCGCGACATCCACGTCCACGTTCCCGAGGGGGCGACCCCGAAGGACGGTCCGTCGGCCGGCATCGCCATGGCCACCGCGATCATCTCGACGCTGACCGGGATCCCGGTCCGTCGCGACGTCGCGATGACCGGCGAGGTGACGCTCCGCGGTCGGGTGCTGCCGATCGGCGGCCTCAAGGAGAAGCTGCTCGCCGCGCTCCGCGGTGGCATCAAGACGGTGCTGATCCCCGAGGAGAACGCCAAGGACATCGCCGAGGTGCCCGACAGCGTGAAGAACGGGCTGGAGATCGTGCCCGTGTCGCGGATGGATCAGGTTCTGGAGAAGGCGCTGGTCCGCCAGCCGGTCGCGATCGAGTGGGAGGAGCCGCTGCCCGTGGCCAAGCCCGCCCGGTCCGAGGAGGACGGCACGGCCTTCGTGGCCCACTGACTGGGTCGTGACCTGAACGCGATGAGCCCCCGGAGCCGAGCTCCGGGGGCTTTTCCATGCGCGGGTCCTGCCGGATGCGCGTCCTGCGGATCGCCCGGAATGTCGGCGCGGCTTTGGCTGATCGCGTCGGCGGCCCGGTCGGCCGTGAGGGCGGTCGGTGCGCGCTGGGACGTCGCCTGAGCGGGATCTGCGCGGCTGGCCCTTGCACCGTACTGCGACGATGCCGTAACGCTCGGCCGCCGGGCGGTTAGCTCAGTTGGTAGAGCGTCTCCTTTACACGGAGAGGGTCGGGGGTTCGAGTCCCTCACCGCCCACCACGCGGGGGACGATCCCGCACGAACGCGGGCGCTCCACGTGCCGCATTCTCCCAGATCGCGCACTCACCTGTCCCTCACACACTCGTTGCGCGGGGAGGCCGCCGTTCGACGCCAGAGGGCGCAACCGGGCCTGCCGGTCGGGCCGGCATGGAGTGACCGGCCGGGTCTAAGCTCCGGGGCGTCCCCGGCATCCAGGCCGCTCACAAGCGCGACGCGTCAGGGCTTGTCCTTTCGGGCCGGCGCGCGATCCGCCGTCCGTCGACGCGCCGGGGCGGCCGTACGGATCACGGGCGCCCTGCGCGCCTACGCTTCGGGCTGCAGCGACAAGGCCGCGCGGACCACGGCCTCGGCGTGGAAGTGGTGCAGCATGTGGCCCGCCTCGGGCAGGAGCGTGAACTGGGCGGCGGGGATCAGGCCGGCAGCCCGCCGTCCGTGCACGAAGGTGTTCACCACCAAGTCGGCGCCACCCCCCAGGAGGCGTACCGGCGCCCGCAGGGTCGGGTAGGCGAGAACGCTCCGCGTGAGCGCCGGCCAGAGCCATCCGGCATCCTCGCCTTCGGCGGTGATCTGCGCGGGCCGTGCGGCGAGGTCGAAGGGGAAAGCCCGCGCGAAGGTCTCCGGCATGGTCTTGGGAAAGAACATCGCGGTCCAGAGCAGCGGGAGCAGCGCCTTGTCGCTCCCCGCGCTCAGGATCACGGACAGGAGGTCACCGCCCATCGGCAGCGCCCGCGGCCCGAACAGCACCTGCTCCAGCCGCGGCTCCGGGAAGCAGATCGGCGCGAGGGCGACGACGCCGGCGATCTCCTCCGGGTGGAGCATCCCGTAGGCCAGGGCGACCGCCGCGCCGAACGAGTGCCCGAGGATCACCGGACGTTGCAGGCCGAGGCACCGCACCGCATCCCGGATCCGCGCGGCCTGATCCCAGATATCGGCCGCGCGACCGCGCGGCCGCTGGCTGAATCCATGGCCCGGGCGATCGACCGCGATCACCCGGAAATGCTCGGCCAGGGCCGGGACCGGCCCGAGCCACATATCCTCTAGGCACATCAGGGTGCCGTGGATCGCCACGAGATCGGGGCCCGTGCCGGTCTCGGCATAGGCGATCGTCCGGTCATCCGGCAGCTGAACGACCCGGCGCGGCACGATCCGGGCGTCGCGCGTCGGCCTGTCGGGACCGGGGAGGGGGGCTGCTGCGAGAGCCAATTACGGGCGCCGCCGGCGGCCGGGCGCGTGGCCGAGCACGGACAGCGCCGTGGCTGCGCCGATGCCGACGAGGCCCGCCGCGGCGGCGAGCGGGTGCAGGGTCGCCCGGGTATAGGCGCTCGACCGCATGACCGGGATCGGCGGGTCGCCGCGCGTGTCCCCCGCCGCCACCGGCGCGTGCAGGGCCCCGTCCGGATTGCGGGGCGGGCTCCCACGCTTCTGCAGGGCGATGATCGCGGGGGTGAGGTAATCGTAGGCGCCGGGCGCGAATTCCTTGCCGGCCACGAAGGCCTTGCCGGCGCCCCCCACGAAGATGTCGCGCTGCGGGTGGACGGCCGCGTGCAGGATGGCGTTCGCCACCTCCTCCGGCGGGTAGATCGGCGGGGGCAGGCTCGGCTCGCGGTCCATGTAGTTGCGCGCCCGCTGCGGCAGGGGCGTGTCGATCGAGGCCGGCTTGATCAGCGTCACCGAGATCGGCGCCTTCTCGTCCATCAGCTCCATGCGCAGGGCGTCGGTGAAGCCCTTCACCGCGTGTTTCGAGGCCGCGTACATCCCCTGGAACGGGAAGGCGAGATCGGAGGCGATGCTGCCGACATTGATGAGGGCGCCCCCGTGCTGGCGCAGGTGCTCGGTCGCCACCAGGGACCCGTACACCGTGCCCCAGAAATTGGTCTGGATCAGGCGCTCATGGTCCGCGTCGCTGATCTCGCGCAGCCGGCCGTAGATCGAGCCGCCCGCGACGTTCACCCAGGTGTCGAAGCCCCCGAAGGTCGCCTCGGCCCGGTCGGCGACCGCCTGCACGTCCGCGCGGCGGCCGACATCGGCGACCACGTCGATCGCCTTGCCGCCGATCCCCTCGATCTCGGACCGGATCCGCGCCAGGGCGTCGCCGCTGCGGGCCGCCAGCACCACCCGTGCACCGCGCTGGGCCGCCATCCGGGCGGTCGCGAGACCGATGCCCGACGAGGCGCCGGTGATGACGATGACCTGCTCGCGGAGCGGCTTGTGCTTCATGCGGTGTTCCCCGTTCTGCCGGCGTGCGGCGACGGCCGGTGAGGGCTGCGGCCGCCGCACATCCTGCTAGTCACCGGAAGGGGGCCATGGTTCCGGAGCGCGGGCGGGTGTTGGCGTCGCAGGGCGCGGCCTGTCCTATCGGCCGTAGATGTCCTCGACGCGGATGATGTCGTC
>CAXDNE010000067.1:0-27918 GCA_963990595.1 uncultured Methylobacterium sp.
GCGCCAGCGGCAGATGTGTATAAGAGACAGGGTCACGCCCACCGCCTGCGCGTTGCCGGTCTGGGCAAGGCCAAGCCCGGCGAGGCTGCCGTAGGCGGCGGGCGTGACCACGAGGTCGAGGCCGTTGGCGGCGTAGAGGGCGTCGAAGCGCGTGCCGGCCGCGAGCCCGGCGGCCGGCTGGATCAGCCCGGAGAACGAGCCCGACAGCCCGGCCTGGGCGGTCAGCACGCCGAAGCGCTGGCCGAGCGCCGGGGTGAAGCCGTTGCCGGCATTGCCGGTGATGCCGCGCAGCTCCGGCACGAGGGTGCCGTTGGCCGCGACCGAGCCGCCCGGGCCCAGCGCCAGCAGGCGCGCGTAATTTCCCGCGCCGGTGCCGGTGCCGGTGCCGTCGATGTCGAGCCCGAAGCTGCTGCCGGGGGCGAAGCCGACCGGTCCGAGCACCGTCAGGGTACCGGGGGAGTTGCCGGGCCGGAGGGCACCCGCGACCGTCACCGGGGCCGCGATGGTGCCGATGCCCCGGAGGGTACCGGGGGCCGCGACCGTCACGGGTGAGGTCCAGACGCCGTTGAGCGACAGCGTACCGCCCTGGATCGTGGTCGGCCCGGAGAATCGGCCGGTTCCCGTGAGCCGGAGGGTCCCGGTTCCGGCCTTGATCAGGCTGGTGGGGCTGGCGCTTTCCAGAATGGCACCGGCATAGGCCGAGCTGGCCGAACCCGCCACCGTGAGCTGTCCGTTGCCCAGGGTCCCTTCGGCCGGACCCGAGAGGCTGGCGACCGTGAGGGCGGTGCCGCCGAGATCGAGGGCGCCGGCATTGGCGAGGCTGGTCAGCCCGGCGAGCGGCCCGGTGACTTGCAGGAGCCCGGTATTGGTCAGGGCGCCGTTGAGCTGACCCGACAGGCGGGCCGTACCGGCATTGGTCAGGTCCGTATCGAGAATGCCGTCGCTGGCCACAAGCCCGGCACTGCGGAAGCCGGCGGGCGCCGACAGACGGGCGGTCCGGGCGAGGAGGACGGTGCCGGCACTGGTCAACGGCCCGGCGAGGTCGTAGCGGCCGGCCGCGGCGACCGCCAGGGTGGCGCCGGCGGCGTTGGTGAAGGCGCCGTTGCTGGTCACCGGGCCGGCGACCGCAAGGGTCCCGGCCTCGTTCCGGATGGCGCCGTCGATGCGGCCGGCGCTGGCCAGCACGGTGCCGCTGTTGATCAGCCCACCGGCGACGGTCCCGCTCGTGGTCAGGGTGCCGGAATTGGTCGTTCCGCCGGAGACGGTGCCGCTGTTGAGGGCGAGGCCGGCATTGGTCAGGCCTCCGGAGATCGTGCCGCTGGTGGCCAGGGTGCCGCCGTTGATCACGCCGCCCGAGATGAGGCCGGTATTGACGGCGCTGGCGAGGGACGCGTTCGTCGCCCCGCCGGCGACCGTACCGCTGTTGATCAGGATCCCGGCATTGCCCACGCCGCCCGCGGCGAGTCCGGCATTCACGAACGTCGCGCTCTGGCCGACGAGAACCGGCGCCACGAGGCTGCCGCTCGCCGTCACGCCCAACGTGCCGGCTCCGACCACCAGATCGCCCGTGAACGTGTTGGCCGCCGACAGGAGGGTCACGCCGGGCCCCGTCTTGAGAAGCGAGCCCGGCCGGGCTCCATCGGTGATCGCACCCGCGAAGGTCGCGGTGCCGCGGTCGATCTGCAGGGCACCGGCACCGGTGAGCGTCAGCGGGCGGGCGGTCGCGAATCCGTCGGCGAGAACCTCGAGCGTGCCGCCGCCGAGGATGAGCCCGGTTCCGGCCGCACCGAAGTTGGCGTCGCGCGACACGGCCAGGGTGCCGCCATAGATCGCCGTGCCGCCGGCATAGGTGTTGCTGCCGGCCAGTTCCAGCGTGCCGAGCCCGGTCTTGATCAGGCCTCCGGGCCCGGAGATGGCGTTGGCGAAGCGGCCGTCATAGGCTTGGCCCTGATAGGTGGTGTTGACCGTCCAGGTGGCGGTGAACTGCCCCGGGCCGTCGATGGCTTTGCCGAGGTTCAGCGGGCCCCAGCCGAACGTCGCGTTCGGCGCGTCGGCCGGACCGTCCCCGAGATGGGTGGCGGTGGTGAACAGGGTCTGGGCGATCTGCGGTGCCGTCAGGAACGGAAACGCCTGCATCAGCACCGCGGCGGCACCGGCCACGTGCGGCGCCGCCATCGACGTGCCCTGGATCGAACGATAACCGCCGCCCGGCCACGTCGATTTGATGTCCACACCCGGCGCCGCGATGCACCAGGCTGCCGTGACGCCGCACCAGTTGCTGAACCAGGCGATCTTGTTGTTGGGATCGGTCGCAACCACCGAAACGATAGATCCGTCCAAGCTCGAGAAGTCGATCTGGCTCTGATCAACGCTGCGACCGGAATTGTCGTAGAATTGGTAGACGCCGCTGCCAGCGTTGCCCGGCCGGATGTAGGGATAGAGCGCCGCCCCGGTCGGGTCGACCGAGACGGTCGGCTGATCCCAGCGGTCGTTGCCGGCCGCGAAGACGAGCAACATGCCCTGATCCGCCGCTCGCTTGATCGCACCGTATTCGCCGAGTGCGCTGTTCAGATGGTATTGCTGAAACTTCAGCTCGACGTAATCCGGATTGGGGAAAAAATTCCCGGCATCGTCCTGCTCCGACTTCCGAGGCAAGACCGGGCCGAAGCTGCCATTGAAGATCTTCGCGTTCCGGTCGGCCGCGTAACGGATGGCAGCGTTGATGTCGGTCGCGAACGGCTGTTCGCCGTACAGATCGTCGATCTTCCGTGAATCGTTCGGGTCCATGATCGCGTTGAGAGACAAGATCCGACTCTCGTACGCCACGCCCATCATCTGACCGCCGGCCGGCGACGCGCCGATCGTTCCGGACACGTGCGTGCCATGCCCGTTCACGTCCGCGAGGATCGTGCTGCTCAGCAATCCGGGCGGATCGGTGAGCCAGAAATTGCGGGACTCGGGCGCCAGGCGACCGGTGAATTTCGGGTGGTTGGGGTCGATTCCGCTGTCGACGACCGCGACCGGAACGTCGAGGCCGGTGAAGCCGCGCGCGTAGGCCTCGGCCGCGTTGATGGCGCCGAGCCCCCAATCGCCCTGGTAGGCCGGCCAGGTCCTGAAATCCGCCGCGCTCAGCCCCTGCGTCGAGGGCGAGCGTGTCGGAAGGCTCTGCGCGGCCACGGGCCCGAGAGCCGCGACCAGCGTGGCGAGCGAGCAGCCCAGCAGCAATCCCGGGCGCGAAGGGCTGCGCCGCACCGTGTTGACGCGCATGATCCGGGCGCGATCACAGGATCCGGTGATGCGTTCGCGCGTGCTGCACTGTCGGATCATGAGATTGGCCCCCGCCGGACTCACCGCGAATCTTGCGGAAGCCTTAAGGAAGGCGCGTTTAACGAACCATCACTGTGTCGCCACGGTCGATTGCCTGTGCATCACCTTGGCAGGCCGATCCCCCATTCTGGGACGCAAGGAACCGTCGCGCCGGCTCTCCGATGAGGACGAGCCCGGGCGCGGCCGACGCCGTGATCCGACAAGCCTGCGCCGCACCGCACGCCGGCCTGACAAAGGACCGTGTACAGCCGCTCGGCGCCCGAAAGGAATGGATGACCGGCCGGCCGGTCATGGCTAACATCCCGAACGGTCGGCCGGCGATGCTGTACAATTCCTTTCTTCGAACGCCTTCTCATCGGTCGAGACAAGAAAAACCAGCAGGCTGTACGGATGTCTTCTGATGAGAGAAGTCCCTCTACCGGTGGATCCCCGTCCGGCGACGAAGCCCTCGGCGGCGAGATCGCCTGTCTGCGGTTCGAGGCGCCCGATGATCCGGACGCGCTCGGCCGGGCGTGGCAGGACCATCTCGCGCCGATCTTCGCGGTCAGCTTCCGGCCCGAGACCGATCTCACCGCGCCGATCGCGATGCGCAGCTACAATCTCGGCGATCTCCTCGTCGGCGACGTGATTGCACCGGCACATACCCTCGTGCGGTCGCGGGAGATGATCGCCCAGCAGGGCGTCGACCACATCCTTCTGCAATTCTACCGTCGCGGGCAGAGCGTCGTGGAGACGGGCCGTCGCGCCGCCTCCGTCAGCGAGGTCCAGTGCATCGTCTTCGACCTCGCCCAGCCCGTGCGCATCGTCGCGGACGCCGTCGATGCCACAAATGTCGTGATCCCCCGCACCCTGCTGGAGAAACAGGGCTGCCACCCGGACGCCCTGCACGGCCGCCCGCTCGATCACGACGGTGACCCGTTCGGGCGGCTGGTCCACAATTTCGTCGCGAATGTCGTCGCGTGCGGCGATCTTCTGGATCGGCGCGAGGCCCTGTCGGCCGCCGCGGCGATCATCCAGCTCTGCGCGAGCTGGCTGCGCGGCCAGGAGGACGGACGCCCCACCGAGCACCAGGACGTCCGGATCCGGATCCGCCGTCTCATCGAGGCCGAACTCGGCAACCCGAATCTGACGCCCGCGCTGATCGCCTCCCGGCTGGGCCTGTCGCGCTCGACGCTGTACCGGCTGTTCGCGCCGAACGGCATCGTCGCCTATATCCGCGACCGCCGCCTGATGGCCGCCATGCGGATGCTGGTGCGGGACGACGGGGTCCGCTCCCTGCGCATCTCGCAGGTCGCCTACGCGGTCGGCTTCTCGGACGAGCGGACCTTCCGGCGGGCCTTCAAGCGTCGGTTCGGCTTCATTCCCAGCGACGTGCCGCACCGCCTGGATGCCCATCCGGACCGGGTGCCGGGGTCGGTCCTGCGCAACTGGATCGAGAGTCTCTGACGTGCCGCGGCCCGACTCCGTCCGGCGATCCGAATCCGTGCCGCGCCCCCCACCGCGCCGACGGACTTCGGTCGCGCGCGCGGCGGTGCTGGGACCGTGCCTGGGTGCGGCCGCGCTGGCCGGCGCGTGGGCCTGCCGGGCGGACGTTCAGGAGACGCCCCGCACGGAGACTCCGGAGACGTGGCGGGTCGCGACGCATCCGGTTCCTCCGCTGGTCATGGACCAGGGCGGCCGGCTCTACGGGTTCAGCGTCGATCTCTGGACCGCCATCGCCAAGGATCTGGGCGTCCGGACGGAGTTCGTGCGCCGCGACGACCTGCCCGCGCTGTTCGACGCGGTCTCGGCCGGACAGGCGGATCTCGCCGTCGCGGCGATCTCGATCACCGCGGAGCGTGAGCAGCGGTTCGACTTCTCCGTCACGATGCTGGAGACCGGCCTCCGGATCGCCGTCCGGACGACCCCGGATTCGATGGGCTCGGCCACGGTCCGGGCGCTCCGGGATCTCCTGAGCGATCCCGCCACCCTCCAGGCGCTCCTGGGACTCGTCGTCCTGATCCTCGCCTTGGCCGCGCTGGTGTGGTGGCTCGAACGGCGCCACCCCGCCGGCATGGCCGCGCAGGCTGCCCCCGGGCGGGGCTTCGCCCACGTGGTCTGGTGGGCGCTGAGCAGCCTCGCCGCGCAGGCGGAGGAGATGCCCCGCAGCCCCCTCGCGCGGGCCGTCACGGTCGTCTGGCTGTTCGCCTGCATCGCCCTCGTGGCGTGGTTCACGGCGGGGCTGACGAGCACCGCGACGGTGGAGCGCCTGCGCGGCGCGATCAGCGGGCCGCAGGACCTGCCGGGCAAGCGGGTGGGCACGGTGGCCCACACCACCTCCGTCTCCTATCTCGCGGACCATTTCGCCACGCCGGTGACGTTCGCGAGCCTGGAGGAGGCCTGCGCGGCGCTGCAGGACGGCACGGTCGCCGCGGTGGTCTACGACGCCCCGGCGCTGAGCTACTACGCGATGCAGGCCGGCCGCGCGCCGGTGCGCCTCATCGGACCGGCCTTCAACCGGCAGGGCTACGGCATCCTGTTCCCGGCGAACGATCCCCGGCGCAAGCGCGTGAACCGGGCCCTGCTCGGCCTGCGGGAGGATGGCCGCTACGACGCGATCCACAGCCGCTGGTTCGGCTCCGAGAGCGGGGAGGCGCAGCCCCGCTGAGCCGCGGCGGCGGGTCGGATCGCCCCGGCGGGGGGCGCTGACGGTTCGGCGCGCAGGGCTGGGGAATCTGTCAGGCAAGACGACACTGGATGTCAGCTTTCCCGACACTTTGCCGGCCCGGGGCGGGTCCGGGGCCGTCGATCACGAAAAAGTAGGCGCCCACCCCCGCGCACATCGCCCGGCGGCCGGAACTCGGCCGGGTTCGAAGCGTCGGGCCGGTCGCGACCGCCGCGGCCGATCCCCGGCCGGGGCGGACAGGGCCTGTCCGGGGGGTACGATGGCTCAGGGACAACGCGGAAGGCCCAGGCGGTCCGAGGCGGCAGCCGGCGCGCACCGGATCGCCTCAGGCCGCGCAGGCGCGCCATGACCGACCGTCCCGGCGTGTTCGCCTTCGCGCATATCGGCGACCTCCACTTGGAGCGCCCCGGTGACGCCCAGGCCGCCGACCTGCGGGCGATCCTCGCGGAGGTCGCGCGCCTGCACGGGCGCGGCGGCATCGACTTCGCCTACCTGCCCGGCGACCTCGCCGAGGACGGGCAGGCGGCGCAATACGCGATCCTGCGCGAGGCCCTGGACCGGCACCCCGACCTGCCGGTGCGGCTGATCGCCGGGGACCACGACCGCCAGCACGGCACGATGGCGGATTTCGACGCCCTGTTCGCCGCGGTCGCGGGCAGCCCGCGCGGCGGCGGGCACGCGGCGCGGAACCACGCCGTGCCGCGCCCGCGCGACCCGGCCCCCGTGACGCAGTACTACTACGCCGAGACGATCGCCGGCGTGCGCTGCCTGTTCCTCGACATGGTCAGCGCCGGCTACGGCGAGCGGGAATTCGGCCTCGACTTCCGGCTCGGCCCCCACCAGCTCGCCTGGCTCGCGGGTGAGCTGGCGCAGGCCGCCGATCAGGGCCTGCCGCGCGCGGTCTTCACCCATACCTATCCGGACGACCTGCAGGTCCCCGCGGAGAAGGCGGCGCTCGCCGGCCTGATCCGCGGCCACGGGGTTCGCCTCGTGGAGATGGGCCACACCCACTACAACGAGCTCGCCCCTGACGGGCGCACGTTGTACGCAGCCGCCCGCTCCGTCGGCCAGAACGAGGACGGCTCGGTGGGCTACGCCGTGGCCGCGATCGACGGGGCGGTCACGAGCTGGCGCTTCAAGCCCCTCGACCGGGCGCTGCCCTTCGTGATGATCACGAGCCCTGCCGACCGGCGCCTCGCCACGGCCCCCCTCGAGGCCGCGGGCGGCACGATCGCGGTGCGCGCCCTCGTCCTGTCGGACCGGCCGCGGGACGACTGGCGCTGCTGCGCCCGCGTCGATGGCGGGCCGCCCCATCCGATGGCGCCGGACGGTCCCCGCACCGTCCAGGCCCGGATCCCCTGGCCGGAGGACGCGCGCCGCCTCGCCGTCACGGTCACGGACGGGTCGGGGTGCGCCGATACCGAGGTGATCGAGCCCGTCGGCCGGACCTTCGCGCCGCCCCCCGCGCCGGACGGCCCCGGCAGCGACGCGCCCCGGCTCCCCGCCTGGCCGCAGAAGGGCCTCCGGGGCGACCAGCTCGGCCCGAACCGCAACGGCCGGCACTGGTAGCCAGCCCTCCCGAGCCGCTCCAGAACGCATCTCCCGACTCACCCCACCAGAGGACCACCGGAACCGATGGGCGCGCTGACGCTGACCCCCAACCTGGCGACCTGGGCGATCGCGGCGCTCGCGACCCTCGGCGTCATCCTGAGGCCGTTCTCCTGGCCGGAGGCGATCTGGGCCGTGCTCGGCGCCGGGGCGCTGGTCGCCCTCGGGCTGCTCGCCCCCGCCACCGCCTGGGACGGCGTGCTGAAGGGGACCGACGTCTACCTGTTCCTCGTCGGGATGATGCTGATGTCGGAGGTCGCCCGGAAGGAGGGCCTGTTCGACTGGCTGGCCGCGATCGCCGTGCGCGCCGCCAGGGGCTCGGCGGCCCGGCTGTTCACCCTCGTCTATCTCGTCGGCACCGTCGTCACGGTGTTCCTGTCGAACGACGCCTGCGCGGTGGTGCTGACGCCCGCCGTCTACGCGGCCACCAAGGCGGCGAAGGTGGAGAACCCCCTCCCCTACCTGTTCATCTGCGCCTTCATCGCCAACGCGGCGAGCTTCGTGCTGCCGATCTCGAACCCCGCCAACCTCGTGGTCTTCGCCGAGCACATGCCCCCGCTCCTGCGCTGGCTCGGCCTGTTCGCGCTGCCCTCCCTGCTCGCCATCGCGGCCACCTACGCGGTGCTGCGCCTGACCCAGGCCGGGACGCTCCGCGGCCAGAGCGTCGCCACCGATGCCGCCGACGTGACGCTCTCCCGCACCGGCCTCGTGGCCGGGCTCGGCATCGTGGCCACCGGCGGCGTTCTGATCGCGGCCTCGGCCCTCGGCCTCGACCTCGGCCTGCCGACCTTCGTGGCCGGGCTCATCACCACCCTCGTCGTGCTCCTGCTCAAGCGCGGCGGCCTGGTCGCGGTGGCCAAGGACGTGTCGTGGAGCGTGCTGCCGCTGGTGGCCGGCCTGTTCGTGCTGGTGGAGGCGCTGGAGAAGACCGGCGTGCTGGCCATGCTGGCGGACCTGCTCAAGGGCTATGCCCACGCCGCCCCGCAGGCCACCGCCTGGGGCGCGGGCGGCCTGATCGCGGTGCTGTGCAACCTCGTCAACAACCTGCCGGCTGGCTTGATCGCGGGCGCCGCCGTGCAGGCCGCCGACGTGCCCGAGAAGGTCGCGGGCGCCATCCTGATCGGCGTCGACCTGGGTCCGAACCTGTCGGTGACGGGCTCGCTCGCCACGATCCTCTGGCTCACCGCGATCCGCCGCGAGGGCCAGGATGTCGGCGCCTGGACCTTCCTCAAGCTCGGCCTGCTGGTGATGCCGCCGGCCCTCGCGCTGGCGCTCGCCGGCCTGCTCCTCGCCTGACCGTCTCCCCGCCCCCTCCCCGCCAACCCGAAGGTCCGCACGCGTGACGGCTGCCCTCCTCTATCCCTTCATCCTGGTGGCGGGCGCGCTGCAGGCGATCGGCAACGCGATGAACGCGCAGCTGCGCGGCAGGCTCGTCAACCCGTGGCTCGCCGCGACCGCGTCGTTCCTGCCGATCGTCTTCGTGTTCACGACCCTGTTCCTCACGATGCCGACGCCGCTGCCGAGCCTCGACTCCCTGAGCGCGATGCCCTGGTACGCGCCGCTCGGCGGGCTGGCCGGCGCGGTGGCGGTGTTCGGCGGCCTCGCCTTCATCGACAAGGTCGGTGCCGGGCCGTTCAACGGCCTGACGCTCACCGCCAACATCCTCACCTCCCTGGCGATGGACGCGCTCGGCCTGTTCGGCCTGCAGGCTTCGGGCCTCAGGCCGATGCCCTGGCTCGGCGGCCTGCTGATGGCGGTGGGCGTGACCTTCATCGCGCGCTCGGGCGGCAGGCGCGACGGCGGAGACGGCCACGGGATGTCGGGCAAGCTGCTCTACCCGTTCATCCTCGTGGCCGGCGCCCTCATGGCGATCGGTGTGGTCTGGAACGCGCAGCTGCGCGGTGCCCTGGCGAATCCCTGGCTCGCCGCGACCGTGTCGTTCCTGCCCGTCGTATTCGTCTTCGCCCTGATGGTCCTGCTGCGGCCCGCGCCGCTGCCGACCCGGGAGGATGTCGCGGGGGTGCGGTGGTGGATGCCGCTCGCCGGGCTCACCGGCGCGGTCGCGGTGTTCGCCGGGCTGCTCTTCGTCGACAAGGTCGGGGCCGGCGCCTTCAACGGCCTGCTGATCACCGCCAACCTCCTGACCTCCGTGGCCCTCGACCATTTCGGCTGGCTCGGGATGAGGCGGGTCAAGGCCGGTCCGCCGCGCCTGGCCGGCGCTGCCCTGATGGTCGCCGGCATCGTCCTGATCTCGCTGTTCTGAGCGTCCGGGTCCGGAGGTTCGCGGCAGCCGGCCGGGCGGCCGCGCCGGGAGGGTCTCCGACCGGGAACGGGATGGCGTCCGCGGCACGTCCCGGAGAACCGGCCGCCCCCGCGGCGGCGGCGCCTGCGACCCCGGCCGGAAGGAGATTCTGCGCCTGCGGGGCCTGTCGGGGATATCCCGAGAAGAAGATGTTCGCCTGCGCGGCGCACCAGAGAACAAGCGTCTCTACGGCCGGCGAAATTCGAAAGACGCGTCCATTGCGAAAGGGCGTGCCGGGCGCGACATTCGCCCTCATGCGTAGCCATTCCGAAACCCAATCGGCGGCCTTCGATCCGTTCGGCGAACCTGTCGCGGACGGGGTGGGGCGTGCCTGCACACCGGCCTCCGCGGCCGGTGACCGTGCCGCCCGGCGGATCGGCGGCGCGGTGTTCTGGACGCTGGCCCTGGCGATCCTGGCCGGGCGCGTCTACGCCTACGACCTGCCCGTGGTGCAGGACGTCGCGGCGCACGCGGCGCAGGTTCTCGCCCTGCGCTGAGGATCTCCGGCGCGACCCACGATACGGGCCGGCCGGACCAGCCGGCTCGACAGGGGTGACGGGCCTGTTCCGTCTTGCCCATTCCACCGCCCGGAGCGCCTTGCCGCAACCCGGCGGCTGAGCGGGGCTGGACCCCGCCGCGTCGCAGATCCGGCTCTCGGTCCGCGCCGCTTCGAAACCCGAAACCACGTCGCCCTCATCGGGCGAGGCCGGCCCGGGCCCCGCAGAGGCCGCGGGCTGCCTGCCGCGATCCTGCGCGGCCCCGCCGACCGGACGGCGTGCCTGCTGACCTGGCTGCCGCTGACCTGGCTGCCGCTGACTTGGCTGCCCCGGATCAGCGCGCTCACGAGAGGTCGTCACGCGAGGCCGGGGCCGCTCAGGCCACCGCGCGCATGTCCCGCCCCGCCTGCAGAGCCGCCTGGGGGATGCGCTCGACCAGGGCGGGCACCTCGCCGGGCGGCCGCGCCGGGCTGTACAGGAAGCCCTGCGCGGAGTTGCAGCGCCTCAGCCGGAGAAGCTCGGCCTGCTGCTCCGTCTCGACGCCCTCGACCGTGACGTCGATGCGCAGGTCGCGGGCGATGACCATGATCGCCTCGATCACGGTCAGGCATTCCGGACGGCTGCTCAGGTCGCGGACGAAGGCGCGGTCGATCTTGATCTTGTCGACTGGAAATTGCGTCAGGTAGCTCAGCGACGAGTAGCCCGTCCCGAAATCGTCGAGCGCGATCCGCACGCCGAGCGCCCGCAGGGAGCGGAGATTGTCCAGCACGAGCGGCGTATTGGCCAGGAAGATCGATTCCGTGATCTCGATCTCGAGCCGCTCCGGCCCGAGGCCGGTCTCCGTCAGCACCGCCTGGACGTCGGCGCAGAAGTCGGGCAGCCGGAAATGGACCGACGAGATGTTGACGGCGACGCGCATCTGCGCGGGCCAGCTCAGTGCCTGGGCGCAGGCCTGCCGCAGCGCCCAGCGCCCGAGCGTGATGACGAAGCCCGTGCTCTCGGCGATCGGGATCATCTCGGCAGGCGAGACGGGGCCATGGTCCGGGCGGCTCCAGCGCAGCAGCGCCTCGCAGCCGACCACCTGTCCGTCCTGCAGGCTCACCAGCGGCTGGTAGTGCAGCTCCATCTCGCCGTTGACGAGTCCCGCGCGCATGGCCTCGTCGAGTTCGCGCCAGCGCTGGACGCGGCGCTCGAGGCTGCGGTCGAACCGCTGCCAGCGCCCTTTGCCGGCCTCTTTGGCGGTGTAGAGCGCCAAGTCGGCATTCCGGAGCAGGTCCTGGGGACTGGCCGCATCCCCGGGGGCGCTCGCGATCCCGACGCTGACGCCGATCTCGGCGCGCACGCCCTCGATCAGGTAGGGTTCGCTCAAGGCCCCGATGGCGGCCGCGGCCAGGGCCTCGGCCCCCGATTCCCCGCCGCGGTGCAGGATCGCGAATTCGTCGCCGCCGAGGCGGAACGCCTGCGCGTCCCCCTGGAGCAGGGCGCGCAGGCGCTCGCCGACCTGGCACAGCAGGGCGTCGCCCGTGGTGTGGCCGGCGCTGTCGTTGACGGTCTTGAAGCCGTCGAGATCGAGGTAGAGCAGGCTGACGGGCGCCCCCGCCCTCGAGACGACCGCCGCGCAGGCCTCGGAGGCGACCTCGTGGAACACGACCCGGTTGGACAAGCCCGTCAGCGGGTCCCGGGTCGCCAGATAGGCGATGTGCGCCTCCGCCTCCCGGCTCTGGGTGACGTCCGAGCCGACACCCCGGAATCCCGCGAATGTCCCGCGCTGGTCGAGGAAGGGCTTGCCGCTCAACCGGAGCCAGCGCTGACCGGCCGGCGTGCCGAGGGTGACCAGGAGCTCGTGGAAGGCGCGCCCCTGCCGGAGGTGATCCAGAAGGCCGGCGCCGTGGTCGGCCTCGAGCGGAGCCCCGCCCCGGCCCGCGATCAGGATCGGGAACGACGCCCGCTGGAGCGCCTCGACCGGGCGGTCCAGGACCTCCGCCATCCGGGCGGAGACGTGCTGGAACTGTCCGGCCGCGTCGGTCTCCCAGAGCCAGTCGCTCGCATGCGCCTCGAACTCGTTGAGCAGCAGGCCGATCGTCTGGCTCTGCTCCTCGACGCGCGCGCGGTCCAGGATGCGTTGGCGCGACAGGCGGCTCATGCGGCTCACGCTCAGCACCACGAAGATCGCGTAGACGACGAGCAGGCTGGCGATGCTGAGCGCGACGGACTCCCCGCACCGCGCCAGCCCCACGAAGCTCCCGAGGATGACGGGGATCGCGAACAGGTACGAGACCGACAGGAGCGGGCCGACCACGTAGGCGTCCGAGATCAGGCCCGCCGCGATGGCGACGACGAGCAGGCGCTCGTCGCTGTTGGCCGGGGCGAACAGCACGACCGGCATGGTCGCCCAGGCCAGGCCCAGCGCGAAGGCCAGGCCGCCGGAGATCCGGCAGCCCCACCGGACGGCCTCTACCGAGACGGCGCTCGCGTAGGTGCGCAGGTAATGCCACGTCAGGTAGGTCGCCGCGACGATCACCACCGCGACCCATGCGAGCAGGCCGAGCAGGTAGGCCTGCGGCGCCGACGTCCAGAAGAAATACGCGACGGCGGCCGCGATGATCAGGTGCGTGACGGCCGAGTAGGTGGCGAGCGTCAGCGTCTCCTCGAGGAGGCCGGCGCGGACCTGCAGCCGGTAGCGGCTGGGCAGGGCGGCGACGGTGTCGATGCGGCGGATGCGGTCGATCAGGGATCCGGCCTTGCCCGGGACCGGATCGGGCGCGGGGGCGGGTCCGGGCACGCGTTCAGTGGACATGGCGCGGCACGACCCTCATCCGGAGGCCGCCCGCGGGCCTCAGCGTCACGCGGAACTGTGCCCTCGGCATCTCCGCCGCCTCGGACACGAGACGGAAGGCGGGCAGCAGCGTCGCCAGGATGACGAGGCACTCCGTCAGGGCGAGGCTCATGCCGATGCACACGCGCGGGCCGGCCCCGAACGGGAGATAGGCGTAGCGGTCGCGCGCCGCGGCCCGGTCGGACGCGAAGCGATCCGGATCGAACACCTCCGGCCTGTCCCACAGCAGCGCGTGCCGGTGCAGCGCGTAGACGGGGACATGCACCGATTGCCCGGCCGGCACCGTCACGTCCCCGAGCCGGACCGGGGCCTTCGCCCGGCGCACGATCAGCGGCGCCGGCGGATACAGGCGCATCACCTCGAGGAGAACCTGGCGGGTGTAGGGGAGCCGGTCCACGGCGCCGGGATCGGCGGCCGGATCCGCGTCGAGGCCCGCGATCTCCGCGACGACGCGCTGCTCGACATCCGGATGTTCCGCCAGGACCCGGAAGGTCCAGGCCAGCGCCAGGGCGGTGGTCTCGTGGCCGGCCGACACGAAGGTCAGCAGGTTGTCGACCACGCTCGCGTCCGAGAGGGGTGTCCCGGTCTCCGGATCCTGCGCCTGCAGCAGGAGGCCGAGAAGATCGGCGCCGGGCTCGCCGCGGGCGCGGCGGCGCTCGATCGTCCGCGCGACCTCGCCGCGCAGGTGGCGGGCCGCCGCCGCGCCCGCCCGTGCGCCCGGATGCGGGATCCAGGCCGGCGCGTGCAGCATCTCGAGGGCGATCTTCCAGCTGGTTTGCGCGAGGTAGGCGTCCATGGCGCGTCCGAAGGACTCGACCTCCAGGTGGCGGTCGCCGGACACCATCGTGGCGACGATCACGTCGAAGGTGGTGCGCATCATCTCGCGCAGGATGTCCCGCTCCTGCCCGGCGGGATCCGCGCCGAGCCAGCGCGCCCGGGTCGCCTGGGCGGCCCGCGCCATGGCCGGCACGAAACCGCGCACGCGGTCCGGACGGAACATCGGGACCGCGGTCCTGCGCTGCTGCCGCCACTGGGGACCGTCCGCCGTCAGGACGCCGGAACCGAGGGCGGGCGCGAGGGCCCGCAGCATGAACGGCTCCCGCTCCAGGGCGTCGGCCTGATCGACCATCAGGCTGCGGATATGGCCGGGGTCGCACACGTAGGTGGTGCGCCGGCCGAGGAAGCGGGTGGTCACCAGGGGCTGGGTGTAGACCTGCCCGGGCCACGCCTCGATCAGGCTGCGCAGCATCGTGGCGAGCACGGACGGCAGGGCGATCGCCTCGGCCAGGCCGTCGGCGACCGAGATCGTGCCCGGCTCGCAGACCCTGAACCTTCCGACAGCAGCCATCCGAACTCCTCCTCCGGACCGGAATCGGCCGCCAGTGTTAAATTTTGGCGCAGCGCCCCCTCGCATCGGGCGGATCGTTCCTCGACCGGATACAGAAATCGCCACCGTGCTTACCGATCGCTTGCCCGATCGGCGGCCTCCCGGCAGGGCCGTTCTGACGAGGCCCTTCGTGACGGAAACCTCGGCCACGCGCATCCGCGAGGCGATCAAGGCGTAGCGGGCAGACAGCACCCTGCCGAGGGCGATCCTCTGCGAGCACCGGTCCGGGACGCCGTGGGACGGCCACCGCCACGAGCCAGGCCCGCGATCATCGTCCGATACCCCTCTTGCCTGCAGGCCGGCCGCCGGTCAGCGCGCGGCAGGCGGTGCGGCAGGACTTGAGCCGGAACATTGACAAGGCCCGATCGCACCGATACGCACCGAAGCCCTTAATCAAAGTACTGTTAACAGTACAGATCAGAACCAGGCCACTCGATGCAAGATTCAGCATTGCATGAGTTCAACAAAGATCTAATGAAGAGGCTGCAGCAGCAGCAGATCGAGGCGCAGATCGCGCGTGCGCAGGCGGCGTCCGCGCTGAAGGAGCGGGACCAAGCCGTGCGCGAGGCGGCGGAGCGCGTGGAGGCGCTGCGGACCGTCAACGCCGCGCTCATCGGCAGCCTGAGACCGTTCGGGCTCGATCGCAAGAAGTTTGTCGCCCTGATCCGGGCGAGCGCCCAGGCCATCCCGAACGAGGGACCTCAGGCGGCACGCCACGCCCTCCTGCACGCGGAGACGACGCGGCTCCTGGCGGAGATCGGCAAGGGGCGCGGCGCACGCGCCTGAAGGAGCAGGGAGCCGGGCTTCGGGCGGGCGGCGACCGTTCGGCGTCCGGCCATGGCGCCACGGGGAGCGTGGTGCGAGGGTGCCCATCCGAAACTACGAAGAGAAGCCGTGTGCCCTCGCGCCGACCTCCGCGGCGCAGGGCGCGACGCAGAGCGAGTCCCTCATGGAAGTCGAATTGTTAACGGTGTTCAACGCGCTGCTCGGCCTGCGCGAGGCACGCGATGCCCGCCCGCATCTCTATGAGGCCGAGCTCGATTTCCTCGCCTTCGCGGCGAAGCGCGCGACGGCCTCGAACGCGCAGCTGCTGCAGGATCTATGGGTCCTCTACGAGCTCGGGGAGAAGCGCGGCGGTTACTTTGTGGAGTTCGGGGTCTGCGATGGACTCACCCTGAGCAACACCTTGCTCCTTGAGAAGTCGTTCGGCTGGCAGGGCGCCGTGGCCGAGCCGGCGCGCGTCTGGCAGGACGCCCTGCGCGTCAACCGCAACTGCTACGTCACCGACAAGTGCGTGCACGCCGCAGATGGCCTGCGGGTGGTCTTCCGCGAGGCCGATCAAGGGGAACTCTCGACCCTGGAGGGGCTGATCGGCGAGGATTTCCACGCGCCGGCCCGGGAGGGTGGCTCACAATACGAGGTCGAGACCATCTCGCTGCGGCGGTTCCTCGAGCAGGCCGGGGCACCGAAGACGATCGACTACCTCAGTATCGACGTGGAGGGCGGGGAGCTGGATATCATCGAGAGCTTCGATTTCCGCGCCTACGACATCGCGCTGCTGACCGTCGAGCACAATTTCTCGGACAAGCGTGGCGCCATCTACGACACGCTCAGTCGGCAGGGCTATCGGCGGAGATTCAACCGCCTGTCCATGTTCGACGACTGGTACGTGCGTCCCGACCTGCTGCCGCAGGGCCGATAAGGAAGTCGCCCGATGTCCGTGCGCGCCGCGATCGCGGTTCTCCACTCGCTGTTCGATCTCTTCCAAGAGATGGGCGGAGGCGTGTCGCTCGGCCCGAACATGCGCGAGATCGCCCGGCGCCTGCGCATGGTGCAGGCGGAGGCCCAGGCGCGCGGTGCGTGGTCGGCGGACCTCGCGTTCCTGGCGAGCCAACTGCGCGCGCGCGCAGCCCACTATGCGATGACGTACGCTCCCGGAGCGGCGCCGTGCCCGGCCGACACCGCACGCCTGACCGAGGTGGTGCGCGTCTATTCCGAGATGCTGATGCATCTCGAGTCGCAACTGGGCCGCGACGCGGAGCCGGTCGGGCCGCGATCCCGGCCGTCGCGAGGCGGGTGAAGCGCGGGCGGCGCTGGCGCGCGCCGCCCGCGCTGGACGGCCATCGGCGAGACGAACGCCGCGCTCTCGGGATGTCGAAGCCGCCGCAGGTCGTCCGGCGCGGGTCACGTTCCGGCACCGACGTCCGTCGCCGAGACAACACCATCTCGGTGATTGACGCCGATGGCATGTGGGAGGAGGCTCTGGGCTCGGGGGCGGCTACGGAGTTGGCCACCATGAGCGACTTCGATCACATCCTGAACTGGAAGCTTCTCCGCGGCTCGCATCCTTTCCCCGGGCCGGACGGAGGCACCTGCATCAACGAGGCGGCGGTCTTGGCCGCTGGATTACGCTACCGGCCCATCCGTTCGGTCAACGCGATGCCGCCGTGCTTTTCCCGGCCCATCTGCCAGCTCGCGATGGAGTTGAACGACAACGCGACGAACACACAGAGGCAGCGCCTGATGCCGTTCGTGACGCGGTTGGCCTGCGCGGACACACCGGAGATCGAGCAGGAGCGGGCCCGGTACATCGATGCCCATACCGGCTTCCGGCTGTTTCCCGATTTCTTCAGCTTCGAGAAAGGTCTCGAAGCGCTCGAGGGCGCGCTCGCCATCGGGCGTCAGGCCGATCCGATCGGCTTCGACGAGGCAGCGAGCCGGCTCGATGCGGCGCGCGAATCGGCCGACCCGGTGAAGAAGCGTGCCGGCTCGCTGCCCGCGAAAGTGAAGTCCTGGTTGGGCCTGCAGCAGGTGCCCGAGAACGTTGCGTGACGGCTGCGCCAGCAACGCGCCACCGCTCAGGCTCTCCGGATGGAGACCGCGGCCGAGGCCGGTCACCTTCACGCGCGCATCGCGGCGGTTCCGGCCGAACGCGACGCCGAGCCGGTGAAGGCTGACCGGCTGCGGCCCGACACAGATCGGGCCGGCTGATCGGCCACAGGCTCCCGCGGGCGTGAAGCCCGGTTGCGGGCACCACACTGCCGCCGCGTTCGACGCGCCTTCTGGCACGGGTGGTGGAAGCGGCCTGCCGTGTTCATGCCGCCGCGGAGTGCGTCGCGTTGCTCAACACCGTGTTGGCTGTTCTGACGGTCGTGGCTGTCCTGGCCGTCCGCGCGGTCCTCAAGCTGCTGCTGTTGCCGTTCCGGATCCTGCGCGGCCTGTTCCGGCACAGGCCCAAGCGGGCAGAGCTGACGGCGCGCTAGGCCGGCCCGGCACGCTGCGGGCGCGCCGGTGCGGTGAACGACCCCGCCGCCGGCCCGCGATCGGAACGGCCGGACGGATGGCGCGGTTGCCGCGCGGTACGCGCGGCCGAGATCCCCCAGGCGATCCTGGGAGCGCCTCATGCTGAACATCGATCCGCTGATCGCGGTGGGCGTGGTCACCGCCACCGCCGTCACCGACGCGGCCTATGTCTTCTTCAACGCCGCCGTGGCGGCCCGCCGGCGCGTCCCAGCGGCGAACTGGAGCGCCTGCTGGTACCTGCTCTCCGCGTTCGCCGTGATTAACTACACCGAGAACGCGGTGTACGTGGCCTTTGCCGCGCTGGGTTCCTGGCTGGGGGCCTACGCGTCCGTGACGTGGCTCGTCCGGCCCGCGCCACCGCCGGCCTGACGCGGCCGCGGCACCGGGTGACGCGCACCGATCCGACTGGAGATGCCGCTTATGGAAGCCAGCGACCTGAAGCACCCGCCCTTCCGCGTGCTCACTTTCCGCGACGGCCAGCAGGTGATTGCCGAGGACGTGGAGACCGAGGTCGCCGCACGGACCCGCTTCGCCTCGGCGGTCGACCTCTGCGAGACGCGCGACGACGCCCATGCCCACCATGTCGAGCTGCATGCCGGGTCGACGATGCTCGACCGGTGGCCGGGCGCTGGCCCCTGACGGCGCGGGCTCGGCCTTGTGCCGGCCGGTCCGCGCGATGACCGTTTGGGTGACGTCGCCGTGCCGGTCCCGCCCGGTCCGCGGGGCACGCGCACCGGGGACCGGGCGGGCCTTGCAGCGCGGGCGCCGCGATGGCCGCACCGGCGGAAGGTCCTCCGGTCAGGCGGCGCGCACGGTGGCGAGGAAGCGCCCGACCTCGGCAGTGAGAGACTCGGACTGGCGCGACAGCTCGGAGGCTGCCCCCAGGACCTGGCTGGCGGCCGCCCCCGTCTCCTCGGCCGCCCCCGCCACGCCGGAGATGTTGCTGGTCACCTCGCCGGCGCCCAGCGCCGCCTGGCTGACGTTGCGCACGATCTCCTGCGTGGCCGCACCCTGCTCCTCGACGGCCGCCGCGATCGAGGTGGCGACGTTGCTGATCTCGCGGATACGCCCGGTGATGCCGCTGATGGATGTCACCGCTTGCCCCGTCGAGGCCTGGATCTGCGCGATCTGTCCGGAGATCTCGTTGGTCGCCTTGGCGGTCTGCTCGGCGAGCGCCTTCACCTCGGAGGCCACCACGGCGAAGCCCTTGCCGGCCGCACCCGCCCGGGCGGCCTCGATGGTGGCGTTGAGCGCCAGCAGGTTGGTCTGGCCCGCGATGTTCGCGATCAACCCGACCACATCGCCGATCCGGGACACGGCCGCGCTGAGCTCCTGCACCAGCGCACCGGTCTGATCGGCCTCATGCACGGCACGCTGCGCCAATTCGGCCGAGCCCGCGACCTGACGGCCGATCTCCTGGACCGACGAGCCGAGCTCCTCGGCGGCGGCCGCGACGGTGTTGACGTTCGAGGCGGCCTCCTCGGCCGCCGCCGCCACCGTCGTGGACTGGCCGGCCGTCTCGGTCGCCGTGACCGTCAGCGTCTGCGCGGTGGCCTGCAACTCGGTGGCGGAGGCCGAGACCTGGCCGATGATGCCGCCGACCGCAGCCTCGAAGCCGTCGGCCATCTGGCGCATGCCGGCCTTGCGCTGCGCCTCGGCCGAGAGCCGAGCCTGGGCTGTCTCCGCCTCGAGCGCCCGGGTGCGGACGAGGTTGTCCTTGAACACCTGCACGGCCGCCGCCATCGCGCCGATCTCGTCGTGGCGTCCGATACCCGGGACAGCGACCGTGCTGTCGCCGGCCGCCAACGCGACCATCGCGCCTTCCAGACGGACGATGGCTCGGGAGACCCACCGATGCAGGATGAGGAAGCTGGCAATCGCGATCGCGAGAATGCCGATCGCCATCCCGGTCAGCAGGATCATCCAAGTCCAGGCCTGACCCGCCGAGGCATGCGCTTGAGCGGCCAGGATTTCCATGGCCGCCGTTGCGACGGCGAAGACATTCGACTGCGCGTCTCCAGCCAGCTTCAGCCACGTCTCCATGCTGAAGGCGAGCGGCTGCCCGGTCGCGGCTGAGGTGTCGATGTCCTTGCGCAGGTTCGCGTAGGCGCTTCCGGAGAAACTGTCCTGCGCGGCGGTCAACGCCGTGCGCAAGGCCGCAGGCGCGTGCGGGTCGATCAGGTTGGCCATGATGTCGAGGCCGGATGTCACCTGCTGCGCATAGGCGCGCAGCGTCGTGGCCTCCTCCGACCGGACCGCCCGGTTCTGTGCCAGGATCGTCCGCACCTGGAAGCGGAGCAATCCAGCATTGAGCCGCGCCTGCCACGCCGTCGCGCCGATCTGAATGAACGGGAAGGTCGTGGCGTCGAGCGCCTCGATGCGGTGGCCCAAGAGCTTCGCGCCGTGCGACAGCGCCACCAGCAGCGGCTCCAGCCGTTCATCGAGTCGGGTCCGCACCGACATATCGCGTGCGGCAAGCTCCTGGCCGAAGCCGCGGTCAACCTCCGTGCGGACCGCCTTCCAGCCCGCATAGGTGGTGGCGAGTTCGCGATGGACCTGATCGGCACCCTCCAGCGCCAGATCCGCCAACCCGTTCAGGCTGGTCTCGACCGCTTTCGTGGCGGTCTGGCGGTACTCCAGGGCGGCCTTGCGCTCATTCGTGTTCCGGTCGTTGCCGAGCAGGAGCGCGGCGGACGAGGAGCCCCATTCGAGGCGCGTGGACGCGAAGCTTTCGAAGATGGCCTTGTCGAGTTGAGCGAGCTTGGCGACGTCGCGCGCACTCTGTTCGGCCGTCAGGGCCTGTCTGATTCCACCGCCCGCGAGGCACAGGGCGATGATACACATCAGGCCGAACAGGCCTGAGAGGAGCGCGCGTACCGAGATCTTCATCGTGGGGCCCGGCTAAATGCGCTGCAAATCGATCGGAAGCAGCGTCCGGATCATAGTCGGCCGAGCGGTTGAGGAAGAATTAACTCTGGCGCCTGGATGAGCAGGCTTGTCTACATACGCGCCGTTTATGCGCGCTGGCCCCTGTTTTCAGGCGGCCTCCGGACGAATCGATCGCCTCAACACCGTCCTGCTACTGGGCATCTCAAGCCGATACCCGGGCAGCACGGCCAGACCTCTGGTCCGCAGGCGGCGGCCCCCCGCCGACGGCGCCGGGCCCGCCACGGCCGCGCGGGATGACGGCTTGGCGTCTTGCAGACGCGGCGTACCCTGTCTCTGATGGAACCGGGCTTTGCGCGGCGACGCGGCTTCGGCCCAAGCTCGGCATTCCAGAGGAGAGACCCATGAAGAGATTTCTCGTCCTGTATCTCGTGCCGTCCTCGGTCGTCGAACAGTGGAAGAAGACGGATCCGGAAACGCGCGGGCCGGCCGAGGCGAAGATGAGAGCGGCGTGGGACGATTGGATGCGCGCGCATTCCGCGACGGTCAGCGGCACGGAGGCTGGCGGCAAGACGATGCGCGTCTCGTCGGACGGCATCGCCGACACCAAGAACGACATCATGCTGTACGCGTTCGCCGAAGCGGAATCGCACGAGGCGGCTGCGCGGATGTTCGCACACCACCCGCACCTGCAGATCCCCAACGCCTCAATCGATGTGATGGAGGTCCGGCCGATGACCGGCCCGTAGGCGGTGGGCGGGCCGCTGGCGCCCCGACCGCGCGCGCCATCGTGCCCCGGCCTGAAGAGGGCTCGGCGGCCTGCCGAAGCGCCGCATCGGAGACGCGTCAGGGCACCAAAACCCGTCGATCGGCATTCCTCGGCGTTCGTGTCGCTCAGCTGGAGAATGGCCGTGGGGCTCGTTGGCCCGTTCCCTCCGTCGAAGAAGAGAAGGAGCCGGCTCGGCGAGCCTGCCCCCCTGAACCCCGCCGATCGCGCGGACAACCTGTTCCAGGCGGTCATGTTCGCGCTGATCGCGCTCGACCTCGGCATCCGGTTCGGGGCGGACATCTGGCATCGCCTGTAGCCAGCCGGCCAGCCGGAGCTGTGGCGGGCGGACGCCCGGGCCGGATCTGCCGTGCGTGACGTGGCGCATCGTCGAAGAGCGCCCAGCCGCCCTTCGCGCAGGCTCAGCGCCGCTCGCTATCGCGCGCTGGCGCCCCCTTGCCCGCCTTGATGAACCTGCCGACGAACAGGCCCAACGGGATCGACATCAGGAACCAGGTCCGCAGAAATCGCAGCGCCTTCAGCATCCGTCATCTCCTGATTGCTGCGGGATCATCGCTGCCGCTGGCGCATCCCGGATGTGCTAGGCGAATATCGCGGTGCGGCCTAGCGCGGCGCGATGCCGTCCGAGCCCCAGGCCCCGTCCGCGGCCGTCATCGCGACGCCCTCCGCGCCGTCGCCCTGTGCCCGCGGGGGATGCGCCATGGGGCGTGTCCGCCCGCGATGCCGGCGCTGGCCGAGCGGGGGCCGGATCGCCCGGCACGAACCGCCGGCCGGACGGGATCTCGCGGTGGCACCGGGCGAGAAGCCGGCGCGGGCGGCCTCGACGCCCGTCCCCGCCGGCTATTCCGCGATCCGGAGCCAGTCGATCTCGTTCAGGGTGTCGCGCCGAGCCTGATCGAGGCGCGTTCGCAGAGCTTCGACCTCGCAACCCGTCCGGCACGCCTCCTCGACCTCGCGGCAGAGGCCGGCCAGTTCCGCGAAGCCGAACACCCCGGCCGACGAGATCGTTGCGTGCGCGTCGAAGGCGAGGTCGTCTGGCGCCTCGGATCGGAAGCGCTGCCCGAGGTCTCGGGCGAAGTCGGACAGGAGGCCGAGTGTCCGTTCCGCGCCGATCAAGGCGCGGACCTCGCTGAATGCCGCGTAATTCACCCGGTCGTGGGTAGTCAGGGTTGGTTAACGGTATGTTACCTGACCGAAGCGCTGGCCGGGTTTCCGGGCGCGTTGGGTCCGGCACAGACAAGCCCGCCCCGGCCGGGACGGGCATCCCCGCACCTCACGGCACGTCAGGGTCGCCCTATCGGCGCCGGGGGCGGCCGAACGGCGCCTGGGAGGGGAGACGGGCGATCCGCAAGGCCCGCGATCCGTCAATTGGCCACGTACGCCGCCAACCCGGCCAGCCCACGCAAGCGGGACTGACCGTCCTCGTCGCTCCTGGCGTTCAATCCTGCTGCCAGGATGGTGAGCTGGGCCTGGAGTATGCCGATGCTCTCGTGGGACAGGTTGGCTGGAAGCAGAACGATCACGTCGCCCTCATCGAGCCGTATCGTTTCGCGGGTCGCTGGAACATGGGCCATGTGACCCTCCATCGCGCGTATTGACTGTCTTGCCTGTCGGTAAGCTCGCACGGGCCGAAGGCTTCGGCGGTGCTCCGGCGCACGCACGTGAACATGGATCCTCCTCAGGCGGACACGGACAAGAGCGGCGCCGGCGGACCGGGCGGGCTGAAGCTGGGGTCTTCGCGGGAGGGACGCCGGAGGCGTGGTCCGGCGCCGAACGGTTCCGTCAGGTGAGTCCGCGGAGACCGAGGCGGGATCGGCCGCCACGGACACGGGGCACACGCGTATCGCGCGACCGGCCGGGCTTCAGCCAAGCAAAAACCCGCCTCAGCGACGCCGAGCGGGGGCAAGATCGGCGCCGGGCCTGCGGCGCCGCGGCTGGTATAATCTATTCGACAGAACAGCCGGCGCCGCGCAAAACTGCATAGTCCAACAATTGTAGGCGGCTGTTCAGAACCGGCTTCTCTAATCTGCGTTTATAGAGACCCGGGCGAGAAAAGACCGCCCCGAAGAGCGGTCCGAAGTCTCGGGAGGAAACGCCCAAGAAGGGCAGCGGTGCCGCACGCATGCCGCACCGCATGGTTCCAAACAGCCGGCCCGCGATCATGTTCCGGGCCGGCTCCCTCGCGCCCGGCCTGCGTAGGCTGCGAATACAAGGCCCGCCGCGGCGAACCGAACGGTCCGAGATCTACCGGGGCTCGCAGCCGATGCAGATCCCCTGCAGGATGGCGCCCCCTCTCCGGGTCCGGTCGGCGAGCTGACCCGGAGGGTGTCGTCGGACGCGGTGATGGTGCCTGTGGTGAGCCGGACTCAGCCGAGGGGCAGACAGCCTGTGGGCCGCCTGGACGGCCGGCGCGCCGGGCAATCCGAAGGCGAGCAGGGCAACGGTGAGCATCGCGGTGCGCACGGGCGTCAGAACATCCTGTCTGGTTTGGGTGATCCCAGGAAGTCCCGAACGGGCCGGACGGTGCCCGCGGCGTATTGGCCGATACGGCGTGCCGCGCCCATGGGCCGCAGCGGGCACGCGTCCGTTCCCGCCTTGTCCGGGCTCGGCGGCCGTTCCGGCGTCCCCTGCGCCAAGCGGGTGGAAGACGCGGTGCGCGGGCCGGATCGGCCTGGGGCGGACCTGTGCCGCCCGGCATGCCGGACGCGTCGCGAGGCCGACGCCGTCCCGGCCCCAGGCTTCACCCCATCGCCCAGAGAAGGGGTAGCGCGCCGGCCAGGAACACCGCGGATGAGACGAGCACGGCAAGCCGCTCGCGATGGTGGAGGACGAAGGCGTGAGGGCTGGCGAACATGGGCGGCCGGACCGGATAAGCGTGTATCCCGCTCGCCTGCCGACCTCGATCAATCAAGGGCACCGCGCGCCGTCCACAGGCCATCATCGGCGCGTGTCACTGCCGCGCCACAGGCATCGGGATGTGCCCGGGCGCACGTCGCGGCAGCTGAACCGGGTCTACCGGCTTCCCCGTGGCTGCTATCGCCCCCTCAGCAGCCCGATCCAGCGGCGCAGTGACCTCACGGGTTGCTGCGCCGTTGTCGTTGGAAGGTGCCTCTGCGCACCGCGCCGAACGATCGCGCCGTACCGGCCCCGGCCGAGACGGGTCCCGTATCCGGGCGTGCGGTGATGGGCCTGGATCGAGCCCGCGGCCGGTCCTGCGCCCTGGGGATGAGGGCGGTGTTACGGCTGCCGGGCCCGATCCGCCTCCTCGGCCGCGACGGCCTCGACGGCGGCGATGACGTTCTCCAGCTCGGCGACTTGGCGCAGGGCGCTGCCGGCCGGCATTCCGTCATGCTCGGCCATGGCCAGAATGAGATCGCGCTGGTGCGCCTTCAGGCGTTCGAGGAGGGCGTTGAGCTTGTCGGGCATGGACCGCCTGTAGCCGCGCGGGACGGGCTCGACAACCTGACCACCTCGACACCCGCTCTGGCGAGCGCCATCTTGGCCCTATGCCCAGACAGCACGGCCAGACCGACGCTCTTCAGGAGGAGCCGATTCAGCAGCGCGGCGGCGCAGAGGAACGCGCTCGGTCTCCCGTGGCCCGCCGCCGCGCGCTGGCACGCTCCGCGCTGATCGTCCTGACATTCGCGCGTTGCGACGCCATTGCCGGGCCCGCGGACCCGCCCGGCGCGCTGCCGGCCCTAGACGCGGCTCGGCTCGCTCAGGCAGCCCAGATGATCGTTCGCGTCACCCTCATCAGCCGGAACTGCGCGCCGTTCTACGCCGTCGATCAAGCGCAACTGCAGGAGATCGGGAACGCGTTGGTCACGCAGTCCATCGCCCGCTACGGCAAGGACCGCCTGGTGCGCGCGATGAACAGCGCCGAGGCCGAGGACACAGCGCAGATCCGGCAGAGCGGCGCCGCATTCTGGTGCCCCCTCCAGCGGGCCTACCTCAACAGCCTGAGGATGCCGGGCCTGATCGGGAAGCAGCGCTACTAGAAAGTCCCGGCGCCCCCGGTCGGGCTCGAACCGACGACCTGCCGCCCAGAAGGCCACGGCGTGCTGAAGCGGATCAGCGCCCGTTCCGACAGGGTCGCGTTTTGCTCCCGCACGGAAATGATCGGCTGATCTCGCCTTGTCGGGACCGCCGAGGGCCGTGGTTCGGCCCGCCGAGTGTCTGACCGCCGAGCATTCCGCCGGTCCCCGCCGGATGGCCCACAAGGCTTATCCGCCGGACGACAGGCTCCGCGACCGGCCCTCTGGCCCCGGCTGCCGCCAGATCCCGGCGTCCTACGCCGCCCTGGCCCAATCCGCAGCCTGAGGAGAAGAGGATGCACGCCGCCACTGCGATGGACCGCCTCTGGCTTCGGGCTCGCCCCGAGCGGGGCGTGCTCGACCACCGTCGGCGGCGAGCGGACACTCAGAAGCCCAAGGAGGGACCGGAGCGAAGGGCGCTCAGGGGGACCTGCGTGACGCCTGTGGACTGAGCGTTGTAGATAGGTCGCGCCTCGTCCTGCTCAGCTGCAGTATCCCCTGCGGAACCGGGCCGAACTTCACCCCGGGTGAGGCGGCCGCCCGAGCTATAACATCCTTCCACGAGGGCCAGAGGGGGCGATCCGTTGTGATGGTTCTGTGCTTCGCCACCATGACGCTGGCGCTATCGATTTTGCAAAGCGGCGGTCGCAGAAGCGCTCTGGCCGCATTCGCCGTCAGCATGCTCATGTCGTTCGGGATGTTCCTGTTCGAGATCTACAGTCCGTCCGACGGATTTCGCATGCCGTGGCTGCAATGGTAGGTGCCCGTGCCTCAATCTTCTACCGATGCCAGGAACATCATTGCCGATCTGAGCGAGCTAGGTCTCGTCAGCCTGCTCTCCGTGATTGCCGTCGTTCTTACGGCCGCCATGGTCCTCCAGTACGGATACGGCGAAATTCCCTGTCCGCTCTGTCTTCTGCAACGCGTCTCCATGTTCGGCATCTGCTTCGGGCTGATGCATCATTTCCAGCTGAAGGACGGGGCAAGGGGCGTCGGGCTTGCTCTCGTCTCTGCTGTCTCTTTGCTGCTCTTCTCGGGACGGCAAACCCTCATCGACATCTACCCACGGCCGGGTCACAGCTATGTCGGAAGTGCCGTGCTTGGGCTTCACATGCCGGTCTGGTCGGTGCTGATCGCCCTCAGTGTAATGTCGGCCTTGTCTATACAGATTGCCGTTGTCGGCGGACTGCAGCCACGCGGCGGCGACCCGCCCCCGAAGGTGGCGCGCGTCGCTCGCTGGACAGGACTGTACGTGATCATGCTCAGCATCATCAACGTCGTGTCTGTCATTCTGCAATGCGGCTTCGATGCCTGTAAGACCGACGGGTACAGGCTGCTGGGTTAAGACCATGACACCCAGCCCGGTCAGACCGGCCGCGAGGTACCGCCTGTGCGATCCGACCGCGCATTCGGGCGATCGCATGCAACACCGGACATCCACGCCCGCCCGGGTGTCGTTCTAAGGGCATGCTGGGCGGGCGTGGAGGTCGGGAAGAAGCGCCGACCTCCACACGCTACGTATACTTGCAGACGGTCGCTACAACATGGGTGGGAATTATGCCGAGAGCGGGTGTCGCTCTGGGTTCGCCGAACTGGCGAAGGCATCCAGGCTCGCCCTCTGTCTCAGGGCAGTAATTCAGGGTGGGCATGGATGCTGAAACCGGCTCCAGCCATCGCCGGCGCACAGTCGGAGCCTCAGACTTCCTCCGCGCGCCCCAGCATCACGCTCGCCGGCAGCAAAGCGCAGTCGATCAGCTCCTTCGCGGTCGAGCCTGAGATGCCGCGCGGATCCTCGCTACCGACCAGCTTCAGGTTCTCGGCCAGCATCCTGATGACCGTGTCTCGCTGGGTGTCGTTCATCAGCGAGATCACGGTGCCCAATGTGGTCTGTAGAACCTCGACTCTCACCGTCAGGTCGCGAAGCTCTTCGAGCAGGACGTTTTCGATAGGAGAGGACAAGACGGGCTCCAGTGCTTCAGTGCAAGACCGATATAGGGCGGCTTCGCTTCCTAGCCGCCCCCCACGAACCCCGCTCGCGCATCCGGTGCGCAACGGCAGTCTGATTGTGGAGCCTGCGCGATCAAGCCGAGCACCGTCGCGGAGGCCTCGGCTGGATCGTGTCGTGTAACCGGCGGGTTCGCGCTCAATCGTTCGGGATGCAGCGGCCCCAGGAGTTACTGTAGTGGAAGCCGTAGTCACAGCCACTGCCCACATAGACGACAGTGCGGGGTCCCCAGCCGCTGTCTCTTATACACATCTCCGAGCCCACGAGACAAGAGGCAATCT
>CAXDNE010000068.1:0-27706 GCA_963990595.1 uncultured Methylobacterium sp.
GAGATTGCCTCTTGTCTCGTGGGCTCGGAGATGTGTATAAGAGACAGCCGAGGACCACCCGCCCGAGCGCCACGCTGACCAGGGGGTTGATGTAATAGCCGAGGCTCGCGTCGAGCAGGTGCCCGCTGCTGACCGCGTAGAGGTAGAGCAGCCAGTTCACGCCGATCATCGCCGCCGAGAGCAGCAGGAGGGCGTGGCGCCGCTGCAGGGGGAGCGGGAGATTGAGCCGGTGGCGCGCCGCGAGGATCAAGGCCAGCGTGCCCGCGAACAGGCTCGACCAGACGATCCGCTCCGCCAGGATGTGGTTCGGGCTGTAGGCGCCGAGCAGCCGGAAATGCACGGGGACCAGCAGGCCCCAGCTCAGATAGGCGGCGAGCGCGTAGACGAGGCCCACGGGTTCCTCCCGGTCGGCCCGGATGGGCTGCCGGGCGTCCGGGCTTTAGCCCGGCCGGCCGTCGCGCGTCAGGGGGAGCGACGCAGGGCTGCCATCCCGAAGGCCGCGGCCGCGCTGTCAGGCGGCCCGGATCGCGGCGAGGAAGCGCCGGACCTCGCCGCCGAGATCCTCGGATTGCCGGGCCAGCGCGGCGGCGGAGGCCATCACCTGATCGGCGGCGGTCCCGGCTTCGCCCGCGGCCGCGGCGACGCCCGCCATGGTGGCGGTGACCGCGCGCGTGCCCGCGGAGGCCTGGGCGACGTTGCGCACGATCGCGTGGGTGGCCGCGCCCTGCTGCGCGACGGAAGCCGCGATGCCGGTGGCGACGCCGTCGATCTCGCGGATGCGTGCCGTGATGGAGGCGATCACCGCGACGGCTTGGCCGGTCGCGCCCTGGATGCGGTCGATCTGGCCCGAGATCTCCTCGGTCGCCCCGGCCGCCTGCGCGGCGAGGTCCTTGACCTCGCCCGCGACGACGGCGAAGCCGCGGCCGGCTTCCCCGGCGCGGGCCGCCTCGATGGTGGCGTTGAGCGCCAGGAGGTTGGTCTGACGGGCGATCGCCGCGATCGCGGTGACGACGTCGCCGACCCTGGCGGCGGCGGCGCTGAGATCCTGGACCAGGGCGGCCGTCTGGTCGGCCTCCAGGACGGCACTCTGCGCGAGCGTGGCCGAGCCGCTGACCTGCCGGCCGATCTCCCCCACCGACGCGCCGAGTTCCTCCGCGGCTCGCGCCACGGTGTTGACGGTGCGGGCGGCCTCCGCGGCGGCTTTTGCCGCATGGGTGGATTCCCCGGCAGCCCGTCCGGCGGTGTCGGTCATGGTCCGGGCCGTCGCCTGCAGGGCGGCGACCGATCCGGCGACGAGGCCGATGATCCGGCCCACCGTATCTTCGAAATCCGCCGCGAAGGTCAGGAGCGTCCGGCTGCGGTCGGCCGCGGCTGCCTCGTCCGCCAGCCGCTTGACCTCGGCCTGCTCGGCGGCCTTCCGGGAGACCAGGGCCTTGATCCCCTCAACGGCCTTGCCGATGGCACCGATCTCGTCCGTGCGCCGCGCTTCCGGGATCTCCGTGTCGATCCGCCCGTCCGACATGGTCTTCAGGGCCAGGGCGAGCCTGCCGAGCGGACGCGTGACCCCGGCATTCACCCCCAGCACCCCGATGAGGATGCTGGCCGCGATGCCGCCCGCCGACAGGCCGATCGTCCAGGACAGGGTCGTGTGGGTCTCCGCGCTCAGGGTCTCGGAGCCCCTGCGGATCGACGCGCCCAGGTCGTCCACGAAGGCATCGAGTTCCGCAAACAGGGTCTTCTGCAGCGGATCCACCTTCCGGTGGGCGAGCGTCAGCGCCTGGGCGCTCATGCCCTTCTTGGCCATGGCGCACATCTCGCCGGTGAGCGTGACGTAGGTGTCGAGCAGCTCCGCGATCCGGGCGGTCCGGTCGTGGAAGGCCGGGGCGTTCCGGCGCACGCCGTCGAGGAGCTGTGCGGCTTCGGCCGGAAGCGGCGCGAACGCGGCACCGACGCGGTCCGACTCGTCCGGATCGGCCTCGCCCAAGGCGCGGAAGGCCACGTAGCTCATCTGATAGGCGACACGGCCCAGATGCGCCGCCATCGTCGCCGCGGTGGCGTCGTTGCCCAGATAGGCGCTGTAGGCCGCGTCGGCCGCGGTCATCCGCTGGGAGATGTACCAGAGATACCCGGTCGAGTTCGCGGCTATGAAAGCGAAGGCGAACGCGATCTTGAGGGCGATGGGGAACTTGAAGCAGCGACGCACCGACGACGTCTCCCGAGGGCCGGCTGCTTATGGTCTCGGAGACAGCAAAGTCGACATCGAACCGGTGGGCTGGGACAGGTCGGATCAAAAATGAGACCGTCCTGCTGATGGTTCGCCCTGTGATGGCAGAATAGAACAGCCTTCAACTATCGATCTGCGAATCTCCGGGATTGCGGCGCGCCTCGACGCTGTCAGGCCCCTGTCCCGGATCTCTTTCCGGATCTGTTCATGTGGAGCGCCGGGCGCGCCGGGCTCAGGGCGCGCGCCACGTCCCACGCCAGGCGGCCTCGCTCCGCCGCCAAACCGCCCGGCGGTGACCGCGGCGGTCGAGATAGAGGAAGTCCAGGCGCTCGGCCCGGACCACCACGGCGGCGAAATGCGGCCGTCCCGCGCTGCCGGCCGCGGCCTCGTCCGGCACCGTGTAGGCCCCGCCCGCGGCCAGGGCCGTGCCGGGGCCGGGCTCGCTCCCGTAGCAGACCCGGCTCATCGCCCGGGACCCCGCCCAGGCCGCGTCGGCCACGGCGTCGTCCGTGTGCAGCGCGGCGTCGCCCTCGATGCGGATCTGGACCTTCGCGGCCTCGTCGTAGGCGGCGAGGGCACAGGCCGGATGCGCCAGGATCTCGGCGGCCTTGTCGGAGCGGCGGTCGCAATGGAACCGGAGGGTGCCGGCGTCCGGGTCGGCGTGGCGCAGCACCACGGTGCGCAGCCGCGGGGCGCCGGCCGCCCCGCGAGTCGCGAGCGCCGGCAGATGAAACCCGCTGCGCCCATGGGCGGCGCCGTCCGCCAGGAGCCGCCACAATTCGGCGAAGGTGGCCTCCAGATCGTCGTAGAAGGCGGGCAGCTCCGTGCGGCTCATGCGGCGCCCCGCTTCCGCCGGCGTTCGCGGAAGATCAGCGCAAGATTGCGCAGGTAGATGCCGGTGGAGAGGCCCTGGCCGATGATGATCACCGGCTCCCGCCGCACGAAGCCGTAGACCAGGGTCATCATCCCGCCGAGGATCGACAGGAACCAGAACGAGAGCGGCATGACGCTCCGGCCCGCCCGCTCGCTGGCGATCCATTGCAGGATGAAGCGGGAGCCGAACACCACCTGGGCGACGATGCCGAAGACCAGCCAGAAATCGAGCCTTGTGACGAACACGTCGTAGAAATAGGCCGGCAGATCGTGGGCGAGCTGGATCAGCATCCGACGTCCTGGTCTGACGGCATCCCGGCCGGGGCGGCAAGTTCCTCGGGCCGCGGGTCGGCCCGCTTGCGCCGGATGAGCCACCAGACCCCGGCCAGATCGAGGAGACCGACCCAGAGCCGGTCGAACAGGCCGTAATTCGAGACGCCGGTGAACCGCGGCCGGTCGACCACGTCGCGGTGGACGACCGCGAAGCCTTCGCGCGCGGTCAGGGCCGGCATGAACCGGTGCAGGGCATCGAAATACGGCAGCCGGAGATACACGGCGCGGCGAAACACCTTCAGCCCGCAGCCGGTATCGCGGGTGGAATCCTTCAGGATGCGCCCGCGCACGCCGTTGGCGATCCGCGACTGGAGCATCTTGAAGCGCCCGTCCTTGCGCCCGCGCCGCTGGCCTTGCGCGAGGCCGGCCCGCGGTCCGGCCGCCTCCAGGGCGCCGAGCAGGACGGGGATGAAGGCCGGATCGTTCTGGCCGTCGCCGTCGAGGGTCGCGATCACCCCACCCCGGGCGGCGAGCACGCCGCTGCGCACGGCCGCCGACTGGCCGCCGCTGGTCGCGTGGCGCAGCACCCGCAGCCAGGGGCGGCCCGAGCGGGCGGCCGCCAGGGCGGCCTCTGTGCCGTCGGTGGACCCGTCATCGACGTAGATCAGCTCGAAGGCGAGGCCGGCGCAGGCGGCCTCGATCTCGGCGACCAGAGGCGCGATGTTGCCGGCCTCGTTCTTCACCGGCACGACCACGCTGAGATGGAGCGCGTCGCTCACGGGGTCACCGCGTAGGCCGTGACGAAGACGCGCCGGCCGGTGTTGAGGTTGAAGCCTTCGATCTCGGCCATGGGCGCGGGCGCCCCGCTTCCCACCGGCCAGGCCGCGTTGAAATCGTCCCGGTCGCGGGCTTCGACGAAGAGCAGCCGGCAGCCGCCGCCTTCCAGGAACTGCCGCGCCGCGGCGCCGTCCGGCGGGAGGTCGAGGCCGGTGCCGACGAGGAAGACGAGGCTCGGCTCGCGATAACCGAGGCTCGCCACCTGCGGGTTCGCGCAGGCCATCCGGTCGCGCAGGGCGGCGAGCCGCGGGGAGACCTTGAGGGAAGGCAACGCGCGCTGCGCCACGCCGAGCACGCCCGGACCGAGCAGGCAGGAGGCCAGCACGCCGAGCACGAGGGCGCGCTCGGCCGCGCCATCGGCGGGGCCTCTGGCGAAGGCCAGCCAGGCGAGCGCCGCGACCGCGCAGGCGGCGGCGAGGAGCGGCAATGCGGGCCACGGGATCGTGTGGGCGTCGAGGCGCCAGCCGGTGAGGCAGAGACCGAGCGTCAACGCCACCGGGATCGCCGGCACCAGCAGCGCCGTCAGGCGGGCGCCGCGCAGGCGCGGATCCAGCGCCCCCCGCGACAGGGCGAGCACCGTCAGGATCGCGAGCCACGGCATCAGCGGCAGGACGTAATGGGGCAGCTTGGTCGGCACCGCCTCGAAGATCAGCCAGGCCGGCAGCACCGCGGCGATCAGGAAGGCCACGCCGGCCTCGCGCCGCGCGCGCCACGCGAAGGGCAGGCTCATGGCCGCGAAGGCCGCCCCCGGCCAGAAGGTGGCGAAGAAGGCGAGCGCGTAGGCGCCGGGCGGTCCCCAGTGCCGCTCGGCGGCGCCGCCGACCTTGCCCAGCATGTCGTGTCCGACCGCCTCCGCGTAGAAGGCGCCGCCGCTCTTCCAGGCGATGGCCACGAACCAGGGCGCGACGAGGAGGAGGGTCAGGGCGAGGCCGGGGAGCGGCCGTAGGGCCAGGAGCCAGCGTCCGGAGCGCGCCACGACCGACAGGCCCAGCGCCGGCAGCGCCACGAACAGCGGCACCATCGGCCCCTTCACCAGGATGCCCAGCGCCAGGCCGAGCCAGAAGGCCGCGAAGACCGAGCCCGCCGGAATCCGGCCGTCCCGGGAGGACAGCCAGGCGCGGGCGAGCGCGCCGAGGCTCGCGGTGGCGCAGGCGGCGAGCAGGGCGTCGGTCTTGGCCAGATGCGCCTCCGCCGCGAGCATCAGGCAACTGCCGTAGAGGGCGGCGGCCAGGAGCGCGGACCGGCGGGGCAGGAAGGCGAGCGCGGCCCAGTAGGCGAGGAGCACCGAGGCGGTGGCGCCGATCAGCGAGGGGATCCGGTAGAGGGCGATCTGCGTGCGCGCGTCGGGCACGCCGAGCGCCTCGCCGGCCGCCACCGCGGCGGCCTGCGCCCAGTAGATCCCCACCGGCTTCTTGTGCCGCGCCTCCCCCTGGAAGCGGATGTCCACGAGGTCGCCCGTCTCCAGCATCTGCTTCGAGGCCTGGGCGAAGCGCGGCTCGTCCCGGTCCATCGGCTGCAGCGAGATCTGGCCCGGCAGGAACAGGACGAGGCACAGAGCCAGCAGGGCCGCGACGGCCCGGCCCTGCGTGAGGCTCAGCGCGTCGAGCCCGCGGCCGATCCGGTCGGCAGGTACGAGGCGCGGCGTGCCGTCGGCGGAGAGGCTCGTGGTCATGCCGGGCGGGTCAATCAGGATCGGGCGGGAAGGTCAAATGCCGCGGGGCTTCGCGGCGGTCCCGAAACCGTGGGCCCGCCGCGCAGCGGCACCGGACGAGAGGAAGCGCGCGCGCCGGTCCCGCCTCAGGCGGTCAGCAGCGGCCGCAGCTCGCGCATGTCGGCGACCGCCTCCAGCGCGTTCACCCGCGCGATCAGGCGCTCGGTGGCATCCGATCCGAGAACCGGCGCCATCAGGTCCCGCGCCTTGGCGTTCACCGCCTCGGTGCTCAGCGGGTTCTCCTTGGTGCCGGGCGGGTGCCGGGTGTGGTGCTCCACGACCCGGCCATCCGCGAGGGTGATCGCCACGACGGCGCCGCGCGGGGCGGCCGGATCCATCAGGGCCGGATCGCCCACCAGTTCGACCTTGGCCCTCTGCGCCGCGATCACGGCATCGTGCATCAGTCCGGCATCGTGGCTGTCGGTGAAGGAGACCGCACCCTTCACGAGTGCCAGCGCCACGAGGTGCTGGCAGCTGACATCCGGCATGGCGCTCGATCCGACGATGCCGACCGCGTCGGTGGGGACCTTCACGAGGATGTGGCTCACGGCCTCGGGCGTCAGCCCGTATTGCCGGCGCAAGGTCAGCGTCGCGTCGAGGGGCGACTGGATCGGGTAGCCCACCGAGTAGGTCTTGATCGCCGTCTCGGTGACGAAGAAGCGGCTGCCCAGCCCGTCCAGCATCAGCTCGGGCTTCGGCGCGGTCGAGAGGGCGTTCAGCAGGTTGTGGCGGCCGTCGAGCACGTCGGCGACGCCGGTCAGTCCCGCCTCCACCATGCCGACCGCGGTGACGCCGTTGCGCGCCCCCATGCCGGCGAAGTCGAAGGCCTTCTCGACGTGGTCGTGGTCGCGCACCCAGCTCCACAGGCCGGAGACCTGCTGGGCCGCGTAGGAGAGCGCGAAGCGCATGCCCTGCTCGTCGAGGCGGGCCAGCGACGCGGCGGCGCCAAGCGCCCCGAAGGTGGAACTCGTGCCCTCGGCGCTGCGGTGCGTCCCGCGCACGAGGTCGGGCCCCAGCGCCAGGAGCAGACGGCAGCAGAGATCGTAGCCGAGGGCCACGGCGCGGACGAACTCCGCGCCGGAACTGCCGTGCTGCTCGGCGAGCGCCAGCGCCGCCGGCACGGTGGCGCAGCCGGGATGGGCCTTGGTCACGGGTTCGAAATCGTCGGTCTCGTCGGCGTGGGCGCACATGGCGTTGGCGAGCGCCGCGTTGACGGCGGTGGTCCGGAAGCCGGAGGCGACCACGCCGGCCTGATCGGCGCCGCCGAGGCCGCGCACATAGGTCAGCGCCATCTCGCCCGGCCGCATGCGCGCGCCCGAGACCATGGCCGCCAGGGTGTCGAGGATGCGGTGCTTGCAGGCAATCAGCACGTCGGGCGGCAGCGGCTGGGTCCGGGCGGCCACCATGTAGCGGGCGAGCCGGCCGGTGACGTCCGCCTCCGCGGCGCCGGCCGGCAGGGTCTGGGCGAGGGCGAGGGCGCCCGCGCCCTGGACCAGGCGGCGCCGGGTCGGCGCGCTCACGCGGCGGCCCGCAGGCGCGCGAAGCCGGCGTCGAGGTCGGCCTTGAGGTCGGCTGTGTCCTCCAGCCCGATATGGAAGCGCAGGGCCGGTCCGCCCGGCGCCCATTGGGTGGCGGTTCGGTACGGGGCGCAGTCGAACGGGATCACGAGGCTCTCGAAGCCGCCCCAGGAGAAGCCCATCCCGAACAGCTCCAGCCCGTCGAGCATGGCGGCCAGAGCCGCCTCGGGCACGGGCTTCAGGATCACCCCGAACAGGCCGGAGGCGCCGGAGAAGTCGCGCTTCCAGATGGCGTGGCCCGGATCCTCCGGCAGGCCGGGATGCAGCACCCGCAGCACCTCCGGCCGGGCCTGGAGCCAGCGGGCCATCTCGAGCCCCGCGCGACCGTGCTCGCGCAGCCGCAGGTTCATGGTGCGCATGCCCCGCAGGGCCAGGAAGATGTCCTCCGCGCCGGCGCACATGGCGAAGTGGTCGAAGGTGCGGCGCACGGCCGGGAAATACTGCGCGTTGGCGGAGGTCAGGCCGATCAGCAGGTCCGAGCCGCCGCTCAGGTACTTGGTGCCGGCCTCCACGGCGATGTCGACCCCGCGCTCATGGGGCGGGAACAGCAGCGGCGTCGCCCAGGTGTTGTCCATGATCACGCAGGCCCCGCCCGCGTGGGCGACCTCGGCGATGGCCGGGACGTCCTGCATCTCGAAGCTCTGCGAGCCGGGGGCCTCGACGAGAACGGCCTTCGTGTTCGGCCGCATCAGCGCGGCGATGCCGGTCCCGATCGTAGGATCGTAATAGGTCGTCTCAACGCCGAAGCGGGCCAGCACGCCGTCGCAGAACTGGCGCGTCGGCCGATAGGCGGAATCGGTGACGAGGAGGTGGTCGCCCGCCGAGACCGCGGCCATCAGCGCGACCGTGAGGGCGGCCAGCCCCGAGGGGGTCACGACCGTCCCGGCGGCGCCGGCGAGCTCCGTCCAGGCGCTCGTCAGAGCGTCCATGGTGGGCGTCGCCGAGGTGCCGTAATTGTAGCGCCCGCGCCGGTGCTTGATGGCGTCGTAGGTCGGGTAGAGCACCGTCGAGCCGCGGTAGATCGGCGTGTTGACGAAGCCGTGCTGCTCCCCCGGGTCCCGGCCCGCATGGACGAGGCGCGTCGCGGGCGCGAAGCTGTGCTTGGACTCGGGCGAGGGTTTCAGGGACATCGGGACTCGGAGATCGGGTTGCGCTCGGGCGCACGAAGCGCCCCCGGCCCGGCGAGGTCAAGCCAAACGCCGAGCTCCGCGGCGCGGGCGTCAGACGTTTCCCGGGATCACGGCTTCTCGGGCGGGTCGGAGTTCACGGCCTCGTCGTAGGCCTCCATCCAGGCGGCGCGCTCCTCGGAGCCCTCCGGATAGGGACATTCGCTGGCGGGCTTCCCGTAGAGGCGGGCATTGCGGCCCTGGATGAACGGGCTGTCGCTCGCGGTGGCCTGGGCGTTGGTCAATATCGCCTCCCGAAGACTTGGAGTGGGGCTTCGTTAACGGCCGCGCCGTAAATCTGTTGCCGTCTCAAGTCGCCTTCCGGGTCGTCGCGTGCGTATCCTGCGTTCCCTCTTCGGCGCCGTCCTCGTCCTCATCTCGACGGCGACCGTCGCCCTCGTCAGTGCCGACCGGCTCGCGCATCTGGCGCCGGCGCCGGTCATCCGCGCCGCTCAGGCGGAGCCGTCGGCCACCGGGTCGCTGCCGGCTCCGGTCAAGGCCGCGCCGGCACCCAAGCCCGCCGCGCCCAGCATTCCGAACGGGTTCGACACCGAGCGGCTCCACGCGCTGATGCGCGGCGACCCGATCCTGCCGGGCCGCTGAGCGCCGGCGGGATCGCACCGAGCCCACCCAGGACCTCATCCTGAGGTGCCAGAGCGCAGCGGAGGCCTCGAAGGAGGTTTCCAGACAGCGCTGTGATCCCTGGAGCCCTCCCTCAGGCCCGCTGGCGCGGGCACCTCAGGATGAAGGGGGCGGACCGGACCGATCCGGAGCCCCCTGCCCCGCCTACCGCGCCGTCCGGAACACCTGCAGGTCGAGGTCGCGCACCTTCTTGCGCAGGGTGTTGCGGTTGACGCCGAGGAGTTCCGCCGCGCGGATCTGGTTGCCGCGGGTGGCGGCCAGCGCCGCGCCGATCAGCGGGCCTTCGATCTCCCGCAGAATCCGGTGGTAGAGCCCCGGCGGCGGCAGCGTGTCCCGATAGCCGGAGAAATAATCCGAGAGGTGGCGCTCCACCGCGCTAGACAGGCTCTCGGATTCCCCGCCGGCCTTGCGGGCGGCGCCGTTGGCGGCGGGCGCCGCCGGGGCGGCGAGCGGCAGGGTGTCGAGCTCGGCCTCGATCACCGGGCCGGTGATCGTCTCCTGCGGGTAGAGGGCGGCGAGGCGCCGCACGAGGTTCTCCAGCTCGCGGACGTTGCCGGGCCAGCGGTAGCGCTTGAGCCGTTCCATGGCGTCGCCGTCGAGGGTCTTGCGGGTCAGGCCCTCGCGCTCGACCAGCACGAAGAAGTGGCGGACGAGATCCGGCACGTCCTCCGAGCGCTCGCGCAGGGCCGGCAGCCGCAGCGGCACGACGTTGAGGCGGAAGAACAGGTCCTCGCGGAAGATGCCCTGCTGGATCGAGACCCGCAGGTCCTTGTTGGTGGCCGCGATGATCCGGACGTTGGTGCGGATCGGGACCCGTCCGCCCACCGTGGTGTACTCGCCCTGCTGGAGCACGCGCAGCAGCCGGGTCTGCGCCTCCATCGGCATGTCGCCGATCTCGTCGAGGAACAGCGTGCCGCCCTCGGCCTGCTCGAACCGGCCGGCGGAGCGCTGGAGCGCCCCCGTGAAGGCGCCCTTCTCGTGGCCGAACAGCTCGGATTCGATCAGGTCGCGCGGGATCGCCGCCATGTTGACCGGCACGAACGGGCCGGTGCGGCGGCGGCCGTAATCGTGCAGCGCCCGGGCGACCAGCTCCTTGCCGGTGCCGGATTCGCCGGTGATCATCACGGTGAGGTCGGTGGGCATCAGCCGGGCCAGCGCCCGGTAGATCTCCTGCATGGCCGGCGAGCGGCCGACCAGCGGGATGTCCTCGTTCTCGGGGGCCGCCCCGGCCGGCGCCGCGCCGCGGGGGCGCGAGAGCGCCCGACCCACGATGGCGATCAGCTCCTTCAGGTCGAAGGGCTTGGGCAGGTACTCGTAGGCGCCCCGCTCCGAGGCGCGGATCGCCGTCATGAAGGTGTTCTGCGCGCTCATCACGATGATCGGCAGCTCCGGCCGCACCCGCTTGATGCGCGGCAGAAGGTCGAACACGTTCTCGTCGGGCATGACCACGTCGGTGATGACGAGGTCGCCCTCCCCCTGCGCGACCCAGCGCCAGAGGGTGGCGCAATTGCCCGTCGAGCGGACCTCGTAGCCCGCCCGGGACAGCGCTTGGTTCAGCACGGTGCGGATGGCGGCGTCGTCGTCGGCGACGATGATGTGGCCGTTCGGCATGACTCTCTACTCAGACCTCCGACGGGGGGCCGGACAGGGGGATCGACATCACGGATCGACCGCCGATTCGCGCCCGTCCCGGGCACTCGACATCGGCAGGAGGATGCGGAACGCCGTGCGACGGGGGGCGGGATCGCACTCGACGATGCCTCCGTGATCGCCGACGATCTTGGCCACCAATGCAAGACCGAGGCCGGACCCCTGCGCCTTGGTGGTGACGAACGGGTCGAACAGGTCGGGCAGCAGGTCGGCCGAGATGCCGGGGCCGTTGTCACGCACCGCCACCTCGATCGGCAGGCTGACCCGCTCGCGGGAGCCCGGCACCTGGAGGCGCAGGCCGGTCCGGAAGGCGGTCGACAGGGTGATCTCGCCCTCCACCGCGTCCGGGCCGATCGCCTCGGCGGCGTTCTTCACGAGGTTGAGGATCACCTGGATCAGCTGGTCGCGGTTGCCGAGCACCGGCGGCAGCGACGGGTCGTAGGTCTCGATGAACCGGATGTGGCGCGCGAAGCCCGACTGCGCCGAGCGCTTCACCTGGTCGAGCACCCCGTGGACGTTGACGGCACCGCGATCCGAGGGGCGCTCGTCGCCGAACAGCTCCATGCGCTCGACGATGCGCACGATCCGGTCCGATTCGTCGCAGATCAGCCGGGTGAGCATCCGGTCTTCCTCGGCGCCGGTGCTCTCGAGGAGCTGCGCGGCGCCACGGATGCCGGCGAGCGGGTTCTTGATCTCGTGGGCCAGCATGGCACCCAGCGCCACCATGGAGCGCGCGGCGCCGCGATGGGTGAGCTGGCGGTTCATCTTGTCGGCGATGGTGCGTTCCTGGAGCATCATCACCACGGCGTCGCCGTCGTCGCCGAGGGGCGTCGCGAACACGTCGACGCTGCGCTCCAGCCCGAGCCGGGGCTGGGTCAGCTCCACCCGGTACTCGCTGACGCTGGCGCGGCGGCGGCGCACCTCGGCGACCAGCGCGATGATCGGCGAGGCGAACGGGATGATGTCGCGCAGGCGCCGGCGCTGCATCAGCCGCGCCGAGTAGTCGAAGAAGGCCTCCGCGGCGTGGTTGCAGTGGAGGATCTGCTCGTCGGCGCCGATCGTCAGGACCGGCAGCGGCAGCGCGTTGAGCACGGCCTCGGCGGCGGTGTCGCGCCGGCTGCCGGGATCCTGCGGGACAGGTTCGTCGCTCACGCGGCCTCCCGGACCGAGTCGGCCGATCCCGCGAAGGCCCGGGCCAGCAGGGCCAGCGCGGTGTCCGGGTTCGTGGTGGTGAGGAGCGCCGACCGTTCCGCCGGCTCCAGCGCGCCGCCGGTCTCGGCATAGGCGGCGAGGTGCTTGCGCGCGTGGCGCACCCCCATGTCGCGGCCGTAGAGCGACAGGAGGCCGAGGTAATGCTCGGCGGCCATCGCGGCCTGCTCGGCCCGCGACGGCTCGGCCGCAGCCCGGCCGGCGAGCGCCGCCGCGACCTGTCCGACGCGCCAGGGGCGCCCCGTCGCGGCCCGGCCGATCATGACGCCCGCGGCGCCCGATTCCGCCAGGCAGGCACGGGCGCTGGCGAGGTCGGTCACGTCGCCGTTGGCGATCACCGGGACCGACACGGCCTCGACCACGGCGCGGATCGCGCCCCAGTCGGCCGTACCCTTGTAGAATTGCTGCCGGGTCCGCCCGTGGACCGTCACGGCGTTGAGCCCCAGCCGCTCGGCCCGCGCGGCGAGGTCGGCGGCGTTGCGGCGCGTGTCGTCCCAGCCGAGCCGCATCTTGACGGTCACCGGCACCGCGACGGCCCCGCGCACGGCGGCGAGGAGACGCTCCGCATGGTCGAGGTCGCGCATCAGGGCCGAGCCCGAGGCGATCCCCGTCACGACCTTGGCCGGGCAGCCCATGTTGACGTCGATCACGTGGGCGCCGCCGGCCTCGGCGAGCCGGGCGGCCTCCGCCATCGGCTCGGCCTCGCAGCCCGCGAGCTGCACCACATGGAGATCGACGCCGGACCCTTCCGCGCGCAGGGCAGCCTCGCCGGAGCCCCGGGTGAATTCCCGGGCCGCCACCATCTCGGAGACGACGGCATCGGCACCGCAGCGCCGCGCGATCCGCCGCATGTGCAGGTCGGTGACGCCGGACAGGGGCGCGAGCAGGCAGAGCGGAGGCGCCTCTGCCCCTTCGTCGCCCCTCCGATCGCGGCGCAGCGCGCTCAAATAATGATCAGTCGCCATTCTGCACAACAATGAGGCAAGGGCGGTCCGCTGGCAAGCGGGACCGCGCGTTGATTTCGGGCCCTCCCCCGCTTAAACGACGGGCACCCGCACCGGCAGGGGATCGGCGGCACGGCTGGCCCGCGCGCCGGCCCTCGTTCCGTGCTCCTGATCCCAGCTCCTGATCCCACGAGTTCGTCGCCCATGTCCGCCACCGGCACGCCAGCCACCGGACCCGCCAGCGCGGGAGCCGGCGTCGCCGCGGTGGTGGTGGCGGCCGGCCGCGGGATCCGGATCGGCGGCGGCACACCCAAGCAGTACCGCCGGGTCGGCGGCCAAGCCGTCCTGACCCGCACCCTGGCGGCGCTCGCCGCGCAGGCCGCCATCGACCGGATCCAGCCAGTGATCGCCGCCGACGCGGCCGAGTTCTTCCGCGCCTGCCTGGAAGAGCTGGATACCGGTCTGCGCGACAAGATCGCCGAGCCGGTGGAGGGCGGCGCTACCCGCCAGCTCTCCGTGCGCGCCGGGCTCGAGGCCCTGGCGGCCGACGCCGCGCCCGAGATCGTGCTGGTTCACGACGCCGCCCGCCCCTTCGTCGATGCGGCGCTGATCGCCCGGGCGATCGATGCGGGCCGCGACCACGGCGCGGCCGTTCCCGGCGTGCCGGTGACCGACACGGTCAAGCGCGTCGTCGACATCGCCCCGGGGATCGGCCGCGTGCACGAGACCCCGCCCCGGGAGCATCTGCGCGCGGTGCAGACGCCTCAGGCCTTCGCCTTCGGCCCGCTGCTCGGCGCCCACCGGGACGCCGCCGCGCAGGGCCTCGACGCCTTCACCGACGACGGCGCGCTCGCCGAATGGGCGGGCCTGCCGGTGGTGGTCTTCGCGGGCGACATCGCCAACCGCAAGATCACCCAACCCGCCGACCTGATCGAGGCCGACCGCGCCTTCGCGGCCGGCACCGCCGAAACGTCCCTATCCGGAGCCCGCGCCATGACCACCTACGTCACCCGCCTCGGCACCGGCTTCGACGTGCACGCCTTCACCACCGGCGACCATGTCTGGCTGGGCGGCGTGAAGATCCCGGCCGACCGGGGCGTGCTCGCCCATTCCGACGGCGACGTGGCGCTCCACGCCCTCACGGACGCCCTGCTGGGCGCCATCGCGGACGGCGATATTGGCACCCACTTCCCGCCCTCCGACGAGCGCTGGCGCGGGGCGTCCTCCGATCAGTTCCTGGCCCATGCCTGCGGGCTGGTCCGGGCCCGGGGCGGCCGCATCGACCATCTCGACATCACCGTGCTGGCCGAGGCGCCGCGCATCGGGAAGCACCGGGAGGAGATCCGCGCACGGATCGCCGCGATCGCGGGCGTGCCGCTGAGCGCGGTCTCGATCAAGGCTACCACCACCGAGAAGCTCGGCTTCGTCGGCCGCGCCGAGGGGCTCGCCGCCCAGGCGGCCGCCACGGTGCGGCTGCCCGAGGAGGACGGCCCCGTCCTCGACGCGCAGGCCGAGACCGCGATGCGCCAGGGCTGAGCGGTCAGGCCGTCCGCAGCAGCAGCGCGATCGCGGCGATTCCGAGGGACGCCATCGTCAGCAGGATGCCGCCGCCCCGGCAGGCGAATTGCCGCGGCGAATTCGGGGGCGCGAACATCCCGATCGGATGCAGGATCCGGCCGACCAGAAGGGCGAGCAGGAGCCCCTGGACCAGCCCGTGGCCGGCGCCCCCCGCCTCGAGCAGGCCGACGAGGATCAGCACCAGCGGCACGAATTCCGAGAAGTTCGCGTGCGACCGGACCCGCTTCAGGACCGCGTCGTCGCCGCCGTCGCCGAACAGGACGTTCTCGGAAACCCGACTGGCGATGACCCATCCCGACAGCCCCAGATACAGGAGGGCGAGCAGCCCGGCATAGACGGCCGTGGTCGCGGGAAAGGTCATGGGTCCCGTGTCTCCTGTCGGGGGGGGCCGGTCCTTGAGCCGCGACCGGCCTTGCGTCACAACACGAGATAGGGCGCGGCCGCCCGCTGGGAGCCTGTTCGCGATGATCGACGACACAGCGCTGCTCGCGCGCGCCGAGGCCCTGATCGCGGCCTACACGGCGGCCGGGCGGACGATCGCCACGGCCGAATCCTGCACCGGCGGCCTCGTGGCCGCCCTGCTCACCACGGTTCCGGGCTCGTCGGCCGTGGTGGAGCGCGGCTTCGTGACTTACTCGAACGAGGCCAAGGCCGAGGCGATCGGCGTGCCCATGGACCTGATCCGCCGGCACGGCGCCGTCAGCGCGCCGGTGGCCCGGGCGATGGCGGCCGGCGCGCTGGCATCGTCGCGCGCCTCGGTGGCGGTCGCGATCACCGGCATCGCCGGCCCGGGCGGCGGCAGCGCCGAGAAGCCGGTCGGCCTCGTGCATTTCGGGCTCGCCGTCCGCGATGGCGGTGCCCGCCACCTGGAGCGGCGCTACGGCGATCTCGGGCGCGCGGAGATCCGCCGCGCCGCCGTCGCCGACGCCGTCGGCCTTCTGGAGGAAGCGTCCGCGCCCTGATCCGGGCGCGGCTTGGGGGAGACGGCGGATGGATACGGTGACGACCCGGCTCTGCGTCGTCGGCGGCGGTCCCGCCGGGATGATGGCCGGCCTGCTCTTCGCCCGCGCCGGGATCGCCGTCACCGTGCTGGAGAAGCACGCCGACTTCCTGCGCGACTTCCGCGGCGACACGATCCACCCCTCGACCCTCGACCTGATGGACGAACTGGGCTTCACCGAACGCTTCCGCGCGCTGCCCCAGCGGCGCGTCGAGAGCTTCTCGGGGGTGGTCAACGGGCGCAGCTACCGCGTCGCCGATTTCAGCCGGCTCCCGGCCCGGAACCGCTTCCTGTCCTTCATGCCGCAATGGGACTTCCTGGATTTCCTGGCCGCCGAGGCCGGGCGCTACCCGGGCTTCCGGCTGATCCGCCGTACCGAGGCGCGCGACCTGATCGAGACGGAAGGCCGGGTCGTGGGCGTGCGGGCGGAGGGGCCGGAGGGTCCGGTGGAGATCCGGTCCGATCTGGTCCTCTGCGCGGATGGTCGCCATTCGCGGATGCGCGCAAGCGCGGGCTTCAGGCCCCGCGCCTTCGGGGCACCCATCGACGTGCTGTGGTTCCGCCTGCCCCGCCGGGCGGGCGATCCGGAGGCGGCGGCGGGCCGCTTCGGCCCGGGGCGGATCCTGATCACCCTCGACCGGGGCGACGCGTGGCAATGCGCCTACGTGGTGCCGAAGGGCGGCGACGCGGCGCTGCGCGCGAAGGGATTGCCGGCGTTCCGGGCGGCGGTGGGCGCCATCGCGCCGTTCCTCGCCGACCGCACCGACGCGATCGCCGACTGGGACGACGTCAAGCTCCTGACCGTCACGGTCGACCGGCTCGACCGCTGGCACCGCCCCGGGCTGCTCTGCATCGGCGACGCCGCGCATGCCATGTCTCCGGTGGGCGGCGTCGGGATCAACCTCGCGATCCAGGACGCGGTGGCGGCGGCCAATATCCTGGCCGGGCCGCTGCGCGCGGGTCGCGTCGCAGAGGCCGACCTCGCCCGGGTCCAGGCCCGGCGGATGTTCCCGGTCCGGGCGACGCAGGCGCTCCAGCGGGTGATCCAGTCGCGGGTGATCGCCGCGTCGCTGGCGGCCGACGCGCCGTTCCGGGCGCCGCTGGCGCTCCGGGTGCTCGACGCGCTGCCGCGGCTTCAGGGGCTGCCGGCCCGGCTGATCGGGATGGGCGTGCGGCCCGAGCACGTGCGCGTGCCGGCCCAGGCCTGATCGGGTCCGTCGCCGTCCGCGCGCGCCGCGCGGCGAGGACGGGCGGGACCTACGCCCCCACGCCGTACATCCGGTTCGCCCGGCCCTCGAAGGCGTCGGTGAACTTGCGGAAGGCCCGGTCGAACATCGTGCCCATCAGGAGCCCCAGGGTGCGGCTCTTGAACTCGTAGGTGATGAAGAAGTCGACGTTGCAGCCGCCGGCCGGGCCATCCTTGAACAGCCACCGGTTCTCCAGATGCCGGAACGGGCCGTCGATATACTCAGCCACGATCTTGAGGTTCGCGGGATCCAGGGTGACGCGCGTGGTGAAGCGCTCGCGGATCGCCTTGTAGCCCACCCCCATCTCGGCGATCAGCACCTGGCCGCCATCCGGCATGTCCTGGCGGCGGATCACCCGCAGGGATTCGCAGAGCGGCAGGAATTCGGGATAACGTTCCACGTCGGCGACGAGGTCGTACATCTGCTGCGGCGAGTGCTTCACCGCGCGGGTGACCCGGAAGGACGGCATGGTCTTCGGATTTCCTCAGGCCGAGAGCGCGGGCGACAGCTTCGCGAGGCGAGCCGCCTGCAAACGCGCGAAATCCTCACCCGCATGGTGCGACGAACGCGTCAGCGGCGTGGCCGAGACCAGAAGGAAGCCCTTGGCGTAGGCGGTGGTCTCGTAGGTCTTGAACTCGTCGGGGGGCACGAAGCGCACGACCTCGTGGTGCTTCTTCGAGGGCTGCAGATACTGGCCGATGGTGAGGAAGTCGACGTCGGCCGAGCGCAGGTCGTCCATGAGCTGGAGCACCTCGTTCCGCTCCTCGCCGAGCCCGACCATGATGCCTGACTTGGTGAAGATCGTCGGGTCGAGCTCCTTCACCCGCTGGAGCAGGCGCACCGAGTGGAAGTAGCGGGCCCCGGGCCGCACCGTGAGGTACTTGGCCGGCACCGTCTCGAGGTTGTGGTTGAACACGTCGGGCTTGGCCGCGACCACGACTTCGAGCGCCCCGTCCTTGCGCAGGAAGTCGGGCGTCAGGATCTCCACCGTGGTGCCGGGGCTCGCCCGCCGGATCGCCGCGATGGTGCGGGCGAAGTGCTCGGCGCCGCCGTCCTTCAGGTCGTCGCGGTCCACCGAGGTGATCACCACGTGGTGGAGGCCGAGCTTGGCCACCGAATCGGCGATCTTCTCAGGCTCGTCGGCGTCGAGGGCGTCGGGCAGGCCGGTGCGCACGTTGCAGAAGGCGCAGGCCCGCGTGCAGGTGTCGCCCATGATCATGAAGGTGGCGTGCCGCTTCTCCCAGCACTCGCCGATATTCGGGCAGCCCGCCTCCTCGCAGACCGTCACTAGGCCGTGCTCGCGCACGATCTTCTGGGTCTCGGTCCAGGCCTTGGAGCCGGGCGCCTTCACGCGGATCCAGTCCGGCTTCTTGGCCTGGACGGGCTGGTCGGGCCGGTGCGCCTTCTCGGGGTGACGCAGGCGGACCGGCCGCGGATCGTTCTTCAGGATGTCGAGGACGACGGCCATGGGTCGGGGGCTGCCACACCGCGGGGAAGCGCCCGTGGGCGCGGTCGAGATCGCCCAGACTTAAGGCGCAAGGCCGCGCGCCGCAAACCGCCGCGACGCCGGGCCGCCCCGCGGTGGTTGAGGGTCCGGGATTTCCGTCAGATCCCGAGGGCCCGCACGAACAGCCCGGCCAGCACCGCGCCGACCACGGGACCGGCCACCGGAATCAGCGCGTAGCCCCAGTCGGAGGAGCCCTTGCCGGCGATCGGCAGAACCGCGTGGGCGACGCGCGGTCCGAGGTCGCGGGCCGGGTTGATGGCGTAGCCGGTGGTCCCGCCCAGCGACAGGCCGATGCCCCAGACCAGCATGCCGACCATGTAGGGCGCGACGCCCCGCGGGATCGCCCCGGAGGTCCCCAGCGTGTTGGTCACGAGGGCCGAGATGGTCAGGATCAGGAAGAAGGTCGCGATGATCTCGGAGATCCAGTTGGCCTTCGCGTCCCGGATCGCCGGGCCGGTGCAGAAACAGGCGAGCTTGAGGCCGGGATCCTGGGTCGCGCCCCAATGCGGCAGGTAGTGGAGCCAGACGAGCGCGGCGCCCACGAAGGCGCCGAGCATCTGGGCCGGGATGTAGGTGGCGAGCTTGCTGAAATCGCCGGAACTGACGGCGCCGGCCACCGTGACGGCGGGATTGATATGCGCGTCGGCGCTGCCGGCGGCGTTGGCCACGAAGACCCCGCCGAGGACCGCGAAGGCCCAGCCCGCCGTGATGGCGATCCAGCCGGCATTCTCGCCCTTGGAATGCTTGAGCAGGGCCCCTGCGACGACGCCGTCCCCGAGCACGATCAAGGTCATCGTGCCCAGGAATTCGCCCAGGAAAGGTGATGTCATCGTCCTGTCTCCCCCGTTCGCTGCTTTTTTGTAGTCGTCTAAAGATTGTGCGCGTGTGACCGCCGCAAGTGGTCACCGAATGTTCGCGCTTCTCCAGTCCTCGTCCTCATCCTGAGGGGCCGGAGCGCAGCGGAGGCCGCGCAGGAGGCCTGCGGGGATCGCGCGGCCGGCTGGAGCCCTCCTTCGAGGCGGCTGCGCCGCACCTCAGGATGAGGTCGCGGATGGGAATGACCCGATCAGAACGGGCTCAGGTCCGCACGCCGCGCGCACGGGCCCGGGGCCGTCCTCAATCCTCGTCGGTCTTCCAGTCGAAGGAGCGCTGCACCGCGCGGGCCCAGGCGGCGGCGATCTTCTCGCGCTGGCCGGCATCCATCTTCGGCGTCCAGCGCTTGTCGACACCCCAGTTGCGCTTGAGGTCGTCGAGGCCCTTCCAGTAGCCGACCGCGAGACCCGCCGCGTAAGCGGCGCCCAGCGCCGTGGTCTCGGCCACCTTCGGGCGCACCACCGGCACGTCGAGCATGTCGGCCTGGAACTGCATCAGCGTGGTGTTGGCGACCATGCCGCCGTCGGCGCGCAATTCCTTGACCGGGATACCGGAATCCTTGGCCATCGCGTCCAGCACCTCGTGGGTCTGGAAGGCGGTCGCCTCCAGAACCGAGCGGGCGATGTGGCCGCGATTGACGTAGCGGGTCAGGCCGATGATCAGGCCCCGGGCGCCCTCGTTCCAGTGCGGCGCGTAGAGGCCCGAGAAGGCCGGCACGAAGTAGACGCCGCCATTGTCCTCGACCGTGGTGGCGAGGGTCTCGACCTCCGCGGAATCCTTGATCATGTGCAGGTTGTCGCGCAGCCACTGCACCAGGGCGCCCGTGATGGCGATGGAGCCCTCCAGCGCGTAGGCCGGCTTCTGGCCGTCGAGGCGGTAGGCGAGCGTGGTGACGAGGCCGGCCTTCGAGGGGACCGGCTCCTCGCCGGTGTTCATCAGCGCGAAGCAGCCGGTGCCGTAGGTGTTCTTGGCCTCGCCGGGGGTGAAGCAGGTCTGGCCGAACAGGGCCGCCTGCTGGTCGCCCAGGATGCCGGCGATCGGTACGCCCGCGAACGGCGCCTTGGTCTCCCCGTACACCTCGCTCGACGAGACGATCCTCGGCAGCATCGCCTTCGGGATGCCGAAGGTCCTCAGCATGCCCTCATCCCATTCGAGGGTCTTGAGCGACATCAGCTGCGTGCGGCTGGCATTGGTCACGTCGGTGACGTGGAGGCCGCCCTCGGTGCCGCCGGTGAGGTTCCAGACGAGCCACGTGTCGATATTGCCGAACAGCACGTCGCCGGCCTCGGCCTTCTCCCGGGCGCCCGGAACGTGGTCGAGCAGCCAGCGGAGCTTGAGGCCGGAGAAGTAGCTCGCCAGCGGCAGGCCGGTGAGATCGCGGAACCGGTCGCGGCCGCCGTCGCGGGCGAACTCGGCCACCAGGCGGTCGTTGCGGGTGTCCTGCCAGACCAGGGCGTTGTGCAGCGGCTTGCCGGTCCTCCGGTCCCAGATCAGCGTGGTCTCGCGCTGATTGGTGATGCCCACGGCCGCGAGATCGGACGGCTGCAGGCCTTCCTTCTCCAGCGCCTCGCGCATCACGCCTTGCGTCTTCGTCCAGATCTCGGTGGCGTCGTGCTCGACATGGCCGGGGGCCGGGTAGATCTGCGCGTGCTCGGCCTGGGCAAGCGCGATGACGCTGCCCTCCCGGTCGAACACGATGAAGCGGCTGCTGGTGGTGCCCTGGTCGATGGCCCCGACGTAACGGCTCATCGTTCCCTCCCCTGTTATGCCCGACCGGTCTGACGCCGGATCGGGGCCGAAAAGATCAGGCCGCCTCGGCCCTGCGGTCGAGGTAGGCGGCGAGGCGCGCGGCGCTCTCCGCGCCGGTGCGCAGGCCGAGCTTGGAGCGCCGCCACAGGATGTCGTCGGCGGTGACCGCCCATTCCTCGGTGCGCAGGTAATCGACCTCGGCCGCCGTGAGCCCGCCGTCGAAGGTCTCGCCGAGATCCGCCATGGATTGCGCGGTGCCCACGATGTCCCGCGCCCTTGTGCCGTAGGCGCGGGCGAGGCGGCGGGCGGTCTCCTCCGGCAGGAACGGCTTCTCGGCCCTCAGCTTGGCCAGGAACTGGTCGAAATCGGCGTCCTTCATGGCGCCGCCGGGCAGGACCGCGTCGCCGGTCCAGGCCTTCTTGAGCGCGGGGAAGTAGGGCTTCAGCTTCTCCAGCGCGTGCTCGGCGAGGCGCCGGTAGGTGGTGATCTTGCCGCCGAACACCGACAGCACGGCGGCGCGCCCGCCCTGGTCCTCGATGTCGAGAACGTAGTCGCGGGTCACGGCGGACGCGTTCTCGGCCGCGTCGTCGTAGAGGGGGCGCACGCCCGAATAGCTCCAGACCACGTCGGCTGGGGTGATCGTCGTGTCGAAGGAGCGGTTGATGCAGCCACAGAGGTAGTCGGTCTCCTCCGGGGAGATCGAGACCGGGCCGGGCTCGCCCTCGTAGGGCACGTCCGTGGTGCCGATCAGCGTGAAGTCGCGCTCGTAGGGGATCGCGAAGATGATGCGCTTGTCGGGCTGCTGCAGAATGTAGGCCTGATCGCCCGCGAACAGGCGCTTGACCACGATGTGGCTGCCCTTGATCAGCCGCACCGCCGCACGGCTGTTGATGCCCAGCGTGCCGCCCAGCGTCTCGCTGACCCAGGGGCCGGCGGCGTTGACCACCGCCTTGGCCCGGACGGTCCGCTCGGCCCCGCCGCGCTCGTCGCGCAGCGTCACCGCCCAGCCGTCCCCTTCGCGCCGGGCCGAGACCACGCCGGTGCGGGTCAGGACCGTGGCGCCGCGCTCCCGGGCATCCATGGCGTTGAGCACCACGAGGCGGCTGTCCTCGACCCAGCAGTCGGAATAGACGAAGCCGCGCGTGAGGCGCTTCTGCAGCGGCGCGCCGTAAGCGGACCTGCGCAGATCCACCGAGGTCGAGCCCGGCAGCGTGCGCAGCCGCGCGAGGTGGTCGTAGAGGAACAGGCCGAGCCGCAGCATCCAGGCCGGCCGCAGCCCCTCGTCATGGGGCAGGACGAAGCGCAGGGGCCAGATCACGTGCGGGGCGAGCCGCAGCAGCCGCTCGCGCTCCGCCAGCGCCTCGCGGACGAGGCGGAACTCGTAATATTCGAGGTAGCGCAGGCCGCCGTGGATCAGCTTCGTCGAGGACGAGGAGGTGAAGCCCGCCAGATCCCCGCGCTCGGCCAGCAGGACCGACAGGCCGCGGCCGGCCGCGTCCCGGGCGATGCCGGTGCCGTTGATGCCGCCGCCGATGATCAGGAGATCGTAGGCGTCGGACGGCTCGCGCTGGCGCGTTGCTGCCGCCATGGTTCCTCCAATCCCGCCCTCGCGGCGGGTTGGCACTATATTGAGCGGCTCGCGTGTTTTCGCAAGCGAAAAAAAATTGTTCGTTACGGTTCGGTGGCGGCGTCGGCGACCGCCAGGGTGACGCCCTGGCGCTCCATCAGCGCGACGATCTCCGCCGGCGGCGTTCGGTCGGTGAAGAAGGTGTCGATCTGATCGAGCCGCCCGACCTGCACCATCGGGCGGCGGGTGAACTTGGTGTGGTCGGCCACCAGGAAGGTCTTGCGGGCATGGGCCAGGATGGTCTGCGTCGCCCGCACCTCCTCGTAATCGAAGTCGAGGAGCGCCCCGTCGGCGTCGATGCCGCTGATGCCGATCACCGCCACGTCGACGCGGAACTGGCTGAGCGTGTCGCAGGTGAGCTGGCCGAGCACGGCCCCGTCGCGGTTGCGCACCGTGCCGCCCGCCACGACGATGCGGAACTCCGTGGATTCGGCGAGCGAGATCGCGACGTTGAGGTTGTTGGTGATGATGCTGAGGTCGTCGTGCCGGGTCAGCTCCCGGGCGACCGCCTCGGGCGTCGTGCCGATGTTGATGAAGACCGAGCAGTGCGACGGGATCCGGCTCGCGGCGAGCCGGCCGATCCGGGTCTTCTCCGGCAGCAGGGTCACCCGGCGGTCCGCGTAGTCGATATTCTCGACGCTCGAGGGCAGGCCGCCACCGCCGCGGTAGCGCTCCAGGCGCCCCTCGGCGCTCAGCTCGTTGAGGTCGCGCCGGATCGTCTGGACGGTGACGCCGAACTGCGCCGCTAGGGCCTCGATGGTGACGAAGCCCCGCTGGCGCACCGCGGCCACGATGGCGCTGCGCCGCCCCTCGACCCCGGTCGTCTCGATCCTGTCCTCGGACCTCCGGTCGAGCGGTCGCGACATCGATATCCCCTCGCGTTTCCATCCGGCCCCGTCTCCGCGGGGCCTGGCCGCGCAATCACTGCGCGACAGAATGTTCGTTTGCGAACATCCTTCGGTTGACGCGGCTTCGCGCGAGCTTGAACCGCGCGTTCCCGTCCGGCAACCGCCGGAGAACCGGAATTATGCTTCCGACGCGCCGGCCGCCCGGCACCCGCCGGGCATGAAAAAGGCCTGCCGCGGGTGCGACAGGCCGGGCCGTCCGGGCATGGCCGCTTCTGCGGCGTGGCCCGAGGGCGATCACATCTGGTGGTGCGTCCGGCGGTGATGCTTCATCGACCGCTTGTGCTTCACGCGCTTGCGCATCGCCGGGCGCGGGGCCGGGGCGGCGCCCTGCTCCATGGCAGTGCCCTCTGCAGCCCGCTCCATGCCCCCACGGGGGCCGCCTGCTTGCGAGCCAGCGGAGTTGTAGGGCGAGTTGCCCTGGGCGTAGGCGGAGCCCGCGAGGAGCGTCAGCGACGCGGCGGCCAACAGAAGTTTCCTCATCGTCAATCCCTGGCGTAGACCGGCGCAGGCGAGGCCCCGCCCCTCGCGGGGGCGAGGCCGCTGCGTCGGAAAATAAGCGGCTGAGGCAAGACTTGGTTCCGCGAAAACGTGCCACGTCGACCGGACAATTGCCGCGCGCGCGAACACGGCCTATGTCGCGACCCATGCAGGCCCGGCCGTGACCGAGCGACAGAGGGAGCGGGTGGCGTTGGCCAGCAGCGGTTCGGCCTATCTCGTCCTCGACGTGGCCGGGACGCCCTGCGCCCTGCCCCGCGCGGCCGTGGCCGAGGTGCTGCCCCTGCCGGAACTCCAGAGTCCGCTCGCCTCCGGAGGCTGGCTGATCGGCTTTCTCAATCTCGGAGGGGTACCGGTTCCGGTCATCGAGCTCGCGGCCCTGCTCGGCCTGCGCCCGGCTGCCGCGGCGCCGGGCCTGTACGCGCATCTCATCCTCACCCGCGACGGGGCGCAGGCCTATCTTGTGGACCGGGTCGCCGACCTCGCGACCCTGGCCGAGTCCGCGATCCGGCCGGTGGAGGAGGCCGGCACGCTCAATGGCTGCATCGCGGCGGAGCTCGTTCTCGGCGAGCGCCTCGTCCACCTGCTGGCACCGGAGCGTCTCCTGACGGTGCAGGAACAGGCCCGTGTCGCCGCGCTGACGCAGGCCGCAGCCGAACGGCTCGCCGCGCTGCCAGAGACTCTCTAGATCCCGCGATGGCCCGTCCTCCGGGTACTCCCCGCCCCGATCCGGGCGCCGATCCCGCCTACGCCGCGCTGAAGGCGCGGATCATCGCGCGGACCGGTCACCACTACTACGCCGACAAGGACGATCTCCTGATCGAGCGGCTGCGCCGGCGCTTCCGCGCCGCCCGCGTGGCCGACTGCACCGCCTACGCCGCCCTCCTGTCGGACGGCGCGCAGGGCGAGGCCGAATGGGCGAGTCTCGAGGCCGAGATCACGGTCGGCGAGACCTTCTTCTTCCGCTACGCCGAGCAGTTCCAGGCGCTGCGCGAGACCATCCTGCCGGCGCTGATCGCCGCTCGGTCCTCCGAGCGCTCGCTGCGGATCTGGAGTGCCGGCTGCTCGACCGGGGCCGAGCCCTATTCCCTGGCCATTCTCGTCCGGGAACTGCTCGGCGAGGCCCTCCCCGACTGGCGCGTCGCGATCCTCGGCACCGACATCAGCACCGAGGCGCTGGCCACCGCGCGCGCCGCCGAATACGGCCGCTGGGCCCTGCGCACGATGCCGCCCGAGGAGAGGCTGCGCTACTTCACGCGGCTGCCGCCCGCCCCCGGCATCCGGCGCGAGGGCGGCTACGCCCTGCGGCCGGAATTCCGCACGCTGGTGCGGTTCGAGCGCGGCAACCTACTGACGCTCGCCGATCCGGGGACGCCGCAGGGCGAGGGGTTCGACCTGATCCTGTGCCGCAACGTGCTGATCTATTTCGATGCCCGGACGGTGATGGCCGTGGTGCAAGGCCTCAGCCGCAGGCTGCGGGCGGATGGCTGGCTGCTGCTCGGCCATGCCGAGCCGAGCCCCGCCTTCGCGAGCTTCCTCGAGGCCGTCAGCCTGCCCGGGACCGTCGCCTATCGCCGCCTCGGGGAGGCGCTGCCGCCGACCCGCTCCGATCCGGTGCCGCTGCCCGCCGCGGCGTGGACGGTGCCGGACTGGCCGTCATCCGCCCGACACGACGGCCGAGCGGAGGGATCCGGGGGCGCGGATGGCGCTCACGCGCCGCTGGCGCAGCCTCCTGAAGCCGCGCCGCCCGCGCGCGCGGTTCGGGCGGCCGAGCGTCCCGACAGCATTTCGGAGGCCGGGGACAGCGGCGCGCGCCTGGACCAGCCGGAGGACCGGGACCGGATCCGCGCCCTGGCGGATGCCGGCGAGACCGGCGCGGCCTGGCGGGCGTTGCGCGCCGCCCTCGATCGGGATCCCACCGATCCGGCCCTGCGTTTCTACGAGGGCCTGCTCGCCCGCACCCTCGGGCGCGACGCGGAAGCCGAACGGGCGCTGCGGGCGGCGCTCTATCTCGACCGGGCCTTCGTGATGGCCCACTATCATCTCGGCCTGCTGCTCATCGCGCTGGGTCGCCCGGATGACGCGGCCCGCGCCCTCGACAACGCGATCACCCTGAGCCAAGCCCTCGATCCGGATACGGAGCTGCCCGAGGGCGATGGCGCGTCCGCCGGCGAGATCGCGGCCGGCGCGGCCGCCGCCCGCGCCGGCCTCGGTCCGGGTCGCGGCATGGACGGCAGGAGTTCCTGATGGAGGCACGCCCGAGCGCACAGGGGGACCGCCCGCGGATCCGCATGGCGCGGGACCTGCGGGCCGAGCGCACCGTCGCCCTCGCCCGGCGCGGCGGTCTCGCCGCGGAGGCCGATCCGGGCGTCGACCACCTCGTCTGCGTCTGTGGGGCCGAGCGCTACGGGCTGCCGATGGCGGCCGTCGCGCAGATCCTGCCGATGCGTCCCTGCACCCCGATGCCCGGCGCGGTGCCGGCGCTCATCGGGCTCGTCGCCCTCTCGGGCCGGATCGTCGGCGTTCTCAGCCTCGCCCGGGCGCTCGGCCGGCCGGATGTGGCGTCCGATCCGGAGGCGCAGGCGGGCCACTTGGTCGTGCTGCGCGGCACCCAGGTCCACGCGCAGCCGCTGGCCTTCGCGGTGGACCGCGTGCTGGGAATCGCCCGCGCCGCGCATGCCTCCGCGGCGACGCCGGGGGCTGCGGATCCTGACGGATTGGGCAACGCGGCCGCTTCGGGTTATGCCGCCGGCGCGACGGGCGATGGCCGCCCCGATTTCGTCGCCATCGATCTCGACCGCCTTCTGCGCCGCGCCCTGCCCTGACAGGTCCGTCAGCCCCAACCGGAGCCAGCCCCGACCGTGACGCTCTCGATCGGAAGACGAATCCTCCTCGGCTTCTTCGCCGTCACGGTGGTGATTGTGGCCCTCGGGCTCTACGCGCTGGAGCAGATCGGGGCGGTGCGCGACACCACCGACGCGATCGTCCGGCGCGACATGACGGTGCTGCGCCAGCTCGACGATCTCGGGAACGAGGCCCGCGACCTCGGGCTCCTGCGCCGCAATGCCGTGATCGCGATGCTGACGCAGAGCCAGGGGCAGCCGGCGCGCACCGACGACACCGCGGCCGCGTGGCGGCAGACCGCGGCCCAGGTGGAGAGCCGTCTGGCCACGACGGTGCAGCTCGCCACCGAGTACCGGGCCTCCTCCGCCTCGGCCGAGCGCGTGGCCAACTGGGACCGGATCGCCGCGGCCGCGGGCGACGTCCAGCGGGCCTTCCGCGAGGTCAAGGGCCAGGGCGAGGCGCAGTTCGCCGCCATCGCCAAGCAGGATGCCGCCGCGGTCGAGGCGCGCAACGACGAGATCACCCGCCTGCAGGCGCCCTTCCTCGACGGGATCAAGAATCTCCGCACCCTGCTCGACGGCGGCATGGCGCTCGGCCAGCGGGCCGCCCAGGATGTCTACGAGCGCTCGCGCCTCTCGATCTATCTGACGCTGGCCGCCGCGGTGCTGCTCGCGATCCTCGTCACGTGGCTGATCAGCCGCGCGGTGGTGCGCCCCCTCGAGACGGCTGTCTCTTATACACATCTGACGCTGCCGACGAAGAGGATAGTGTA
>CAXDNE010000069.1:0-27641 GCA_963990595.1 uncultured Methylobacterium sp.
TTGCCTCTTGTCTCGTGGGCTCGGAGATGTGTATAAGAGACAGGCCAACGCCTCCGTGAGCGGGTGGCCCGCCCGCTCGCCCCCCTCCTCCAGCCGGGTCGGCAGAGCCCTCAGCACGGGGTGGACCGCCATGGGTCCGCGTTGGCGCACCGCCGCCGCGACCGCGTCCCGCACACGCCCCCGGAAGTCGTTCGCCGCTCGCGCCAGCTTCAGCCCGTGCGCGGTATCGACGAACCCGGCGCGGGCCCGACCTTGCGGAACGGAGCCCGCCTCGCCCGCCGCGGAAGCGGGCGGCACGCTCCCGGTCGACGGGGCGCCGTCGACACGCACGCGGTCCAGCTCGGCCTGCAGCGCCGCGACGCGCTCCTCCAGGAGGTCGATCCGGTCCAGAGCCTCGTCGAGCAGAGCCCTCGCCATGGCCCCGCGGTCCTCGGCCGCGACGAACCCCTGCAGACCCGCCCGTCCGCCTCGACCCTGGCCAGCTCAAGCAACCCCCGCCCGATCACCGCGAGCCGCCTCTCGAAGGCCTTTGGTAGGTCCGCCCGCTCGATGGCCGGGCGGGAAGTCGACGTTCGCCCTACCACTTCAGGCGGCGAACTTGCGGATCACCGCCTCGATCCTGCGGCGGTCGAAGGGCTTGCCGAGGACCACACCTCGCTCCGGGATCTGAGCGGCGTCCCAGGGCTGCGAGGACACCATGAGCAGCTCGATGGGCGGCCAGCGGTCCCGGATAGTCATGGCCATCTGCATGCCGATCGTAGAGCCGCGCATGTCCAGGTCTGCGAACACCGTGCGGATGTCGGCGCGGTTCTCCAGGATCTGGAGCGCCTCGGTCACGCTGGTCGCCTCGACGGCTTCGCAGCCCGCCTGTTCGACGAAGTCGACGAGCGACATCATCAGGATCGGGTCATCCTCGACGACAAGCACGTAAGTCAGGCGTGGGCCTTGGGACTGAGCCATTGGGGTTAATGAACCAGCACTTCAGCGAGCGGCACGCGGAACTCGGCGCGAAGGCCGACAGGAGCGTAATCGAGGGCGGCCACCCGCGTTCCCAGCAAGCCCATGCGGATCAGCTTCGACCCGAAGCCGCCACGGGTGCTCGGCGGTACCACCGGCGGCCCATCGGTCTCGGCCCAGTCCAACACCAGCGTCGGCGATGGATCGGTCTCGGTGCGCCAGCTGATCCGTACCTTGCCGGCTCCGGCCGACAGCGACCCGTACTTGAGCGCGTTGGTCGCCATCTCGTGCAGCAGCAGCGACAGCGACAGGGCCGCCTGCGGACTGATGTCCAGGTCCGGTCCGTCGAGCGTGAAGCGGTCGAGGTCCGCCTGCATCGCCAGCACGCTCTCCATCACGCTGCGCATTCGGGCGGCGGCCCAACTCTTCTGCACCAGCACGTCATGGGCGCGCGACAGGGCGAGCACCCGGCGCTCGAACGCCTCGACCAGGTGCCGTTCGGTGACCCCGCGGAGGGTCTGTGTGGCGATGGACTGCACGATGGCCAGGGTGTTTTTCAGGCGATGCGACAGCTCGTGGTTGAGGATCTCCTGCTGCTCTGCGGCACGCTTGCGCGCGGTGAGGTCGGTAACGGTGACGACCGCGCCCACCACCTCTCCGTCGCGGAGCAAGGGAGCGTTGGTGCACGTCACCGGCACCGGCGTGCCATCCTGCCGGAAGAAGACCGTCTCCTCGGCGACGATCGACGTTCCCTCCCGCAAGGCTCGCACGAAGATGCACTCCTCGGCCGGGAATGCGGTGCCGTCCTCCCGGTGATGATGCAGCGTCTCGTGCAGGTTCCGGCCCACCAACTCGTCGGCGGGCCAGCCGAACAGCCGACCGGCCGGCGGGTTTGCCAGCAGGATCGTGCCGTCAGGATCGAGCCGGAACACGGCTTCGCTGACGTGATCCGTCACGGAACGCAGGATGTCGGTCTGCTCGACCAGGGCCTGCTCAACCTCACGCTGGCTGGTGCGGTCACGCAGGATCTTGAGGAAGCCGATCACCGCGCCGGCCTCGTCCTTGAGCGGCATCAGCTCGCCGTTGGCCCAGAACCGCGAGCCGTCCTTGCGAAGGTGCCAGCGTTCGTCGATGCCGCGGCCCTGTTCGAGAGCCGCGCGCATTTCCTGCGCGGGGATGCCAGCGGTGCGGTCCTCCTCGGTGAAGAAGGTCTCGCTGGGGCGGCCGACCATCTCCTCGGCACGCCAGCCCAGGACGTGCTCGGCGCCTGTGTTCCAGGTGGTGATGGTGCCGGACAGGTCCATGGCGACCATCGCGTAATCGGTCGAACTCTCGACGATCGCGCGGTAGCGGGCATCGCTGGCGGTCAGCGCCGTCTGAGTGTCGCGTGTACCTACGACGTCTGAGGTCACATCCTCGACGTAGTGGATCAGGCTCAGAACCTCTCCACCCGGTCCCATCACGGGTATGGAGAGCGGTCGCCAGTGCCGCTCCACGAACACGCCGTCCGGACCTCGGATGTTGTAGTGCTGCACGGCCATGCGGTCCGGCAGGCCGGTCTGAATGGCGCGATCGAGCGAGGCGCGCAGGTTGCGTTCGCCGAAGGCTTCCGGCGTGGCCGGATCATCTGGGAAGACCTCGAACATCGACCGACCCATGATCGCTTCGCGCTTGGTCATGGTCGCGCGCAGGTAGGCGTCGTTCACGCCGATGATCGTGAAGGTGGGGCTATCGGCGGCGAGCAGGAGGTACGGGTTCGGAGTGGCCTCGAACACGTCGTGGGACGGAATGGCAGCCCTCATCGGACAGCCTGCGGAAGCTGCGCCACCTCTCCGGCCCGATCTACGCGAGCAAAGGCGTCGGCCACCCGATCCGGGATGGTGACTTGACGCTCGTGGCGACGTGCGCCGGCTGTAGGCGAAGGCTCATCCAAAGGCCCGCTTCTCCAGGTGCAGGTACGCCGGATTAAATGGAGAAACCCGGAGAAGTTCATCCCGTGCCTCGATCATCAGTACGATCATCGCCTGCCAAACGACCGCAGAGGGGACCTTCCAGGGGGCGGCAAAGGATCGTGAGCGGTCCCCCTGGCTATGGCCGCTTCGATCCATCCGCCGTTCGGCTGGCCTTCTCATCTCGTTGACGGCGAGACAGCCGCAAAGGCGCGGTGACCTGCCCTGGCTCTCGTGGCACGCCCGATGTCCGTGTCCCCCTGAGCAGCCCTTCACACGGCTAAGCTGATTGAGTGCAGGCCACAGCCGGCTTCCCAGGATCTACGGGACAGCCTGATCCTCCCTGTCCTTCCACTTCCTAAGCGCGCGGCCGATCCCGCCGAACGATCCCCCGCCGAGTTCCGTCCGGACCGTCCGGACCGAGACCCGGTCCTGGATGCCGCCGGGCGGCGCCGGCCTGGACCGTCCAATTCGCCGCCTTCCAGACCCCATTTCGCGTGACCATGCCCGCCATCCCAAGCCGTCACCGGCATCATGGCCGCGAGCGGTGAACAAACGGTCGCGTCCCGCCCGCGAACCCCGGTTCGGCGTAGAGGAGGCGCCCAACAATCACCCGGACCCGTGTAGCGGCATCCCGGCGCCGGCTCCCGGGCCGAAGGACCCCAACCAACCGGGGGAAGCCCTCCCGGTCGCGTGACGCGTACGCCTAACGTTATCCGTTACGCGTACGCCACGGAGGCGCCGCGTACCTCCCGGGATGGGTCGCCGCACCCCGGCGCGGGACCGACGTAAGCCCGCCGGCCACCGAAGGCGTAATTCGATGGCCGGGCCCGCCGCGCTACGCAGGTGCCCAGGACGGGCGATGCGCTCCCGATGGCCTGCGTGACGGGCGCCGCCGCCGTGCGGCGACGCGCGGGATTCGGCCAGGGACAGTGGAGGGAGCCCATGCTCCTATCGAGGTGCGACCGCCGGGGGGCACAATTCGCGCCGTTGCGAAGCGGTGCCCGGGCTGCCACGCCGCCGCCGGAGCGGAAACGCGCCCTGCCCCGAGCGAGGCCGGCTATTGGATCTGCATGCTCGCGACCTCGTGCGCCGTCCTCTTCTGGCTCCTCGTGATCCGCGGGTAGGCGCCGCCCGGCCTACATCCGCTCCTTGATGCCGGAGCCGACGAGCCACCAGTTCACCGGGTAGCTGGTCAGGAATCCCGCCACCATCGCGGCCTGCATCGCGAACCAGAACTCGACCGAGTCCACCGGGGCCTGCCGTCCCGCCAGGAGCGGGTAGAGCCAGAACTGCGTCAGTGCCATGAGGCCGTACATGCCGACCTGCCAGGCGATCAGCGACGCGGTGTCCGCCTTCACCGCCGCGACGAGGCCCTCGCCGGGCGAGAGCCCGCGCATCGGCACGATGGCGTAGTATTGGAACGCGATCCCGAGGGCGTAGGCGAAGACGAAGTCCAGCACCCAAACCGCGTACATCTTCTCCTCGAACAGGGAGTGCCAGCCGAACCAGACGGCGACGCCCGGCACCAGGAAGGCGAGCCACTCGGCGGCGACGTCGCCCAGCATGCAGCCGCTGCCGCAGTGGAGCGCCCCCTTGCCCACCATGACCGTGAACGGGGTCTGCGTCATGTTCGGCGGCTTCTCGCCGCGCTCCTTGGCGCGATGGTGCGCCTCCATCGTGGCTAGCCGTCCATAGCGGTCGTACGCCCAGACGACGACGAGCGTCCCGAACAGCGCGCTCACCGGCCAGACGACGTTCATGACCGTCATGTGCTGCGGGTGCCGGATCACCTGCACCGACAGCAGCAGCGAGCACGCCGCGCCCAGCAGCAGGGCGCAGACGGACAGGATGTGGAACCACTCCGGGAACATGCGGCACCCCTAACGGAAATGCCGGTGCAACATACCCCCTATGGGTAAGGTTCCCCGACGCGGCGCAACCCTCCCATGCCGGCGGTGGGCGGATCAGCGCGGCGGGTCCCACGAATACGGGAAGCTCAGGGAGTGCTGCAGGCCGGCCGTGACCCGGAAGTCCTGCCGGCGGTCGCCGCCGAAGCCGACGCCGACCGCCCCGACCAGCACCGTCTGCGGCGTCGCCATGTAGCGCGCGCCGATCTCGGCCAGGTTGACCGCCCGGCCGCGCTCCCGGTCGGTCTCGCGGTAGACGTCGGCGACCAGCACGACGGAGTTCGAGACTGGCTGGCTGTAGGCGATGCCGACCCGGTAGCGGTCGCGCCGCTCGGCCTCCCGGCCGGTCGTCGGGTCGTAGTTGTGGAACCACGACGCGTTGAAGTGAACCTGGCGCGGGACGTAGGAATACGGCGACAAACCCTCCGGATCGGGGGTGCCGAGCGACTTGGTCGCCAGGAACTTGAGCTCGGTCTCCGTGCCGCCGGCCATCCGGCCGTAGGGCGTGTTCACCCCGAGCGCGACCGCCATGGCGGGCAGGACCAGCCCCTCCTGGTTGAAGTTGTAGAACCCCTGCGCCCGGAACTCGCCCTGGTCGGTGTCGCTCGCGTCGCCGAGCCGGTACGGGGCCTCGACCGAGAGCTGGAAGTTCTTGAACGCGCCCCATTCCAGGCGCGGCACCGCCATCAGGCTGCTGGCGCCGCGCGGGTCGTTCCGGATGCGGTCGTACTGGAAGTAGGACTGAACTTCGAGGCCGTTCTCCTTGATCGGGTAGGCGTCCTCGATGGTGATGGGCAGCCCCTCCTCCAGGTTGGTGTGGTCGGCGGCGAGCGCCGGGCCGGCCGTGAGGGCGAGGAAGGCCGCGAGGGCGGCGCGCGTGCTCGTCGACATCGGGCGTCTCCTCAACGGGCGGCGACGCGGGCCGGGCCGAGGCTCGGCTCGACGGTCATGTCGATGGGGGCGACGTCGGGCATGCGGGCGGCCTTGGCCTTCCAGGCCTGGACCATGCGCTCGACCATCATGGCCGGGACCTCGCCCGGCTCGGTCGACCCGGGCATCGCCATCATGCCGGGCGCGGCCTGCATCAGGGCGTCGTGGAGCGATCCGGGCACCTCGCCGGGCTCGATGCCGAGACGCCCGTTCATCATCATCTGCCGCATGACGGCGGCCCGCTGCGCCTTGGACAGGCCGCCCGGGAACATCATCGGCAGCATCTCCATGAGCATGTCCATCATGATCATGCCCATGGCGCCCTGGGGCGAGCGCACCCAGGCGGGATAGGTCCTCGGGTCGAAGCCGGGATGGGGCTCGCGGAACTTGCGGGCGTAGGCCTCGTCGCCGGGCTGGTGGCCCATGGCCTCGATGACCCGGTACATCTCGGCCCGCTTCTCCTCGACCGACCAGCCCTTGTAGGCGAGGATCGAGTAGGCGATCCCGTGCAGCATATGCAGGTTGTCGAAGATGTTCGCGCTCTCGGGACTCATCCGGGCGTAGCGCGGCATGATCTCGCGCGAGAGCAGCATGCGGCCGGGCCGGTCCGCCATCACCTCGCGGTACATGAGGTCGATGGTCTGGGCCATCGCGACCTCCTGGTCGCCGTTGCCCGAGATCATCTGCGTCTCGTACGCGGCCGGGTGCCACCAGTGGGCGACGTAGAACAGGCTCTGGTCGAGCGGGTAGAAGTTCCGGAAGTAGTTGAAGTAGGGCTTCATCATGATGCCCGCCCGCCGCATGGTCAGCTCCAGCGGGGCGACGCTGCGAGGCACGCCCGGCGTCTGCATCGTGAGGTAGTATTTGACCGCGCGGTCGGTCCACGCCTTCTTCTCGGCCCACGGGATCTCGCGGAACGCCATCACGTCGTAGGTCTGCTCGTGATGCATGTGCGTCCAGTCGATGGTCCGGAACAGCGTGTGCATCGACCGGTCGACGTAGTTGGAGTAGTACGGCATCTCCGGCTCGATGGCCGGCGGATCGCGCAGCCACTCCTGCGCCTCCTTGTCGAAGCGGGCATCGACCCCGGCGCGGTCCTCGAACCGGGTGAGCTGCAGCAGGTCGTGCTGCTTCGAGTGGAAGAAGTGCATCCCGGCGCCGATGCGGTAGGCCTTGTTGAGCCGGTAGTAGAAGGCGAGGTTGTAGGGCCCCCTGAGGAAGCTGACCTCGTCGCGCCGCTCGATGCCGTCCAGGGCCCGCGCGGCGGTCCCTGCAAAGGGGGCCGAGGCCGCCGACGCCAGGGCGCCGGTGAGGAATGTCCGCCGTCCGATCATGCCAGCCTCCGACTCGATACCCCTTAGGGGTATTTTGGTCGGGCGGATATGGGAAGGGTCGGTCGGGTGAATGCACGCCTTGGACAGGCTTTCCGCCGCTGGTGTTGCGGAAGCGCTACTGACGCGCTTCCGAAGCCCCGTCCCATCCAAGCCGACTGCGACTGCGGATACCGGACGCAAGATCTACATCCATCCCCGAAGACCTCGGGCCGTCGCTCGCCGCATCAACCCGGTGGAACGGCGGCGTCATCCCGCGAGGAGGGCTTGCATCGCCTCCGACGACTTCCGCCGAACGCTGGCCGCACACCGCTCGGCCGAGCTCGTCGACCGAACCCTCGGCTTTGTCGACCGACACCGCTCACGCGACCCTGCGGGCCGGGATCAGGATACCAGCCAAGACATCCCGGGACCCTCGACAAGGGCGTCGCGGCGAGGCTGGCCGCCCCTCCGGGAGGCTCGCCAGCGCAACGTCGACTTGGCGTCGGCGCCTGAGCCGCGCCATCTCGGGGACGATGCGGAATCGGAAGTCCTTCGGTACGGTCCCGGAAAGCCACGGTCCTTCGGCACCGCCCGCCGGGTCTGTGCGCACCGTTCCCTCGACCCGAGCGTCACGCCAGTCGCGCGAGCACCTTGGATGGCGCGTCGCAGGCCGCGAGCATGCCGTTGTACCAGATGGCGAGGGGCGTCGCGGGGTCCACGCAGGTCTCGAATTCCCGGGCGGCCCTGAGATCCGCGACCGTTTGCGGGGCGGCGTAGCCGAGGGCGCGCATGGTCCTCGGCTCGGTCAGGAACGTCCGGGCCATCTCGTCGACCATGGCGTTGGGGCCTCCGAGATCGGCGCCGCCCATCGTCATGGCGTCGTCCCGAGCGAAGTCGATGATGGCGACCGGGCGGTTCCGTGCATCTCGGAAGCCCTCGAAGGCCACCGTCAGATGCTCGTCGCCGAACCCGTACCCGGCGAAGAGCACGGCGTCGCAGCCGGCCACGAGGCGGTCGAGTTCGGAGTAGTAGGTGCGGAACGGCCGTTTCAGGATCTGGGTCGTCTTGCCGTATCCCGCGACGATGACCGAGGTCGGGAAATCGATGCCCTCGACGTGGGAGCGCGTGCTGCGGCCACCGGCGTTCTGATGGAAGCGGCCGCGGATATCCGGCTGCCAGCGGATCTCGTGCATGTCCCCGGTCGGGCCGGGCTGCATGTCGAAATGGACGGACCCGTGGAGGTGCAGCATGCATGCCCAGCCGGACCGCCGGAGGATGCGCTCCTGGTCGAAAATGCCAGTCGCCGGGTCGAAGCCGGTCTCGATCCCGGGAAAGGCGCGGTACATCACGTCGTCGTAGTTCAGGGTGACCACCGCGACGTCGAACTCGGCCTGCAGCGCGGCGACCAGCACCTGAAGCCTCGCGAACTCGGACGCCTTGTCCGCCTCGCTGGCGGCGCAGCGCTCGCGGAACGCCTCCACGACCGCATCAACCGACGCGCGGCCGAGATCGCGCAGGGTGTCCGGCCCGACCGGCGTGGCGTGCCGTCCGAAAAGCGAGACGTCGGGCATCCCCTTGGCTGTCACGACCGCGCCCAACGCCGAGGTCGCGGCGCCGGCGGGGTAAGCCGCGGCGACGGCGAAGATGGCGTACAGCAAGTCCTCGTAGTGCGGCTCGCGGCGCAGGAACGCGGGCACCGTCCGTTGCCAGTGGGTCCTGACCAAGCCCTCGACATGCTCGTACAGGTTCGTCGCGGGCTCGGCGAGCAACGGGTAGCGAACCTGGATGGCGTCGTTGATCAGGGCCCGAACCCCCGCGACCGGGGGCATGCCGAATTCGAGGGACGCACCGGCGCCGACGACAAGCAAAAGTTTTCTTTTCGGCACGGCGCTCCTCCCCCTTCAGACCACCTTGGCGATCAGGCGGCTCATCTCGTCGGCGAGGCGACCCCGCTCCTCCGCGGGCAGGTTCCCGGTTAGCGTGGCCTGTACCAGCGCCTGCAGGTGGTCGCGCAGCATGTCGGACTGCACCCGCCGAAGGGCCGCGATGACGGCGTCGGCCTGGTGGGCGACGTCGACGCAGTAGCGCCCGTTCTCGATCATCTGCTGCAGGCCGCGGACCTGCCCCTCGATGCGGCGAAGCCGGGCGATCTGGCGGGTATGGTCCACGGCCACGCCGCCGTGCCTGTCGTCCGGTTCGCTCATCTCGGGCCCGTGTTGCGACTGCCAAGATAGGCGCTCGGGCGCGCCGCCGGAACCCCGGGGCGCGCATTCAGGGCAGGGACAGCCCGTCCTCCGCCGCCGCCTCGACGAAGGCGAGCGCATGCCTGCGGCGTTCGCCCTCGTCCAGGTACAAAGCCGGCCCGTCGGGCGTGCGGCGCAGGCGCAGCGCCTCGTCGATGATCCGCCGCCACCGTTCGTCGAGAGCGATCAGGCCGTAAAGACCGGCCTCGGACTTCGAGGGTATGCGCCGGAGCGCGAGCAGGTAGTGCAGCCGGCAGGCGCCCAGCACGGCCTCGTCGACCTCGACCGTCCCGGCCGAATCCCGCAGGGCACCGAACGCCTCGGCCGCCCACCCGTCGATGCCGGGCACGTCCAGCCAGCCCGGCGGCGGACCCCGGAGGGTCAGCCCGTGCTCGGCGAGGGCGAGCCTGTCCACCGGGCGGCGCCTGTGCCCGGACAGCGGCTCGAAGCGGCCGACCCGGACCGCCGGGCCCTCGTCCTCGGGTCCCTGCCGGTCCGCTGCGGCGACGTAGATCCCGTCGAGGGCGGGGCCGCCCATCGCGCCGAGGTTCTCGTGCAGGCCCGCGAGCCGATCCAGCGCGTCGGCCCCCGGGGGCCGGGCGACGACGGCGACGAAGTCGAGGTCGCACCGTCCCGGCACGAAGTCGTCCAGCGCCGCGGAACCGACCACGTGGAAGCCCGAGACGAGGCCCGGCAGCGCCGCGTCGACCGCCGTCAGGTACCGCTCCGCCGCCGCCGCGGCGAGCGGGTGCATCACGGCCGTCGCGTCCACGAGCTCGGTCACGCGGCCCGTCTCACAACCGGACGGCCCGCAGGCGCAGGGCGTTGCCGATCACGCTCACCGACGACAAGGCCATGGCGGCCGCCGCGATGACGGGCGAGAGCAGGATGCCGAGGAACGGGTAGAGGATGCCCGCCGCCACCGGAACGCCGGCCGCGTTGTAGACGAAGGCGAAGAACAGGTTCTGGCGGATGTTGCCCATCACCGCCCGCGACAGACGCCGCGCCCGCACGATGCCGAGGAGGTCGCCCTTGAGCAGCGTCAGGCCCGCGCTCTCGATGGCCACGTCCGTGCCGGTGCCCATCGCGATGCCCACGTCGGCCGCGGCGAGCGCGGGGGCGTCGTTCACGCCGTCCCCGGCCATCGCGACCACCTGCCCGGCCGCCTTGTGGCGCTCGACCACCGCGGCCTTCTGGTCGGGCAGCACCTCCGCCTCGACCTCCTCGATGCCGAGCCGACGCGCCACCGCCTCGGCGGTCGTGCGGTTGTCGCCGGTCAGCATCACCACCCGGATGCCCTCCGCCTGGAGCGCCGCCAGCGCCTCGGCCGTCGTCGCCTTGACCGGGTCGGCGATGGCGAGGACGCCGGCGACCCGTCCGTCGACGCCGGCGAAGATCGCCGTGGCGCCGTCGCGCCGGAGCTCGTCGGCTTCGGCGTCATGGGTCGACACGTCGACCCCTTGCTCGCGCAGGAAGGCGGCGTTGCCCAGCGCCACGCGGCGGCCCTCGACCGTTCCGAGCGCGCCCTTTCCGGTCGGGCTGTCGAAATCCGTGACGGGGGCGGTCGCGATCCCCCGCTTCCCGGCCGCCGCCACGATGGCCAGGGCGAGCGGGTGCTCGCTCGCGCGCTCGACGCTCGCCGCGAGCCGCAGGAGCGTGTCCTCGTCGAAGCCGGCCGCCGCCACGATCCGGGTCACGGCCGGCTTGCCCTCGGTCAGGGTGCCGGTCTTGTCGACGACCAAGGTCGTGACCCGCTCCATCCGCTCCAGCGCCTCGGCGTTCTTGACGAGCACCCCGGCCCCGGCGCCGCGGCCGACGCCGACCATGATCGACATCGGCGTGGCGAGGCCGAGCGCGCACGGGCAGGCGATGATCAGCACCGCGACCGCGGCCAACAGCGCGAAGGTGAAGCGGGGCTCCGGCCCGAAGGCCATCCAGGCGGCGAAGGCGAGAACCGCCACGCCGATGACCGTCGGCACGAACCAGCCCGCGACCCGGTCGGCGAGGCGCTGGATCGGGGCCCGGCTCCGCTGGGCCTCGGCCACCATCTGGACGATGCGGGCCAGCATGGTGTCGCGCCCGACCTTGGTCGCCTCGACGACCAGCGAGCCGGACTGGTTGAGGCTGCCGCCGATGACGGGGGCGCCGGCCTCCTTGGCGACCGGCATCGATTCCCCCGTCACGAGGCTCTCGTCCACGGAGCCGCGGCCCTCCACCACCGCCCCGTCGACCGGGACCTTCTCGCCGGGGCGCACGCGCAGGCGGTCGCCGACCGCGATGGCATCGAGTTGCACTTCCTCGTCCTCGCCGTCCGGCCGGATGCGGCGGGCGGTCTTCGGCGCGAGGTCGAGGAGCGCCCGCAGCGCGCCGCCGGTGCTCTCGCGGGCGCGCAGCTCCAGGAGCTGCCCGAGCAGCACCAGCACGGTGATCACCGCCGCCGCCTCGAAGTAGGCCGGCACCGCCCCGCCGTGCCCGCGTAGCGCCTCCGGGAACAGCCCGGGGGCGAGCGTCGCGACCACGCTGTAGAGGTAGGCCGTGCCCGTCCCGAGGGCGACCAGGGTGAACATGTTCAGGTTCCGGGACAGGACGGAGTGCCAGGCCCGGACGAAGAAGGGCCAGCCGGCCCAGAGCACGACCGGGGTGGCGAGCGCGAACTGGATCCAGTTCGAGGTCTGCTGGCCGAGGCGGTCGGTCAACCCGAGCAGGTGGCCGCCCATCTCAAGCACGAACACCGGAACGGTCAGCACCAGCCCGGCCCAGAACCGGCGCGTCATGTCGACGAGCTCCTCGCTCGGACCGTCGTCCGCACCGACCATCGCGGGCTCCAGGGCCATCCCGCAGATCGGGCAAGCCCCTGGCCCGACCTGGCGCACCTCCGGGTGCATCGGGCAGGTGTAGATCGAGCCCTCCGGCACCGGCTCGGACTTCGCCGCGGCGGAGGCGGGGTCGACGTAGCGGACGGGGTCGGCCTCGAACTTGGTCCGGCAGCAGTTCGAACAGAAATAGTACGGACGCCCGTCGTGCTCGGCCCGGTGCTTCGTCGCGTGCGGGTCCACCTTCATCCCGCAGACCGGGTCCTTCGCGCGGAAGGCGCCATCGGACGAGGCCGGTGCGGCATGGCTGTGCGCGCGGTGGTCGTGCCCGTGGCCGTGCGCGCGTGCGGAATGGTCGTGGCCGCCGGCACCGGTGTGGCCTCCCGCAGCTTGAGGATGTCCCTGCGACGCGTCGCTCATCACCGCTCCTTCCGTATGGCCGAGGGCCTGGCCGCCGGACCGCGAACGGTCCGGCGGCGCGCGGCGCCTTACCGGTTGCCTTCCTTCTTCGCGTTCTTGTCGAGCCAGGCGACGAGCTCCTGGATGCTCTTCTCCTGCTCGCCGATGGTCTTCTCGGCGAGGCGCTTGCTCTCGGCGTTGTCGGCGCCCTTCAGCGCCGCTCGGGCCATGTCAATGGCGCCCTGGTGGTGGGGGATCATCGCGCAGACCCACGCGACGTCGGGATCGCCCGCCATCATCCCCTGCATCATCGGGCCGTTCATCGACATCATCGCCCGCTGCAGGCCCTTCTGGGTCTCGGTCATCTGACCGCCCATGCCCTGCATGGCCTGGGTCATGTGCGCCTGCATGTCCTTCGCCATCGCCTCCTTGCCCGCCGAGGCCGCCTTGCACGCTTCCGGCAGCCTCACGGCGGATTGCATCGAGCCGTGGTCGTGATCGTGGTCATGGTCGGCCGCGACGGCCGCTCCGGCGCCGGCGAACGCCATGGCCGCGGCAAGGACGAGGTTACGAAAGAGCATGGTTGCCTCCTCTCATCTGGTGGAAGCGGCAGCCGTCGCCGGCCGCCCCGATTGGCTCAGGCGGCCATCTTGCGGCAGCTCTCGGCGCATCGCCGGCACTGCTCGACGCAGTCCTGCATGTCGCCGACCTGCTCGCAGCTCCTGGCGCAGGCCTCGCACACCTCGGCGCAGGCGCGGCAGGTATGCTTGTGCTCGGGGGTGCCGATCAGCATCAAGTGAGCCGAGGTCCGGCACGTCTCCGCACAGGCTAACATCAGCCGGAAATGCGCCGGCTCAACGTGCTTGCCGCCGGCCGGAAGGCAGTGGTTCGAGGCCATGCCGATGCAGGTCTGATAGCAGCGCAGACACTCATCGATGCAGGACTGCATCTCGTTCGACATCGTATGCATTTTTAATCTCCATCAAGGCAGTTTATACTGTTCGGTAAACTGAGCTTTACGCCAAGAAGCGATTTTATTGCTCAGCACAGCGCAGTCATAAAGATAGTGAACTGACATCTTGTTCAACGCGAGAGACGAAAATCTTTCGCGGTGACGTTCACGTTTGGAACGACGGTCCCGCGGCCATCGTGGACCGGTCCCGGCGCGGGGACCGCCCGACCACGAACGACCCGATGGGATGCCGCCCTTCCGACCTCGCGGTTCGGCGCGTCCCGCGGGGCGACCCGAAGCGACGCCGCCGCTCTTGAGGCGGCGATTGGACAGATCGACGGGGGGGGCGGTCTCGACGGCGAGGAAACGGGCGCAGGCCGTGGCCGCGGGCGCACCTCAGGCGTTGCGCGCCTCAGGCGCGCATCACCTCACGCGACGGTTCGTGGCGGCTTGCGAAGCGCCTCGGGGCCTGCGCCCTCGTGCCCCGCGACGTCGTCCGGGACCATCACGACGGCCTTGAAGGGGGGGCCGACAAGGATGTCGGGGCGGCGGGAATACCGAGGGTGCCACAAACGGCCGTCCCGCAGCGGCAGCGCTTGCAGGCGCCGGGGCAGCAACCCTCGTCGGCATCGGCGGCTTTGAGCGAGGCCGTCGCCCGAACCGGCAGCGTCCCGAGACGTGGCGCACCGCGAAGCCTTCCCGTGAGCCCTGGGACGTGCAGCGAGGTTGCCAGCGCTGGCCCAGCAAGCGGTGCCTTCGCATCGACCATTGCCGCCGCGCGCCGATTGTGACCGCAGTGGACATGGCCATCGTGGGCCTCGACGGCGTACGGCGCGACGTAGGCGATGATCGCGAGGATCATCGCCGCTATCGAGCGCACCACATGCCGCTTGAAAGCCATCCCGGCCGCTAACCCCGATCTCGAATGCCGCGACGAAGTCTCACTTGGGACGAGAATGCCTGCATCCGCATTTGGTTGCCGGCGCGTCCCATCACGCGGTCGCGCGTACCTGCTCGGCCGGGTAGCCGGCGGCGGCGACGGCCCGTGCGATGCGGTCTGCCGGCCCGACGGCGCCGGACACGGTCACGAGCTTGGCCCCGAGGTCCACCGCGACCTGGGCGTCCGGCTCGATGTCGATGATGGCCCGGGTCACGGACTTGACGCAACCTCCGCAGCCCATCTTGTCGACCTTGAAACGATGCATGACGCTCTCCCTATGACGCGTCACCTTCAGATGGGGCTTCCCATGGTGGGAAGGTCAAGGGTCGGGGAGCGCTGCGCATCGGGCTGGAGCGCGTTCGCCGCAGGCGGCATGGCCGTCGTGACGCTGAAGCCGGTCGATCCTCGACATCATCGACCGGTGCGGCGACGCTTGGCGTGGTGCCATCGCTCGACCCTGAAGCATCATGTCCATCGGCCTGCGCGCGTGCGCTTGGACCCTTGGTCGACGGGCATCGCGGTGAGCCGGGACCTGGCCCGAGCGATCACTCCCGGCCAACCTCTTGGTAGTGCGCCTTGAGAAAGCGATTGCTTTTGGTGAAAGATGCCACGACGCTCTGCTCAAGCTCGTAATACCATATCTCCTCCCGTGCATGCTCGATGCGGTCGACATTGAGCGTCAGGATGTACTGCTGGTTCTCGTCGAGTCGTGCCCGAGTGAGGATGAACTGCAAGCTCTTTCGCAGGGTGTCGTCGTCGACGTCGAAGATATTATCGTGAACCAGCAACCCGGGGTGGCGGGATTTCGTGTACTCGTTGAGCAGCAGCGCGATGTCGTAGATGAAGACCTTTTCCCTCTCCACGCTATGACTGCCGTCATCGTCGATCCGCAGGACGATATCGACGACGTGCTTCCTGGGGGTGGTTCGCACCTCGAAGGAAGCCTTGCGGTTGCCCTGGATGAACTGATGAATGGCAAGGATCGTCCGCTCGAAGGACCGCAGCCGGTCCCCGGCGGCAGAGATGCTGGCCTGCAATGCCAGCCTTTCGGCCTCGATCTCGGACTTCTTGGTCTGACGTTCGATTAGCAGTTGGTCGTAACGGCTGAAGAAGCCCTTGAGCTGTCCAAGTTCATCGCTCTTTGCCTGGAAGGAGGCATAGGTCTGGCGTAGGTTGCGCAGCTGCCCTTTCTGGTCGAGAACCGCCACCAGCTTTGCATACCGCCTATCGAGTTCGGCGAGCTGCTTGTTGAGGTTCCGGATCTCGACGTCCACCACCCTCGACTTCTCGTCCAGCAGGTGGCGCTGGAACTGCTCGATCTTGGACTTGAAAGTAATCACCTCCGCGAGTTCGCGGACGATGCTGGTTCCCAGGCCGGCACGAAGCTGGTCGTAGAAGTCGCGGATCTCGCCGCTGTCTATGCCGGGCTCCAGGGCAATCGGCGCCAGGTTCGCAGCGCGCTGGACCAGCACGTCCTTGCTGCGGCGCAGGTCCGACATCCGGTCTTCGATATCGAGGATCTCGCCCTTCACGATGTCGTAGGCCGGGGCGTTCTCCAGGGCATCGATGCCTTGCCGGATCGTCTCGACCTCCTCGTCGAGGGCGTTGAGGTCGGACCGGGCGTCATCCAGATCCTTCTGGCGGACGAGCCTGACGCTGTCCTTGATGCGAGCCTCCTCAATGGCGATGGCGTCGAGTTCCTTCTGTATGCCCTTGATGGCACGGTAGATGCCGAGGTCGATGCCGAGGAGCATGAGGTGCGGCGCGTAGTTGTCCGGTATCCGGGCCTTGGTGTCGAAGCAGCCCACAATCGACTTGAACTCGGATCGCTCGTCCCGGATCAGCGGCCCCAGGATCTCCCGGAACCCGACCTGCTCATCCTGGTCGGGGAACAGCCTTCCCGTCAGGAAATCGGTCGCATCCTTGAGCTTGGCGTAGACCGTCTCGCGCCCGTCGACGATGATCCGCGGGTGCTCCGCCTCTTCGAGCGATCTCTTGATGGTGTAGCCGATCCCGTGCATCCGGAAGTCGACGCAGATGAGGGTGCGCGGATCGAAGCTCTCCTTCGGGATCCTCGCCACGCGACTTTCCGTCTTGCGTTTGAGCAAGGCGAAGTTCAAGAATTCGATGCAGAGCGACTTGCCGACGCCGTTGTTCTTGGAGCTGGTCACGTCGCTCTCACCCAGGATCACATTGACCCCTGCCGTGAAGACGATGGGATCGATGGTCGCGGGCTCGGTGTAGAGACGCTCAATCAACATCACGGACGATCAGGTATGGTTCTTCGAAATCGATCAGGCCAACGGCGTATAGGAAGGTGATGCCATAAAAGAACGAGTTCCACGCGAACCAACTCTCGCGTTTGAAGCGCTCCACCACGTCGAAGATACTGACGCGACCCTTGCCCGACTGCCTGATGTACCGCGCGATCTCGAAACCGACGATGGCCGGAGACTTGTCGAGTGCCTCGTCCTTGAGGAAGATGCTAGGCATCGAGCGCGCGCTTGTTCGGGAACACGTTGCAGGCAATCAGCTGATCGACAAGGTAATATCGAATGGCGCAATCGTCGAACGCGACGGCGCTGGTGCCCATCATCCGAAGGACCTTTTCGGTCAGCGCATCGAGGGCGGCTTTGGGATCGCCTCCACATTCCGACAGGACGCGGTCGCTCCAATTCATGAGGTAGACCTGAAGCTTGCGCACACGCACGTGCCCGAGGTCGGTATGCCTGTTCACTTCCGCGAGCGCCCGTCCGTATATCTCGTGCAAGTCGACGTACTGCTGTTCGAGGAAGGCGGCGTGATCCGCGAATCGGTCGCGGATCTTCCTGTCGGGATCGGGGTCCTCCCGGTTGTCGCCGACCGAGATCCCTTCCTCGGCGGCGCTGAGAACCTCTATCAGGCGGATCAGGGTACCAACCTCGTTGGACTGCCGGGGCTCGGGGATCTTCAACTCGTCGCGCAGGAACTCGCAGCAGCGCTCAAGCCTGTCCAAGCGAAGGTCGCCGACCTGCCTCAGGAGCTCGGGAATGTCCCAGACGTCCTCCGCCAGGGACATGCTGAACACGCCGTCGCCGCCTAGGGACGACTCCCGGTACCTGCGCTTCTCTCCGATGATGAGAACGACCAGGCGGTCGTATTTGCCGTCGAGGCCACTCGCCACGAAGCCCTTATGGGTGTGCTTGATCTTGTCCAACTCCGACGTCGACGTCACCTGGATGGCGATCCGTTCGTCCTCGTCGCCCAAATCGATAGCTCGCGCGTTCCTCTCTAGAATGTTGATGTTCTTCAGCTTATAGTCAAACACCAAGTTCAGAAAATCTCGAAAGAACGCTTCCGCATGGACGTTGACGTCTTGTAGGTTGAGGCTATTGCGGTGCCCGACCGACATCCTCAGTTGCGTCAAATAGTGCAAAGCGACCCCGATGAGGCTTGCGCGATTCATGGTTGTGACGAAACTCTCTCGGATCCCCTGAGTCCTAGCGTTGCGGCGCCCCCTTCGCCACTCCGATCTTCATGCCGTCGGGACGAGGCTGTGAACCGGGTTCCCGCCCACGCCAGGCCCGCCTTCGGGGGATGTCCGGGCACGAGGCGGGGCGTCGGCTCTTGCGCGGCGGCGCGACGACCGTTCACCACCGTGGACGGCGACGGCGACCGCCCGCACGTCGGCCGCGCTCAGGCCGGTTCGCCGCCACGATAACGGGCGAAGGTGTCTCGCCCCTCGGGTCCGAACAGGATCACCGCGTAGGTGCCGGGATCCCTGCCCTCGACCTCCATGCCGGGCGAGCCGGCCGGCATGCCCGGAACGGCCAGGCCGGTTCCGTTCGGGCGCTCGGCCAACAATCGCTTGATGGCGTCGGCCGGGACGTGTCCCTCGACCACGTAGCCATCGACGAGGGCGGTGTGGCAGGAGGCGAGGTCCCGCGGCACGCCGAGACGCGCCTTGACCGCGGTCACGGGCCCCTCGGTCACCGTCACCGTGAAGCCGGCCTGGCGCAGGTGGTCCACCCACTTCGCGCAGCACCCGCAACTCGGGTCCTTCGTCACGGCGACGGTCGGCAGGCCCTGTGCCGTTCCGGATCGACCGACGGCCAGGCCCGCCGCCAGGCCCACGAGCACGGCTCGCCGGGATGGCATCGTGTCAGACTTCATCATCCGCTCCCGTTGTTCGCTTATTCGGCCGCCAGGGGCATCCGGGCACCTTCTCCGGCCGCCTCGACGGCCTGCGGCAACCCGCGCCCTTTCACCCATGCATAGACGGCCGGGATCACGACGAGGGTCAGCACGGTCGAGGAGACCATGCCGCCGATCATCGGCACGGCGATGCGCTGCATGACCTCGGAGCCCGAGCCGGTGCTCCAGAGGATGGGCAGGAGCCCCGCCATGATGGCGACCACCGTCATCATCTTCGGTCGCACCCGCTCGACCGCGCCGATCATGATGGCCCGCCTCAGATCCTCGCCCGTGAGCGGGCGTCCCTCGCGGGCGCGCCCGGCCCGGACCTCGTCCCAGGCATGGTCGAGGTAGACCAGCATGATCACGCCGGTCTCCGCCGCGACCCCTGCCAGGGCGATGAAGCCGACCGCCACCGCCACCGACATGTTGAAGCCCATCCACCACATCAGCCAGACGCCACCGACGAGCGCGAACGGCAGCGACAGCATGACGATCAGCGTCTCGGTCAGGCGCCGGAAGTTGAGGTAGAGCAGCAGGAACACGACCAGCAGCGTCAGCGGCACGACGATCCTGAGACGCGCCGCGGCGCGCTCCAGGTACTCGTACTGCCCGCTCCACTGCAGCGTCGTGCCCGGAGGCAGCGTGACCTCGCCGTCGACCGCGGCCCGCGCGTCGGCCACGTAGCCGCCGAGGTCGCGCCCCGTGAGGTCGACGAAGATGTAGACCGCGAGCTGCCCGTTCTCGGTGCGGATCGAGGTCGGCCCCCGGGTGAGCTCGACCTTGGCGACCTCGCGCAGCGGGACCGTCCCCCCCGCCGGAAGGGGCACCTGCACCTCGTCGGCGATGGCCCTCGGGTCCGAGCGGAAGGCGCGCGGGTAGCGCACGTTGACGGTGTAGCGCTCGCGCCCCTCGACCGTGGTCGTCACGGCCTGGCCGCCGAGCGCCGTCGCGACGACGTCCTGCACGTCCCCGACCGTCAGGCCGTAGCGCCCGAGCGCGTCGCGGTCCGGCGCGATGTCGAGGAAGTAGCCGCCGACGACCCGCTCGGCGTAGGCGCTCGACGTGCCCGGCACGTCGCGCACCACCGCCTCGACCTGGCGGGCGACCTTCTCCATGGTGCCAAAATCGGTCCCGAGCACCTTGATGCCGACCGGCGTCCGGATGCCGGTCGAGAGCATGTCGATCCGGGCGCGGATCGGCTGCGTCCAGGCGTTGGACACGCCCGGGAACTGCAGCGCCCGGTCCATCTCGGCCTTGAGGCTGGCCAAGGTCACGCCCGGGCGCCACTCCGCCTTCGGCTTGAGGCTGATGATGGTCTCGGCCATCTCCATCGGCGCCGGGTCGGTCGCCGTGTTTGCGCGGCCCGCCTTGCCGTAGACCGAGGCGACCTCCGGGAAGGACTTGATGATCCGGTCCTGGGTCGCCAGCAGCTCGCCGGCCTTGGTCACCGAGATGCCCGGCAACGTCGTCGGCATGTACATCAGCGTGCCCTCGTCGAGTTCCGGCATGAACTCCGATCCGAGCTGGCGCGCCGGCCAGACCGTCGCCGCCAGGACACCCAGGGCGAGCAGGATCGTGAGGATGCGCGCCCGCAGCACGCCGGCGATGAGCGGCCGGTACAGCCAGATCAGGAGCCGGTTCACGGGGTTGCGATGCTCCGGCACGATGCGCCCGCGCACGAACAGCACCATGAGCGCCGGGACCAGGGTCACCGACAGGATCGCGGCCGCCGCCATGGCGAAGGTCTTGGTGACGGCGAGCGGCCCGAACAGGCGCCCCTCCTCGCCCTCCAGGGTGAAGATCGGCAGGAAGCTCACGGTGACGATGAGGAGCGAGAAGAACAGCGACGGCCCGACCTCGGCGGCGGCCTCGACCAGGATCTCGACCCGGGGCCTGTCCGGCGGCGCCCGCTCCAGGTGCTTGTGGGCGTTCTCGATCATCACGATGGCGGCGTCGATCATGGCGCCGACCGCGATGGCGATGCCGCCCAGCGACATGATGTTGGCGCCGATCCCGAGCGCCTTCATCCCCGCGAAGGCCATCAGGATGCCGACCGGCAGCATCAGGATGGCCACCAGCGCGCTCCGCACGTGGAGCAGGAACACGACGCACACGAGGGAGACGACGACGCTCTCCTCGACCAGCGTGCCCCGCAGCGTCTCGATGGCCGCCTCGATGAGCCGCGAGCGGTCGTAGACCGGCAGGATCTCCGTGCCGGCCGGCAGGCTCTTGACGACCTCCGCGAGCTTCGCCTTCGCGTTCTCGATGACGGTCAGGGCGTTCGCGCCGAAGCGTTGGAGGACGATGCCGCCGGCGACCTCGCCCTCGCCGTTCAGCTCGGCGAGACCGCGGCGCTCGTCGGGGCCGAGTTCGACCCGGGCGACGTCCCGGACCCGCAGCGGCGTGCCGCCGGAGGTCTTCAGCACGACGTCCTCGATGTCGGCGACGCCCCTGAGGTAGCCGCGGCCGCGCACCATGAACTCGAATTCGGAGAGCTCGACCGTGCGGCCCCCGACGTCGGCGTTGCTCGCCCGGATGGCGTCCCGGAGCTTGTTCAGGCTGATGCCCTGCGCGCGCAGGCGGTTCGGGTCGGCCACGACGTTGTACTGCTTGACGAAGCCGCCGACGCCCGCGACCTCGGCCACGCCCTCGGCGCGCGAGGCGCCGAACCGGACGACCCAGTCCTGCAGCGAGCGGAGCTCGGCGAGCGTGCGCTCACGCGCCACCACCACGTACTGGTAGACCCAGCCCACGCCGGTCGCGTCGGGGCCCAGCGTCGGCGTCACCCCCGCGGGAAGCCGGTTCGCCGCCCCGTTGAGGTATTCCAGCACCCGGGAGCGGCCCCAGTACGGGTCGGTGCCGTCCTCGAAGATGACGTAGACGAAGGAGACCCCGAAGAACGAGAAGCCCCGCACCACCTTCGCCTTCGGCACCGTCAGCATGGCGGTGGTCAGCGGATAGGTGACCTGATCCTCGACGACCTGGGGCGCCTGACCGGGATACTCGGTGTAGACGATGGCCTGCACGTCCGAGAGGTCGGGGATGGCGTCGAGCGGCAGCGTCCGGAGCGCCAGGATGCCGGTCGCGACCGCGAACACGGTCCCGACCAGCACCAGCACGAGGTTGCGGGCCGACCAGCCGATCAGGCGCGCGATCATGGCTTGCCCTCCACATTCGCCGCCTGCCGGTCATCCGCCTTCGGGGACGCCATGGACTTCAGCGCCGCCTTCAGGTTGCTCTCGGCGTCGATCAGGAAGTTCGCCGCCGTGACCACCCGGTCGCCGGCGGCGACGCCGTCGCGGATCTCGACGAAGCCGGTGCCGCGAACCCCGACCTTGACCTCGCGCGGCTCGAAGCGGCCTGCGCCCCTGTCGAGTAGCACCACTTGCCATGCGCCGGTGTCGATGACCGCGTCGTCGGGCACCGCCACGACGGGCTTGCCCGTTCCCGAGGCGATCTCGACGTCGGCGTACATGTCCGGCAGCAGCGCGCCGTCCGGGTTCGGCAGCTCGATGCGGACCCGCGTGGTGCGGGTGTCCGGGTTCACCTGCGGGTAGATGACGCCGACCTTGCCCGAGAAGGTCCGTCCCGGCGCCGAGCGGAGGCGCACGGTCACGGCCTGCCCCACGCGCACCCCGGCGAGGTCGCGCTCGGGCACGTCGGCCAGCACCCATACGGCCGAGATGTCGCCGATCCGGAACAGGGTGTCGCCGGCCGCGGCCTTCATGCCCTCGACGGCCGAGCGCTGCAGCACCACGCCGTCCCTGGCGGACGACCAGGTGATGGCCATCGGCACCTTCCGGGTGCGCTCCATCTCGTCGATGACCGCCTCGGAGACGTTGAGGTTCTGCAGGCGTCGCCGGGCTCCGTCGAAGCCGGGATTGGCGATGAGCTGGGCTGCCGCCGCGTTGATCTCGGGCGAGTAGACGTGGACCAGCGGCTGGCCCTTGCGGACGCGGTCGCCGGTGGTGACGTCCTCGACATGGTCGACGTACGCGTCCGACCGGGTCGCGATGACCGTGACGCGGCGCTCGTCGAGGGCGACGGTGCCCGGCACCCGCACGGGTTCGGCGACGACCCGCCGCTCCGCGGTCTCGGTCCGGACGCCGGTCCGCTGGACCTTGCCGGGGGAGACGGTCACGACGTCGCCGCCCTCGTCCTCGCCCGCGTAGACGGGGATGTAGTCCATCCCCATCGAATCCTTCTTCGGGGTCGTCGAGGTGTCCGGCAGGCCCATCGGGTTGCGGTAGTAGAGCACCTTGCGCGTGCCCCCGTCGGGCTTCCCGGCCGCCGCCGTCCCATGCGCCGCCATGCCGTGCCCGGTCACGTCGTGGCCGGCCATGTCGGGGGATGTCGTCTCGCTCTCTCGTGCCTGGTCGAAGCGCACGTCCTCGCTGGCCCGAACCGCCCGGAAGTCGTGCCCCGCCGCAGTCGTTCTCGGCGACGCGGAGTAGACCGGCTTCCCATCCGGATCCTGGTAGTAGACCACCGGACCCGTGACCTTCGCCGGCGCCGGTGCCCGCGGACCCGGCATGCCGGTCGGAAGCCAATGGGCGAATTCGGTCCGTGCGCGCTCGACGAGGACCGGAACGGGGCTGCCATCACGCCCCGCCCAGAACCCGGTGCCCCCCGCCGCCGACGCGGCGAGGATCCCGGCGAGCCATGCCGAGCGGCTCACTTGACCGCCCGGAAGACGAGCCTGTCCTCGACGGTGCCGGTTTCGCCCTGGACCTTCGCCCCCAGCGAGAGCCGCCAGCCCCCGGCCATCGTGAGCTTCGCCTTGAAGCGGTAGAGGCCAGGCTCCGTCGATGGGACCTGCTCGATCGTCGAGGTCATCTCGTCCATGCTGTCGGGCGCCATGTCGATGCGCTTGGCGAAGATCACCGCGTCCGGAACGGGCTTGCCGGTGCGCTTGTCCATGAGGTGAACCGAGAGGACGGTCTCGCCGACCTTCGCCTCCGTCCGGGTCAGCTCGAAGGCGTAGTCCTCGATGCCGGCGAGCGCCGGCCGGGCCGGGACCGACAGGGCGGCACCGAGCAGCGCGGCACCAAGAGCGCGCGCGAAGGGGTACTTGGTCACGGGTTTCGTCTCCTGAACGCGATGGATGGCCACGCGCGGACGCGCGGCGTCGCGCCGGCGCTCACGCCGGCGGCATCGGGCTCAGGCTCGGGGGGGCTCGGGTAACGGGCGGCCGGATACGCTGGCGAAGGACGCCGCATCAGGCCACACCCGGCTCGTTCGCGTCGCCACCGGGGCCGGGACGGACGCCGCGCTCGGCGGGAGGGAGACGACGCTGGCGAGGCAGAGCGCCAGCAGCGGACAACCGGCCTTGGCGCAGTCGGGTTGCGCCGTCTTTCCGGGCGGGCAGCACGGCATGTCGGCCATGTCCGCGTCGCCCGCGTCCATACCCTCCGTCCCGGCATGGGCGATGGCCGCGGTCGTCCCAGGCGCGGCTTGCGCCATCGTGAACGCACGCATCCCTGCGGCGGCCGCGGGAGCGGCCACCGGCGTCAGGGCGAGACTGAGCACCGCCAGGAGCGGCAACAGTCGCCGAAGGGCGATCAAGAACGTCACTCGGGAACGATGCCAGCTTTTCGATCCGGGCGGAAGGCCAGTGTGAAGGGAGACGGCGCGTCCCACGTCTGGAAGGTCAAGGTTCCATTTGGTCGGGCGGCCGATCCGCCGACCGACCTCGCCGGGTGGGCGTCTCGGGGACCCGTTCCCCGTCGGGCCCGCCGGACCGTGCGATGGCGCGGTCCGCCTCGCGTGCCATGGCGTCGCCGACCGGCGGCGAGAGGCCGGATCGAGGCCGCCATGGAAGCCGCGTCGACGCCTTCGGTCCCCTGGTACCCTCTCGGGACGGTGGAGCGGCCCTCTTCCGAGCGCGCCATGTGGAAGGCGGCCGATGGAGGGAGCGGTCGCGTGCGTCGCCGGCGTGAGCCGGTCGTCATCCTCGGGCTGTCGCGCTGGCCGCCCATCGCCAGGGCGCAGGGTCCCGCCCCCCGGCCTCCGCGCGCGCGCTGTCCGGGCATCTGGGAAACCCACCGCATTCTTGGCCCTGTGCGCGGTGGGCGGAGTTGGGCGGTGCGCCAAACCCCACCCCGCACGACCCCGATCGGCCGGTCCGGCGGTTCGGACCGCGCGGGAGGTTCAGAAGTGTCGGGCGGGGGACGCCGACCGACCGGCGGCAGGGCGGCGGGGCACCGCGATGATCGATCCGGTCGTCAGGCCGAAGTCCGGAGCTTCGACCTGAGGCGGTGCGGTCCGTTGCGATTGATGCGTCTGGGGCAAAAAACGGGGTGGGACGTTGTCCATCCACCCCGCGAGGGCGTGACCCGGCAGTCCGGCGAGCATGGCGATTCCTGCGAAGGCGGGCATGATCTTGCTTTTCACGGCGGAACCCTTTGACCTGATGAGAAGCTTGCCGCTCCTTGTCTTCAAGTCCGGATGTCTTGGACGTACCGTTACAGCGCGCTGCGAACCTTCGTAGGGTTAGGTCGGGGTCGCCCGGCGTGGCGCCTCGCTCACCCGGAGGGACGATCCTGCAAGCCATTGCGGGATGCGCGGCGCCCGGTTTGCCTCGCGCGGCCGGGCGGGGGGTCATGCCCGTCGTCTTTCCGGATCCCATCCACGGCGATACCGCGGCGGGGCCCGCGTCATGAAGCGTCGGCCGGCGACAGGCGCCGAAACAGTCGCGTCGCCCCTCGAACCCCGCGAGGCGATCCGGAGGTTGTTCCGAACCGGCTCGCTACCAGCGAAGGAGGCGTGGCCCCAGGAGCGCTCCGACGAGCGTGCACATCGCGATCGTCCCCCCGTACCAGACGGCGACGAACGGTACGGTGTCGTCCATGCAGTGCAGCGAATAGCCGAGCGCGCTCACGGCTCCCGCGGAGAGGCCGACCAGGGCACCCGCCCGCACGAGATCCGTCGGCGCGCCGAACCGTCGAACCGCCCACGTGACGACGGCGAACGGCACGACGGCGATCACGGGAATCGAGATGAGGCATTCGAGCCAGGTGTGACCGGATACCACGCCGTGCCAATGTTCGGTCGGCGTCATCAAGAGGCTCACGCACGCCAGCGCCGCGACCACGAGGAACGGCAAGGCGGCGACCCCGAGATGGACGCGGCTCTCACCGCCGGGCCTGGCCGCCCTGAGGAGATACCGGAGCGCGAGACCCCCGACCGCGGCCGCGAACGAGAACTTGAAGGCGAGGAACAGGAGCGGCCGGACCTCGGTCAGGCCGGGACGCAGGCCCAGAAACGCCAGCGCCAGGCACAGCGCGGCCGTCGCGCCGACCGCGACCGCCAGCGCGAGCCGGCGGGTCATCCAGGGGGCGCCGACCGGTTCGCGCTCTAAGCTGGCGCCCAGCAGGCCGATCAGCTCGTCGGTCTTCATCTGGCCTTGCCTCCCACGAGATTGGCCAGGGTCTTCAGGCCGCGGTGGACGCTCACCTTGATCGCGGTCTCGGACATCCCGGCGCGTTCGGCCGCCTCGGCGGCGCTCAGGCCCTCGACCTTCGTCGACAGGATCGCGTTCCTCATCTTGGGCGGCAGGTGCGCCAGGAGGCGCTCGACGTCGAGCGAACTCTCCGCCGCGACATGATCGTCGCGAGCCACCAGCACGCCGGCATCCTCGACCGGGACGTCGGCCGCGGCCGCACGCGTACGCCGAAGATGGTCGATGAGCTTGTAGCGGGCGATGGCGTGGATCCACGGCGTCACCGGCTGCGTGACGTCATAGGTGTGCCGCCGGACGTGGATCACCATCAGCGTCTCCTGGACGAGATCCTCCGCCTCGGTGTCGGGACGGCCGGAGCGGGTTAGCTTGCCCTTGTAATACGCGCGCAGGTGCGACCCGAGCCGCCCCAGGAAGCGCCGGTAGTCGGCCGCGCTGCCCGCAAGGCTGGCGATGAGCAGCCCGCGCAGTTCCTCCTCCGCCTGCAGCACCGGGACTAGGCGGGCCGGTTCGTAGCCGCTGAGCGGATGCCGGTGATACGTCGCATGGTCCGCCACCCCGCCGTGTCCCCAAGACCGCAGCACCATCCTGCAGGAGCGTGTCCTACGGCGATCCGAGCCCTGCGGCTCGTCGGCCGAAGGTGACGCATGATCGGCCGCGCCGCTCGGAGAACAGTCCGCAGACGGCCGCCGAAAGGTTACAGCGCTCGCGGCATGCCCGGGAGCGCAGGCATGTGCCGGGCATAATTGCCAAGCCTATGCCCCGATCTTAGACCTCGCCGGGCCCTACGCCACGGGCCGGGCGGGACGCCTCCGGAGCCTCGCCGCCCGCGCTGTCCCTTCGCATGGACAGGTCTGCCAGGAGCGCCGCCGAGATGGCGGTCTCCGAACCTGGGACGACGGCGAGCTCGTCCCGGTGCGGCGTTCGGCGCCATCGCTTTTCCCCCACCGGGGGCGGTCCGGGCCAGAAGCCGGCCCGGACCGCCTTCGACGTCTTCCCAGGAGTACGATCATGATCGAGGTGATCCCGAACTGGCATCCGGTCGCGGTCCATTTCACGGTCGCCCTACTCATCACGGCCAGCGTCCTCTTTGCCGCGGCGACCCTGTTCAGGACAGCGGCATCGGGGGGCGCGCTCACGGCCGCCGCCCGATGGAACCTCGCGATCGGCGCGGCCGTCACGGTCGCGACCCTCGCCACGGGTTGGTCGGCGTACAACACGGTCGCCCACGACGCGGCCTCGCACGCGAACATGACCGTCCACCTTCGCTGGGCCATCGCCACCGCGCTCGTGTTCCTCGCCGCCGCCGGCGTCGCCTGGCTGGAGCGCCGGAAGGTCGCCGGCGCGGGCGTCGTGCTGCTGGCGCTCCTCGCCGGAGGTTCCGGGGCCCTCGCGGTCACGGGCTGGCTCGGCGGCGAGAACGTCTACCGCTACGGCCTGGGCGTCATGGCGCTCCCGAGATCGGGCGACCACGTCCACCCCGCAAGCGGCGGCCATCCCCACGACCATGGCCACGACCATGGCGACGACCACGAGACCGCGGACGCCCCGACCACGCCCGATGCCGCCGCGGGCAAGGTAGAGACGCGCCCGGCGCCGG
>CAXDNE010000070.1:0-27351 GCA_963990595.1 uncultured Methylobacterium sp.
CTACACTATCCTCTTCGTCGGCAGCGTCAGATGTGTATAAGAGACAGAGCCTCCCTAGCCGCCGGGCCGAGCGCCGGATGGCGCGCCGCGAGCCGCCGCCGGCTCAACCGGCGACTCCGCCGGCAGATGACCGTTCATTCCTGGAGAAGCTCTTCGGCGTCGAGCGCGGGCCGGCTCTGGCCTACACGGCGCTGGAGAGCAAACCTTCCGACCTCGCGCCGCAACGGCATATCTCGCCGCCGCTGGCCCTGTCGCGCGAGCCGAGCCCCACGACCGGCGTGGCCGTCTACAACATCGCGGCCCGGACCGTGACGCTGCCGAACAATAAGCGACTGGAGACCAATTACGTTCACGTATAAGTACTCGACGATCCCCGCCACGTCAACGTGCGGATGCGCGGCCCGACGCCGCCGGGCACCTATGATCTGACCGAGCGCGAGCAGCTGTTCCACGGCGTGCGCGCGATCCGTCTGACGCCGGTCGGCGGCAGCGAGGCGGTCTACGGCCGCGTCGGATTGCTCGCTCACACCTTCATGCTCGGGCCGCGCGGCGATTCGAACGGCTGCGTGTCGTTCCGAAACTACGACCGGTTCCTGCAGGCCTTCCTCCGCGGCGAGGTCCAGCGCCTTGTGGTGGTCAGCGGCACGCAGGATCCGTTGCCGACCGTGGCGGATGGCGGCGGCCGGACCCGCATGGCGCGCAACGGCAACTAGCCTCCCGGGGCCGCCCCGGAGATCGCGGCCCCGCATCCTTCGCGCCGGGGCCAGAGCCCCGCGCGGCGGGAAGCGCCGCGCGCGATTCCGGGCTTTGCCTTCGCTGGCCTGCGGCGGGCGGATCCGCGCACCGTCACGCCCCTGGCCCGAGGAGCGGAGTGGCCCGGTCGAGAGCGCCGCGGCCCTAGATGCCGAAGCGCCCGAGGGCCGGCAGCTTGATCCCTGGCCGGCGCAGATCGAGGCCGGCGACGCCTCCGAGCAGGTTCAGCTCCAGCCCTTCGACCCAGCCGAGCGTCAGGCCCGCATAGCCGCCGAGATTGATCCGGATGCCGGTGCCGGACGGGGTCCATCCGATCCAGCGGCCGTCATAGGGAAAGTCCTTGCCGATCGCCGTGGTCGGCAGGCTGGCGCGGATCTCCGGCACCGCCGCCATGACGGCGGCGACGAAGGTGTTCGAGTTCGGTCCAGGCCAGACGACGTAGTCGCCGGGTCGGGCATAGCGATACTCCGCCACCGCCTTCCGGATGCGCGGGAGCATGGCTTCGGCGCGGGGGCCATCGGCGGCGAACACCACGGCGGGCGGATTTCCGAACCAATGGCCATCGGCCACGAAGCGGTCGATCCAGATCGGCTGGCCCCAGGCCGTGTAGTCGAACCGGCGGTAGGCGCGCTCGTCCGCGCCCTTGATGACGATCCAGCTATGGGTTGCCACGATCCCGCGCCAGCTGACCGTACGGGCGGAGAAGATGCGAACCACGGCGCCGGGCTTCGTCTCCGCCGGCGGGAGCAGGCCTGCGCTGGACCGGTCGGCGAGGCGCCAGTCGCCGCTCGCCCGCAGCCAGTACAGGGTGGCCGAGACCGCGACGGGAACGAGGAAAAGGGCAGCGAGCGCCAGAAGCGCGATCCTGATGAGGGTCACGGGCCGATCGGGAGCGAGAACGGAGGACGGAGCTTATCTGGGGATCGCGCATAGCCCGGGGAATGCGGCCGAACGGTCCGATCCGTCAGGCGGCTGCGGCGAGTGCATCCAGCAGCAAGGTCGCGGCGAGAAGATCGGCGCAGCCGCCCGGGCTGAGACGCGCCGCCACGAACGCGCGATGGACCTCGGTGGCACGGTCCCGCCAGCCCGATGCCGCAACCCCCCCGCTCGCGAGGAAGTCCGCCGCGGCGGCGCGCGCACCGACCAGGCCCTCCGCGCCGCCGCGGTGCAGGAGATTGGTATCGTCGAGGACCGCCAGGAGCGCGAAGAAGCACTGGACCCGAGCCGCCTCGGGATCGCCCGGCGCGCAGGTGCGGCCGTGGCGCAGCGCCGGAAGGCCGTCGGCGCGCACCGTCGGGAAGCCGGCAGCCGCCTCCGCGCTCGCCCCGCCCACGCCGTAGCGGCGCGCCGCCCGGCCGCCGTGGCTCGCCGGCGATGTCGGGGCCCGGGCGATCACGCCGCCCCAGCGGTGGCCGACCGCCTCGGCGCAGGCCTCGGCGGATCCCGGCGCCCGGCCGATCGCGCCCGCCGCGGCGCAGATCAGGCCCAGCGAGAAGATGGCGCCGCGATGCGCGTTCACGCCGCCGGTCGCGCGCATCATCGCGGCTTCCGCGCGGATCCCGATGGCGCGCAGCTCCGCCATCCCGGCGCCCCGGGACCCCGCCGCGGCGAGGTCGGCGAAATACGGCCGGATCGCCGCCGCACTCCGGCGCAGCGTGCCGGCATCCATGTCGTCGTGGCTGCCGGAATCGACCGGGCTGACGAGACCGGGCTTCGGCCACGTCTCCAGCTCGTCGATCAGGGCCGCGTGGGCGAGCGCCGCGACATGGGCGGCCCAATCCGCGCCGGATTCGAAGCCGTCGGCCGGGAAGGGGAGAAGGCAATCGTCCTGGTGCAGGGTCGGGGCTCCTCGCGACGCTCGCCGGCGGAGCCTGGGACGAGGACGGATGGCGCCGCCTATACCAGAAGACCGCGCCAACGCACCCCCGCGTGCATGCGCGGGCGCGTGTGCGTCGGTGGCGGAGCTCAGGCCGCGGAGGCGACGGCCGGCGGGATCCGCTTGCGGGCCTTCCTGTCCTCGGTGCTGCTGACGAAGGCCTGCGCCTCCTCACGCCGCTCGAAGACGTGCGGGGCGACGCCGCGCTTGTTCAGCGCCTCCTCCATCTTCAGGCGCAGGAAGGCGCTCGTCGCGTAGCGGGTCGTCGTCGCGTAGTAGTTCGCCTGAAGATACTGGACCATGCCGGCGTAATCGTCGAAGAGGTTCTCGTTGAGCCGGAAGCCGTCGTGGTTGATCACGGCATTGACCCGCTGACCGGCCCTGCGGCAGGCCTCGACGATGGTCATGCGCAGCTCGTCCATGTCGCCCTTCACCCGGCAATACCAGCCTTCGAGGTTGATGAAGAGGATGTTGCGCTCGCCGTCGTAGCTGACGCGCGACTTGAGATCGAGGTTGAGCAGATCCGAGATCAGCTCCATCGGCTCTTCGCGGAATATACGCGGATCCATCGGCACCGGATTTCGCACCACGGGCCGGAAATCCATATGGGCGAGGATGTCGCGCTCGATATCGATGCCGGGCGCCACCTCGATCAGTTCCAGTCCCTCCGGGGTCAGCTGGAAGACGCAGCGCTCGGTCACGTAGAGGACCGGCTGCGAGCGCTCGACCGCGTAGGGGCCCGAGAAGGTGTTCTGCTGGACCTCCGCGACGAACTTGCGGGCCTTGCCCTCGTTCACGATGCGCACCTGCCCGTCACTGACGGCGATCTCCAGCCCCCCCGCCGTGAAGGTGCCGGCGAACACCACGGTGCGGGCGTTCTGCGAGATGTTGATGAAACCGCCGCACCCGTTCAGCTTGCCGCCGAACCGCGACGTGTTGACGTTGCCGGCCTCATCGCACTCGGCCATGCCCAGGCAGGTCATGTCGAGGCCGCCGCCGTCGTAGAAGTCGAACATCTGGTTCTGGTCGATGATGCAGTCGGCGTTCGTGGCCGCGCCGAAGCTCGACCCGGAGGCCAGCACCCCGCCGACCGCCCCCGCCTCGGTGGTGAGCGTGATGTAGGGTGTGATCTTCTCCTCGTTGGCCACCGAGGAGATGCCCTCCGGCGCCCCGACGCCGAGATTGACCACCCCGTTCGGCGGCAGTTCGAAGGCGGCGCGCCGGGCGATGATCTTGCGCTCGTTGAGCGCCATCCGCTCGATGCTGGTCACCGGCACGCGGATCTCGCCGGCGAGCGCCGCGTCGTGCACAACGCCGTAATTCATGCGGTGCATCTCGGGCTCGGCGACCACCACGCAATCCACCAGGATGCCCGGCACCCGCACGTCCTTGGGCAGCAGGTAGCCGTCATCGACGATGCGCTCGACCTGCGCGATGACGATGCCGCCGTTGTTGCGGGCCGCCATGGCCTGGGCGAGGCAGTCGAGGGTCAGTGCCTCCTTCTCGTAGGAGAGGTTGCCCGACGGATCGGCCGAGGTGGCGCGGATGAAGGCCACGTCGATCTTGGTCGCGGTGTAGAACAGCCATTCCTCGCCATCGACCTCGACGAGCTTGACGATGTCCTCCGTGGTCAGGTCGTTGACCTTGCCGCCGCCGTGGCGCGGGTCGACGTAGGTCTTGAGGCCCACCTTCGAGAACAGGCCCGGCTGTCCCGACGCACAGGCTCGGTAGAGCTGCGAGATCACGCCCTGAGGCAGGTTGTAGCCGCGGATCAGATTGTCCTGAGCGGCCTGCGCGACCTTGGGCATGCGGCCGAAATTGGCCGCGATGACCCGGGACAGGAGGCCGTCATGGTGGAGGCGACCGGTGCCGAGGCCTTTGCTGTCGCCCGCGCCCGCCGTCATGATCAGGGTCAGCCCGCGCGGTGAGCCGGTCTCGACGAAGCGCTTCTCGAGCGCGGCGTGAAGCGCCTCCGGAATGCAGCTCTGGACGAACCCCGTGGTGGTCACGACGTCGTTCTCGCGGATCAGCGCGATGGCCTCGTCCGCCGAGATGACCTTGTTCTTCCTCATGGAGCCCGTGACCCTCCCAGGATTTCGGAAGTCCGGCCGGCCGCGAGGCCCGCCGTCTTCGACATTGTCATCCGCCGACCGCTCGTGGCCTCGGCCGATCCGGCTTCCCGATCGACCGAGTTCTGCATACGTAATTATTGCACCGCATCAATATCTGCGGCATCGCACGAAGCCAGATGCCTGCCACGCGACAGTACTCTAAGACTCGACGGGCATGCTGCTGAAAAACTCTTCGATGATCCGTCAGAAAAATTGCGTCCTGCGGCCGGAGCAGGCCGGACGATGAAGGGGCGTGACGTGGGACTTGCCTGCGCGGGATGGCGCCTCGGTCGCGATTCACCCGTGGCCTCGATGCGCCAGACCGGCCCGATCTCCCGACGCTGCGGGACGGGGACGGAGGGTGCCGGCCATAAGTCCGCGGCAGCATTGACGGTTGCCATATGTTAGAATTCCGCCCGGATCTCGGCCGAAGACCCGCCCAATACGGTTTCGATTGGAACCAATTTTACATTCGCGGCAGAAGCGTCTATAGAGCCTGCGGTCTGGGGAGCGTGTTTAGTCAGGAACACGCAATGACCGATATGACTCCGATCGCGGATGAAGCCGCGACACGCTTTGCCTTCAGCCTCCTGCGGAGCGCGTATCTCGATCTCGCGCAGACGCTGCTTCGCATCGACGCGGAGCCGGCCCGCGAGTTGCTGCAAGCCGTCGAGCACAGGATCGCCTACAGGCTCGGCTCCCTGGCGACGGACGATCCGGACGGTGCCCCGCAGGAGACGGCCCTCGCGGCGGCGGCCGGGCAGGTCCGGGCGGTGCTCCGCGACGCGCAGGGGCGCTGAGGGCGACGCCCCGGACGGGACGCCTCAACGCTGCCGCTATGGAGCGGGCTCAGCGGCGAAGAAGCGGTTCGGGGGCCGCTTCAGGCCGAGATGATCGCGCAGGGTGGTGCCCGCGTAGTCGGTGCGGAACAGGCCGCGCCGCTGCAACTCGGGGACCAGCCGGTCGACCACGTCGTCGAGCCCTTCCGGCACGAAGGGGAACATGACGTTGAAGCCGTCGCAGGCACGGGTTTCCAGCCATTCCTCCATGCGATCGGCAACCTGAGCCGGTGTCCCGACCATCTGCAGCCCGCCATAGCCGCCGACCTTGCGGGCGAGGTCCCGCACGGTCGCGTTGGTGCGTCGCGCGTAGTCGACGATCTGCGCCTGCCCGCTCTTGCTGGCATTGGTCTCGGGAATGTCCGGCAGGGGCGCGTCGAGGTCGAAGCCCGACGTGTCGATGCCGAGCCGCACCGAAAGGTTGGCGAGACCGCTATCGGGATGCACGAGGTCGTCGAGGCGCGCCTTCTTGGCCTGCGCCTCGTCCTCGGTCTCGCCCAGTATGACGAAGCAGCCCGGCAGGATCTTCAGATCCTCCGGGTCGCGCCCGGCCGCGGGCATCCGGCCCTTCACGTCGGCGTAGAATCGCTGCGCGGCCTCCAGGCTCGAGCCGGAGCCGAACACCATCTCGGCGGTCTCGGCGGCGATCTGCTTGCCCGCCTCCGAGGCGCCGGCCTGCACGATCACCGGCCAGCCCTGAACCGGGCGGGCGATGTTGAGCGGCCCCTTCACCTTCAGGAACGCGCCCCGGTGGTCGAGGACGTGCATCTTCTCCGGGTCGACGAACAGGCCGCTCGCCGGATCCATCGGGAAGGCGTCGTCGGCGAAGGAATCCCACAGGCCCGTCACCACGTCGAAGAACTCCCGGGCCCGGGCGTAGCGGGTGGCGTGTTCGAGATGCGAGTCGCGACCGAAGTTGAGCGCCTCGTCCGGATTCCCGGAGGTGACGAGGTTCCAGCCGGCCCGTCCCTTCGAGAGGTGGTCGAGGGACGCGAATTTCCGGGCGACGTGGTAGGGCTCGTTGTAGGTCGTCGAGGCGGTGGCGATCAGCCCGATTCGCTCGGTCAGCACGGCGAGCGCCGGCAGCAGGGTCAGGGGATCGAACGACGTGACCGTGGCCGAGCGGCGCAGAGCCGCCACCGGCATGTTCATGACGGCCAAGTGGTCGGCCATGAAGAAGGCGTCGAACTTCGCCGCCTCCAGCCTCCGGGCGAATCGCGCCAGATGCTCGAAGTTGAAGTTCGCATCCGGGGCGCTGCCGGGATAGCGCCACCACGCCGTGTGGATCCCGACCGGGCGCATGAAGGCGCCGAGATGGAGTCTCCGTGACCGGCTCATCGGTGGTGTCTCCGGCCGCTCAGGGATGCTTGTGGATCGGATCGACCCAGTACACGGTCTCGGGCCGCTCGGCGGCCTGGACGTCGGGCAGGTTCACCACCACGGCCTCGTTGTCGGACCGGACCAGCACGCAGTGCAGGGGCTCGTCCGTCGAGGCGTTGATCTCCTGATGCGGCACGAAGGGCGGCACGAAGATGAAATCGCCCGGCCCGGCCTCGGCGACGTATTCGAGCCGCTCCCCCCAGCGCATCCGGGCGCGGCCGGAGACCACGTAGATCACGCTCTCGAGCTCGCCATGATGGTGCACGCCGGTCTTGGCGTCGGGCTGGATCGCCACCGTGCCGGCCCAGATCTTCTGCGCGCCGACCCGGGCGGCGTTGATCGCCGCCTGCCGGAACATGCCGGGAGTCTGTGCGGTGTTGGAATCCAGCCGGTCGCCGGGGATCACCCGCACCCCGTCGTGCTTCCAGCGCTCATTCCGTGCGGGCTCGTGTTCGGCCGTCCCGGGCTCGTGGGCATGGGTGTGCTCGTCGCCGCTATCGTGCATGTCGCGTCCTCCGCCGCCATCATCGCACGGCGCGGAGCGCTTGGGAAAAGCCGGGCACGCGAATCGCGAAGCGTTCACGGCCGCGGCCGGGGCATGGCGCGATCGCGAACCGCCGTGAGGCGGTCACCACCAGCCTAGCGGCTGCGCGGAGCTGAGCGCCGGCCCGAACTCTGCCGTCCGGCCGGAATCTCGCACGACGCGCACGTCACCCGAGCGCGTCCCGACTCAGGACGCAATTCTGCCGGGCGCCCATCCCGTCCGAGCCGGCTCCACGCGCTTGGCACGGTCAGTGGAGGACGAGAGCCTCCGTGGGGAGTTCGCGCCCCGCCTCCAGCAGGGCCCGCAGCTTGCGCGCCGCGATGAGGACGATGTCTGGACGCGCCATTCCGGGCGGCGTCTCCGTGACGAAACGCCGGAGCGCCTCCGTGAGGCTACCCTCGATCTCGTCCATCAGCTTCAGCCCCTTGGTGCCTTCGCGCCGCAGGTGCGCCTCGGCGAGGGTGAGATAGGCCGCGCTGGCCAGGAGGAGGGCGATCCCGTTGGCTTCCTGCAGCTCGTCAGGCACCCATTCGCTCTCCGCGATTCCCTTGTCCATCCGCCGCCCTCCGCTCAGCTCGCATGGGCGGTTTCTGTATCGAGATTGTTGGGCTCACTTGTTGATAAATGTGCGACCGCGCCCGGCGATGCGGATCCCGCGAGGGCGCGCGCCGCGCTGCGCGGCCGAAAATCAGCATCGCACCGCGCCGCCGCCGGCGCTGCCCGCGGTGCCGGATGGGGATCGGGCGCGCACGGAAGATGCGCCGGACTGCCCTGCGCCACCCGAAAGCCTGCCGTCTTCGCGCGGCCCCGATACCGGGGCCGGGACCGGAGCGTGTCCGCAGCAAGCCAGGAACAGGCCGCGGTCGGCGCTGCGATCACGAAGCGAATTTCAGCCCGATCTTCCGGCCGTCCCGCCAAACAACCTCGCAGAGTTGATTGACGTAAAGTGCTGCTGAAATCAGACGCAGCGTCTGCAACGGGCCCGCATCCGATGTGACTTCGATCATCGCACCGGACTTTTTGAGGTCCCAGACGAGGCAGTCCCGGCGCTCTTGCGGGTCGCCAAAATAGATTTGCCCGGTCTTCAAGGCAGCTCTGCGCAGTTCATCCCGGCCAACTTCGGTCACTGAGCGTCTCTGCATTCGAGATTCAGACGGACCAAAGAGTCTCCAGGGCCAGATTTCGTTCCAAATTTTTTGTTCGCGCGACGCGAAATCCGCACCGTAAGCCGCACGGCGCAGCGCGCTCCGACGCCCGTTGCTGCGCATCCCGTCAGCGAACACTGTTCATCCCGCGGCGCTCGGCACCGACAGCGGCCGGTCCATCGCGACGACGGATCCGGCCTCCCCGACGAAGACAGTCATGGGCGCGCCCCTCTCGAGGGTGACGCGCAACCGTCGGCTGGTCCCGTCGATAGCGACGGCGAGGTCCCGCCCGCGCCACTGGATCCGGAACTCGAGGCTGTGCCAGGCCTCGGGCAGACGGGGATCGAAGGCGAGGCCATCGGCCCGCAGCGACACGCCGGCGAAGCCGAGGATCGCCATCTGCCACAGGCCGCCAAGGGCCGCGATGTGGATGCCGCCGCCGATCGCCACATGGGTGTCGGCGAGATCGATCGCCGCGCTGCGGTGGAAGTAGCCCAGCGCCGCCTCCGAACGACCCAGCCGCGCGGCCGCGAGGCCGTGCATGGCCCGGCTCAGCGAGCTTCCGTGGCCGCACCGGGGCCCGTAATGGTCGAAGTTGGTCGCGCCGCCGGTGCCCGGGAAGACCTCGGGCAAGAGTGCCAGGAGCGCGACGACGTCGGCCTGCTTGATGACCTGCGCTCGCTGGGTCCGTTCGCGCCCCAGAACCACGTCCATCGGGACCGAACGCCCGGCATAGGCGTTCAAGTCGATGACCTCCAGGGCCGCGAAGCCCGCGAATTGCTCGTACAGCCCCGTCGCCGGATCGCGACCGGTGGCGATGGTCTCCGCCGCCTCGCGCCAGTGCGCCAGTTCCGGATCGCCCAGGTCGAGGCTGCGCGCGAGCCGCTCCCAGGTGTCCGGCCAGCGCTGCCGCAGGAGGGCCGCGACCTCGAGGCCGCGCGCGATGTTCCACCGGGCCATGACGTTGGTGAAGGCGTTGTCGTCCACCCGCTCATGGTATTCGTCAGGGCCGATGACCCCGCGGATGTGGCGCAGGCCGTCCGCCTCCAGGGCGGCCCGGCTCGCCCAGAACCGGGCGGTCTCCAGGACGATCTCGGCACCGGCCTCGTTCAGGAAGGCCTCGTCCCCGGTCGCCTGCCAGTATTGCCAGACCGCGTAGGCGACGTCGGCGCTGATATGCTGCTCCTGGCTGCCGCAGAGGATGTCCAGGATCTTGCGGTCGGGACCGACCGTCTGGGGCGGCGTGACCTCGGCTCCGGTATCGGCCGATTCCCAGGCGTAGAGGGCGCCCCGCCAGCCCATCCGGGCGGCCTTGGCGCGGGCCGCGTCCAGGGTGCGGAAGCGGTACATCAGGAGCGTGCGCGCGGCCTCCGGCCAGGTCAGCGCGTAGAAGGGCACGAGGAAGATCTCGGTGTCCCAGAAGACGTGGCCGCGGTAATCGTCCCCCGTGAGGGCGCGGGCGGCGACGGAGACGTGCGGGTCTTCCGGGTTGGCCGCGCCGATGAGGTGGAAGACGGCGAAGCGCAGCGCCGCCTGCGCGGCCGGGTCGCCCGTCACCCGGATGTCGCTGCAGCGCCAGCGCTCGGCCCAGGCCGCCTCGTGGCGGGCCAGAATGCCCCGCCAGCCGAGGGTGCGCGCGGCGGCCAGTTCCCTGCGGGCCCGGGCCCCCGCATGGACGTCGGTGGCGTGGTGGCGCGTCACCGCGACGATGCGCCGGAAGGTCACGACCTGGCCGGGCTGGGCGGTCCAGCGCCAGGCCCAGGTCAGGTCGCCGCGCGCCACGGGCTGGCGCTCGATCCCGTCCACCTCCAGCGAGGCCGCCGACGCGATCGCGAGGCTCCGGCCGGACCGCCAGGTGCGCCACGCCTTGAGATCGAGATCCGCCCGTTCCGGCGCGAGTTCGAAATCTGTCGGTCCCAGCGCGGCCTCGAAGGTGAGGTCGCTGACGCCGCTCTCGATCCGGAGCTCGATCACCTGCATCCCGATCGCGCGCGCGTGGAGCGACACCAGCCGCAGGGAGCGCAGGCGGACCTCGAGCGGGGCGTTGCAGGTCTGGCGGGCCTCCATGAACAGGGCCCCCCGTCGCATGTCCAGGGTCAGCGCCCGCGAGGACCGGTCCGGACAGCGCATGAGCGGGCCGTCCGGCAGGAGGATGCTTACCTGCGTCCAGTCGGGCGCGGGCACCAGTTCCGGAACGAGGCTGTCGGGCGTCGGCGTGTCGAACAACCCGGCCACGTAGAACCGCGGCGGAATCGCCCGGCAGGCTCCGAGATGGGCCGCCAACCCACCGCGCACGCCGAGGAAGCCGTTGCTGATGGCGAAGCGGGTTTCGAAGGTGCTCTCCCGCAGCAACTCGTAACCGGTCTCGCGCAGCAGCCAGGACGGATCGCCCTCGGAGACCATGTCGTCGGCCAGGGTGCCGGCCACCTTCATGCGGCATCTCCCGACCCGGAGGAGGGCGCGAGATCGTCGACGCGGATCTCGTCGAAACTCGTCACCACGCGGTCGGCTCCCGCCGCCCGCAATCCGTCGGCGTCGCCGCGGCGGGCGATGCCGATGGCGATCATGCCCCCGGCTTTGGCTGCCCGGATGCCCACGGGGGCGTCCTCGGCCACGAAGCAGCGCGCCGGGGCGACCCGCAACTCGGCGGCGGCCAGCAGAAAGATCTCGGGGTCCGGCTTGCTGTGGCGGAGCGCGCGGCCGCAGACCCGGGCCGCGAACGCATCGAGCAGCGTCCGGTCCGCGCGCAGCGGCACCGCGCGCATCATCGCCTCCGCGTTCTTCGAGGACGAGGCCGCCGCGAGGGCCCAGTCCCGGTCGGCGAGGACCCGAACGAACCGGAGGGCGTCGGGGAAGGCCGTCACGCCTTCGGCCGCGACGATCCGCTCGAGGCACAGCTGCTTCGCATCGGCATAGGCCGGCGCGAGCCGCTCGGCATCCGGCAGACCCAGCGCGGCGAGGGCGGCGCGGGCTCCGTCCAGTCGGGGCTTGCCGGCGACCTGAGCCTGATACAGCGCGGTGGTCAGGGAGCGGGGATCCGCGAAGCCGGCGAGCGCCGCGCGCCAGGCACGTTCATGTGGGGAGGCCAGCAGGACGCCGTCGACGTCGAAGATGAAGGCGGGCGCGCCCGGCCGGTGCGTGATCGGCGTCATCCTTTCGCCCGCCCGCCGGCCGAGCGGCGCGTCGCGCGCAGCAGCCATTTCCGGATCTCGCCGAAGACCAGAACCGAGCTGGCGACGGCGAGGCAGAACACCCAGTCGCCGAGGCTCAGGCTCACGGTGGCGAAGGCGCGCTGCAGGACGGGGAGGTGAACCGCGGCGACCTGGAGCAGAAGCGACAGGACGATCGCGGCCCAGAGCCAGTGGTTTCGGAACAGACCCTCCCGGACGCTCCGGTCGGCGGAGCGGGCATTGAACGCGTTGAAGAGCTGGAACAGCACGAGCGTGGTGAAGGTCATCGTCTGCGCGTAGGCCAGGGTGCCGTTCCCCGCGACGAGCCCGCCGGGCAGCGAGGCGTCGAGCACGAACAGGCTTCCGCACGCGGTCACGAGGCCGACCAGGGCGATGTCCACGCAGAGCGGGCCCGTCAGAACGCCTTCGCCGCGGGGCCGGGGCTGGCGCTGCATCACCGCCGGATCGGCCGGATCCATCCCGAGCGCGAGCGCCGGCGCGCCGTCGGTGACGAAGTTGATCCAGAGGATCTGGGTCGCCTGAAGGGGCAGCACGACCTCGCCGGCCCGCGAGCCGGCGAGCCCGAGGGTCCCGGCCAGCACCAGGCCCAGGACCATGGTCGCGACTTCACCGATGTTCGACGAGAGCAGATAGCGCAGGAACTTGCGGATGTTGTCGAAGATCGCGCGCCCTTCCTCGACCGCCGCCACGATCGTGGCGAAGTTGTCGTCGGCGAGCACGATGTCGGCGGCTTCCCGCGACACATCCGTGCCGGTCAGGCCCATGGCGACGCCGATATCGGCGGCCTTCAGGGCGGGCGCGTCGTTCACGCCGTCGCCCGTCATGGCCACGGTCAGGCCGTTGCGCTGGAGCGCCCGCACGATCCTCAGCTTGTGCTCGGGAGTGACGCGCGCGTAGACCGATACGGTGCGCACGGTCGCGTCCAGGGCCTCGTCCGAGAGGGTCTCGAGCTCGGCGCCCGTGATGGCGCGCGCTCCGGCGGCGAGTCCGAGTTCGGCGGCGATCGCCGACGCGGTTCCCGGGTGGTCGCCGGTGATCATGATCGGGCGAATGCCGGCCGCCCGGGCCTGCGCGACCGCCGCGCGCGCCTCGGGGCGCGGCGGGTCGGCCATGCCGATCAGGCCGAGGAAGACGAGATCCTGCTCGATGCGGCCGTCCAGCGCCGCAGGGTCGACGCCGTCCCGCGACAGGCGCCGGGAGGCGACTCCGAGGCTCCGCAGACCTTCGCCGGCCAGAACCGCGTTCTCCGCCAGGATGGCGCTCCGCCGCGCGGGCGTCAGCGCGCGGACGCGGCCGTCGGCGAACTCCTCCGAACAGCGCGCGAGGACGCTGTCCGGCGCGCCCTTCGTCCCGACGAACAGCTGCGCACCCTGCTCGGCGTCGCGGGACACCGTGCTCATCAGCCTGCGCTCCGACGAGAACGGGACCTCGGCGATGCGCGCGAAGCGGCGCGCCGTCGCGCCGTCCTCAAGTCCCGCCTTGCGGGCGACCACGACGAGCGCGCCCTCGGTGGGATCGCCCTGCACGGTCCAGCGCCCGTCGCGTGCGTGCAGGACGGCGTTGTTGGCCAGCAGGCCGGCGAGGATGGCCTGCGCCACCTCGGAGCGCTCGGCCTCGCCGAGATCGCGGCCCGCCCGGCTGAACCGCCCCGTGGGATCGTAGCCGCTGCCGCCGACATCGGTGCGCCCGGCCGCGGTGACGATCACCCGCACCGTCATCTCGTTCCTGGTCAGGGTGCCCGTCTTGTCGGAGGCGATCACGTCGGCCGAGCCGAGCGTCTCCACCGCTGAGAGGCGCCGCACGATCGCCTTGCGCACGGCCATGCGCCGGACGCCATGGGACAGAGCGGCGGTGATCATGGTCGGAAGACCTTCCGGAACCGCCGCGACGGCCAGGGCCACCCCGAGGATGAGCACAGCGAGCAGGGCGTGGACGTCATGGATCTCCGAGACGAGGAGGATGACCGCGATGAGCAGGACGGCGATGCCGATGACCGCCAGCCCGAGACGCCTGCCCAGGCGATCCAGTTCGATCTGAAGCGGGGTGGTCTCGTCCGGCGCGTCCCGCAGCATCGCGGCGACGCGTCCGATCTCGGCCTGCATGCCGGTCGCCATCACGACGGCCAGCCCCCGGCCGGAGGTGACCACTGTTCCGCTGAAGACCCTGTCGGAGCGCCTGCCCGGATCGGCTCCGGCGGAAGCCGGGGCGACGGCCTTGATCACCGGAAGGCTCTCGCCGGTCAGGGCCGCTTCCATGGTCTGCAGCAGGCTCGCCTGGATCAGCCGCGCGTCGGCCGGGATCGTGTCGCCCTCCTCGAGGCGGATGACGTCGCCCGGGACCAGATCCGCCGCCGGAACGGTCTGAAGCATCCCGTCCCGAACGACCCGCGCCTGGGCGGCCGACATCTGCCGCAGGGCCGCGACGGCCCGGTCGGCGCGTGCCTGCTGGACGTAGCCCATCGCGGCGTTGAGGAGCACGATGGCGACGATCGCGAGCGCGTCGTAGGGCAGGGCGGCGTCGCGCTCGTAGAGCCACAGACCCAGGGAGACGAGTGCCGCGACGAGGAGCAGGAGGACGAGAACATCGGTGAACGGAACGAGGAGCTTGCGCCACAGCGGCACGGGCTCCGCGGCGCGCAGCTCGTTCCGGCCGTACCGCGCGCGCCGTGCCAGCGCCTCCTGCGCGCTCAGTCCGGAACCGGCGTCAACCCGCAGGGCCGCCAGCACCGCGTCGGGACTGTCCGCACGCGCGGCGCCGCCCGCGTCCGGAGGAAGGGAAGCGACGGCCTCCTCCATCGCGTCCGGCTTACCGGGACAGGAAGAGGGGCACGGGACAGGACCGGAGCAGGGCTTGCGTGACCCCGCCCCAAACCAGCTCGCGCCACCGCGGATGGACGAAGGCGCCCATCACGATCAGGTCCGCGCAGGCCAGCGTCGCGCGGGTCCGCAGCGTCTCGGCCACGTCGCCGTCCGCGGCCGCGAGATCGACGACCGTGACCGGCACGTCGTGATGCGCCAGCGACGGCGCCAGCTCCGCGCCCGGCACGGATTCGGACAGATCCTTCTCGCCGGAGACCGAGACGATCTCGACGGCCTCGGCCTGTTTGAGGAGGGGCAGGGCGTCATGCATCGCCCGGCTGGCCTGCGCGCTGCCGTCCCAGGCAATCAGGATCCGCCGCGCCGCGAAGCGCTCGTAGCCGGACGGAACGACGATCAGCGGGCGGCCGCTGTCGAACAACAATTCCTCGATCAGTCCCCGGTCGCCGGTCAAGGCGTCCGGCTCGGCATCGATCACGCTGACATCGTGCAGACGGGACTGCGCGCGGACAGCCGCGACGAGCTCCGGATAGGCGAGCTGCGGCGTCTCGGTCCTGCAGAGGACGCCCATCGCCGCCGCATCGCTCCGGGCCCGCTCGGCGATGCCCTCGGCCGAGAGGCGCAACCTGCGGTTCTCGTCGGCAACCAGCTCCGCGACCAGACGGCTGATCCAGGCATGCGGCAGGTCGAGTTCGACGGAGGCCGCCTGGAGGGTGACCCGCGCGCCAGCCTGCTCGGCCAGCGACAGAGCATAGGCCAGCGCGCTCGAAGTCGCTTGCGTCCCCAATTGCTCCGTCATGCAGATGAGGATGGTCTTGAGATTCGCGATCATGGCCTGCCTGCGTTCCAGCAAGGCATTCTCGGATCCAGGGGCCGGCGCGCCTTGAGGTGAGTCAAAGCGGAAGGTTGCCGAACTGCGCGCCGGGAACGGCGCCCGCGGGCCGTGCCGGCCCTCGGATCGCGCGTGGGCTCGCGCGGGCGATCCCGGGCAGCCGTCCGGCACAGCGCCTCTGCGACGCTTCCGGACGGCGCCGAACGCGGCCTATCGGACCGCGACGTCCGAGGCGCTCTCCCTGTCGAGGCTCGCCAGCGTCTCGCGCACCGCCGCCGCGACGTGGCGGACCGACTCGTCCTCGAAGATGGTGAAATGGTTTCCCGGGGCGTCCCGGATGTCGAGGCGCCCGGTCGCGAGCTCGCGCCATCCGAGCGTCGGGTCCAGGAACAGGCCCCGCGGCTCCCCGAGGGCGCGCACGACGAGGATGTCGCCGCCGTAGGGCTCGATCTGGTGCCGGGAGAGCCGGTCCTTGAGCCAGAGAACACGGTCGAGTTCCGTGTCCGGGAGCGCCGACGGGCCTCCCCGGCCGAGCCGAATGCGGAGCTTCTCGATGAGGCGCGTCAGGGGAAGTTGCCCGCGCATGAGCTTGCGCAGCGACATCTGCCAGCGGATCAACCGGTAGGATGCGTTGATCAGCATGGCCTCGCGCCGGGAGCGGCGGGCGAGATGGCCGGGCGCCCAGCCATCGACCGAGATGACGCAGGCGACCTCCGCGCCGGCCCGGACGAGCTGCTGCGCCGCCTCGTAGGCGAGATGGCTGCCGAAGCAATGGCCGAGAAGCACGTAGGGCCCGTGCGGTCGGGCCCGGCGGATGCCCTCGACGTAGTGGGCGGCCACCTCGGCAAATGACAGCGCGGGGTCGCCGTTGATGTGCGCCGCCGGCATGACGCACAGGAACGGCTGCTCCTCGCCGATCTGCTTCGCGAGGTCCTGGAACAGGAAGGGATTGTCGAACGCGATGATCGGGGTCGATGCGCCGCGCGGCTGCAGGGTGACCACGGAGGCGACCGCGTCGCGCGGCGCCGCCGCTCTCCGGATCACCTCGGCGAGTCCATTGACGGTCGGGTTGCCGAGGAAGCGATCGATCTCGAGCCGGACCTCGAACGTCTGCTGGATTCGGGCGATGAGCCGGAACGCGCTCAGCGAGTGGCCGCCGGCATCGAGGAAGCCGACGTCGTCGCTGCCTTCGCCCAGGACGGCCCGCCACAGGGGGAGCAGGCGCCGCACGATGTCATCGCCGGCCCCCTCCAGGCTTGCGACCGGACGCGGCGGCGCCGCGGCCTTCTCGGCGACCGGCCTCGCGGCGATCTGCGGTATCGGCCGCTGGGGGTCCACGAGCGCCTCGTCCAGAAAGGACAGCGTGTCCTCCAGCATCGCGATTACGGTGTCGGGCCGGTAGAGGCCGGTGTTGTACTCGCAGGAGAAGCGCCAGCCCTCCGTCCGCTCGACGAAGAAGAAGTTCAGGTCGAACAGGGCGCCGGCCGACTGCGAGGGCACGCCGCGCAGCAGGAGGTTCGCGCACCGGACCTCGTCGAAGGCGCGCTGCTGTATGACGTTGACGGAGAACAGGGGGTGCCGGCTTGGATCCCGTTCGGGCTTGACGATCTCGATGATCGTCTCGAGCGACGTGGTGCCGTGGTTGAGCGCGCCCTGCAGCGTGTCGGCGACGCGCTCCAGCGCCTCCGCGAAGCTCCGCACGCCGGCGAAGTCGGTCCGCAGCGGCAGCGTGTTGATGAAGGGTCCGACCACGTCCTCGAGTTCGACCTCGTAACGGCCGGCGACCTGGGTGCCGACGATCACGTCGTCGCTGCCCGCGCGGGCGCGCAGCACCAGCAGCAGACCCGTGAGCATCGTCGTGAACCAGGTCGCGCCGCTGGCACGCGCCACGCGGTCCGCGGCGGCGGTCAGGCCGGGGCGCATCAGGATCGACGTGATGGCGCTGTCGCGGGTCAGGGCCGGCGGCCGCGGGAAGTCGGTGGCGATCTCGAAGCGGCGGAAATCCGCGAGGCGCGTGCGCCAGTAAGCGTCCGCGGTCGCGCCCTCGCCGAACCGGGCGAGGGCCTGCTGCCACAGGGCATAGTCCGAGTACTGAACGGGAAGCTCCGGAAGCGCCGTCGGCGTCCCGCTGATCAACCCGTCGCACAGGGTCGCGAATTCACGGGCGAGGATGCCCATCGACCAGCCGTCGGCGACGATGTGGTGGGCCGTGATGAGGAGGAAGCTCTCCTGCTCGGAGAGCCGCAGCAGCTGCGCCCGCATCAGCGGCGGACGCGACAGGTCGAAGGGCCGCCGGGCTTCCTCCGCGGAGATCCGGTCGAACTCCCGTTCCACCGTTCCGAGAAGCCGCAGGTCGAGTTCGGACACGTGCAGGTCGGCCGTGGGATAGACCCGCTGGACGGGGCCGTTCTCGCCTTCCACGAAGGCCGTGCGCAGGATCTCGTGCCGGGCGACGAGCTGACGGAGCGCGGATCCCACCACGGCTCCGCTGACGGGTCCGACCAGCGACCACCGGAGCGCGATGTTGAGGGCGGCGTTTCCGGGCGACAGCAGCTCGGCGACGAAGAAGCGCTCCTGCACGGGCGTGCAGGGGAACTCGTAGTAAGCGTGCTGCGCCGATTGGGGCTGGGTCATCGCGAAGTCCCACGGGAAGATGCGGTGATGGCGGAGGTCAGGATCGGATACTCGGACGTCGTCGCGCTTCCCGCGGACGGTGGCCAGGACCGGAAACGGACGAGGGGCGAGGGGTAGACAGCCTGCGAGATGTCGACGGCGCTGCCGCGCAGGTGGCGGGCGAAGAAGGCCGTCGCGAAGGCCGTGATCACGCTCCGGATCTCAGAATCGCCCCGGGTGCCTCCGAAGCTCCGGTGGGCGGCGCTCGGGATCTCGATCGCGTACCCGCCCGATCGCAGCTGCCGCATCTGCCGGGCGATGTCCTGCTCGTCCTGGATCGCGTGGGCGCGGCGGCCCGGATCGGTCGCGGTGAGCGCCTCGTCCGACCGGGGGGAGAGAGAATCGGTGATGACCATGTAGGGCGCGCGAAAGACCGGCGCGGCCGGATCACCGAACAGCCAGCCATCGAGGTTCAGGACCGCGCGGACGCGCCGGTCCGCGCGGGCCGCCTCCGCCGCCGCGGACGCGCCGAAGGAATAGCCGAGCACGCCCGCGAGGTTCGGGTCGAGGCGATCCGCGAGGTCGCCGGGCAGCAGCCCCCGCCCGGTATCGGTGAGCCAGTCCAGGGCCGCCTGGATGTCGCCGCCCTGGAGGCGGACCTCGCCCTCGGCGAGAAGCCGCGTGCGTTCGCCGGCCGGTTCCGAGCCAAAATCCAGGCCGGCGAAGCCCGGGGCGGGGAAATCGATGCCGATCACCACGAAGCCCTGATCGGCGAGGCCATGGAGAAGATCCGCGTTCTCGCGGGCGCGGCCGCCCCAGCCGTGGGCATAGACGAGCGTCGGCAACGGGCCGTCCGCGCGCTCGGACGGCAACCAGAAGTGGACTCCGATCCGGCGCGCCGGACCGGGCTGCTCGTTCGGGCGCCGCGCCCGCACGAAGTGCGCGGCGAGATCCGGTTCAGCCGCCGGACTTCTGTTGCCCCCGATCAGCGTGCCTTCCAGCAGCAGCGCGAGGGTCGCCAGCAGCATCGACCGGCGCCATCGATGGCGCTGGGGCCAGCCGATCCTCACAGCAGTTCCTCGAAGCGCTGGTGACCGCCGTTGGCTCCGGCGCGGCGCGCCGCGCGGGCGACCCCGACGAGGGTCGGCCTGCTCCGCACCTGAACCGGCGCCGCGTCGCTCTCGGCCGCGACCGCCGACACGCAGCGATGGAGGAACAGGTCCTTCGCGGTGGTCCGGATGCCCGCCTGATGGGCACGCGCCACGATCCGGAAGATCTGCAGCGAATCGAGGCCGAAGGCGAACATGTCGTCGTCGACGCCGATGGTCTCGAGGCCGAGAACTTCCGCCACGATGGCGGTGAGCGTCCGCTCCGTCGGCGTGCTGGGCGCCCGGCCGACCGCGGATTGCGCCGCCGCCTCCGCCGCCGCCGGCACCGCGTCGAGCAGGGGCAGGCGCTTGCGGTCGACCTTGCCGGCCGGCGAGAGCGGGAGCGCGGCCAGCGGCACGAACACGCTCGGGATCATGTAGTCGGGCAGATGCCGGGCGAGGGCCTCGCGCAACGCCGCCGTCGTGACGGGCCGATCCGTCTCGGCGAAGTAGCAGACGAGCCGCTGTTCGCCCGTTGCGTCCGCGCGGAGCGCCACGGCGCAGGCGCCTAGGCCGGCGTGCCGCGCCAGGACCGCCTCGATCTCCTCCGGCTCGATGCGAAAGCCGCGCAGCTTGACCTGATGGTCGGCGCGCCCGAGGAGACGGATGCTGCCATCGGCCTTCCGGCAGGCCAGGTCGCCCGTCCGGTAGAGCCGCGCGCCGGCCGTCGCGGTGAAGGGGTCGGCGACGAATTTCTCGGCGGTCAGGTCTTCGCAATGGAGGTAGCCCAGCGCGAGTCCGGCGCCGCCGATATGAAGCTCGCCCCGCACCCCCACAGGCAGCAACCCGCCGACGCTGTCGAGGACATGGAGCTGCGTGTTGTCGATCGGGCCGCCGATCGTGATCGGCGCCTCGCCCGCCTCGACCCGCCCCACCGAGGACCAGACGGTCGTCTCGGTCGGCCCGTACATGTTCCAGAGTTCGCCGCCGCCCGCCAGCAGGGCATCGGCCAAGCCCCGGGTCAGCGGTTCGCCGCCGCACAGCATCCGGAATCCGGGTCTGGACTGGAAGCCCGCCTCGACGAGCATCTGCCAGCGGCTCGGCGTCGCCTGCATCACGGTGGCGCCGCTCTCGCGCACGAGGTCCAGCAGCGCGAAGGTGTCGGACAGGGTCCGGCTCGTGGCGAGGATCACCCGACCGCCGGCGCAGAGCGGCGCGAACAGTTCGAGCACGGCGATGTCGAAGGAGACCGTGGTCACCGCGAGCAGGGCGTCATCCGCGCCGAGGCCGGGCTCGCGCAGCATCGAGATCAGGAAGTTGACCACGGATCCGTGGGGGATCTCGACGCCCTTTGGGTGCCCGGTCGAGCCCGACGTGTAGATCACGTAGGCCGCCTGCGCCGGGTCGATGGCGACCTGCGGAGCCGTCACGGCCTCCTGGTCGATCGCCGAAGCCTCGGCCGCCAGATCGATCAGGACGGCGCCGTCAGGCAGCGGGAGCTCGGGCGCGCCGCCCGCCACGAGGAGGCCGGCCACGTCGGCATCGGCCAGGATGTGGCCGATCCGTGAGGCGGGATGGCTCGGATCGAGCGGGACGTAGGCGTAGCCCGCCTTCATCACCGCGAGGAGCGCGATAAGCATGTCGGGCGAACGGTCGACCAGGACCGCGACGCGGCCGCCGGGCTGCCCGGGCAGCCGGTGCCCGAGGTGATGGGCGAGCTGGCTCGACCGGCGGTCGATCTCACCGTGGGTGAGCATGGTGCCGTCGTAGACGAGGGCGGGGCGATCCGGATCCGCCGCCCCGGCTGCCACCAGGGCCGGCACCGAGAGGCTCGGGATGGCCCGGACAGGACCCGCGGCCAGGCGCAGCAGATCCGCCCGCTCGCTCGTGGACAGGAGCGGCAGCGTATCGACCCGCCCGCCCGGATTCGCCACCGCCGCTTCGAGGAGCGTCCGGTAATGGCCGATCCAGCGCTGGACCGTCTCCTCTTCGAAGAGATCGCGGCTGTAATCCACCTCCATGCAAATGCCGTCGCCGGTCTCCACGAGATTGAAGAAGAGGTCGAAATTGACGAAGCGTTTCGGGTTCGCTTCGACCTTGACCTCGAGATCCGCGAAGGCGAGGTCGGACGCGACCCGCTCGAGGTTGAACTGCACGGTCGTCAGGGGCAGGCGGTTCACGTCGCGCGGCAATCCGAGGGCGCGGACGATCGTGCCGAGGGTGCAGTTCTGCTGATCGTGGGCCTCGAGCAGCGCGCGCCGCGCCTGCCCCATCAGCGTGGCGAAGGCCGTGTCGGTGTCCCACCGCCCCCGCAGGGGCAGGAGGTTGACGCAGTGGCCGACGAGGACCTGATCCTCGACGAGCGACTGGCCCGCGAACGGGACCGCGACGACGACGTCACGCTCGTCGATCAGGCGGCCCAGCAGGGTCTGGAAGGCCGCCAGGAGGGTCGCGAACAGCGTGCAGCCCTGTTCGGCTCCGACCTTCCGGACGGCGCTCACCAGCGCGCTGTCGAGATGGCCGCACGTCATAGACCCGGAGAACGTCCGGATGGCCGGCCGCGGCCGGTCACCGGGCAGTTCCATGGGCGGCGGCAACTCCCGCAGGATCTCGCACCAGTACTGCGTAACGTCGGAGACGCTTGGCGTGGCGCGCGCCTCAGCCTGCGCGGCGGCGTAGCGGCTGAACGGCAGAACCGGACCCAGCTCCGCCGGGGCGCGGCCGATCGCTTCGGCATAGAGCGCCGCGAGTTCCTCCACGATCACGTTGATCGACCAGCCGTCGCAGACGATGTGGTGCGCCGTCAGCACGAAGACGTGCTCCTCCGGCGCGAGGCGCACGAGGCTCGCGCGGCAGGGTGATCCCGCGATGAGATCGAAGGGCGTCGTCGCCTCGGCCTCGACGAGGCCGCGCAGGGCCTCGCGGGCGGTCGCGATCGGCTGGCCCGAGAAGTCCCGCCGTGCGAGTGACGGCGCCACCTCGGAGATGAGCAGCGCATCGCCGACCGGGCTGAACCGGGACCGCAAGGCGTCGTGCCGGGCGGTCACCTGGGCGAAGGCGGTCGCGAAGGCGGCCTCGTCGAGCGGACCGCGGAAGCGGACACTGACCGACTCGTTGAAGGCGCAGGACGTGGCGTCGCCGAGCTGGGCCGCGAGCCAGACCTCCAGCTGCGGTTCGGTGAGGGGCGCCTGTTCCAGCGAGGCGGGAACCTCGGTCCGCGACGCGGCCGGCACCGGGCGCTCTGCCGGCGTCCCGAGAGTCGGCGCCTCCGTCACCCCACGTCCGGCCAGGATCCCGACCGCGCGCAGGGCATCCAGCGACTCGCGGAAGGCCGTGACGAAGGCATCGAGATCCGCGTCCGAATGGGCCGTCGTCAGGAAGCAGGGGAAGCCTTCCTGGATGTAGATGCCGCGCAGCCGCAGGTGGTAGTAGAGCAGGCTCGCCAGCCGGTCCTCCGCCGCGAACGAGAAGTAGAAGAGGCTGCCGAACGTCTCGATGCGGCTCGCGATCCCGCGCGCCTCGAGCAGGGCGTTGAGGCGGCCGACGAAGGCGCGCGCGCGCTGTTCGAGGCCTTCCTGCAGGGCCGGTCCGACCGCCTTGAGATGACGCAGCACCGCGCGGGCCGAGGCCAGGGCCAGCGGATGGCGCACGAAGGTTCCGGCGAAGAACGTGACGCCGACCTCGGGCGCGGAATCGTCGCCGAAGCGCCAGTCGCCGCCATCGAGCGCATCCATGAAGCGGGATTTGCCGGCGAGGATGCCGATCGGCATGCCGCCGCCCACCACCTTGCCGTAGGTCGCCATGTCGGCGCGGATGCCCAGGACCGTCTGCATCCCGCCCGGGTGCATCCGGAAGCCGGTGACGACTTCATCGAAGATGAGGGCGATCTCGGCGGATTCGGTCAGCTCGCGGAGCGTCTGCAGGAAGGCGCGCGGGCAGAGACCGGGATGCCGGCTCTGCACCGGCTCCACGATCACCGCGGCAATCTCATCGGCGTGCGCACGGATCCAGTCGAGCGCGGCCGGATCCGCGTATTCGAGGACCATCATGTTGCCGACGTTCGGGCCGGGGATCCCGGGTGCCGCCGGCAGCGCGCGCTCCGCACCGGACCGGCCCCCGCGCTTGACCAGGACCTCGTCGAACTGCCCGTGATACGAGCCGGAGAACATCACGATCCGGTCGCGGCCGGTGACGCAGCGGGCGATCCGCATCGCCGCCATCACGGCTTCCGAACCCGTGTTGCAGAAGGTCGCCCGCTCGTTGCCGGTGAGCTCACAGATGAGGGCGGCGACTTCGCCGGCGAGCGCGGTCTGGGGACCGATCTCGAAGCCCTTGTCGAGCTGCTCGCGCACCGCCTCGACGACGAGATCGGATTTGTGCCCGAGGAAGGTCGGGCCGAAGCCGTTGAGGAAGTCGATATAGGTGTTGCCGTCGATATCGCGCAGGCGCGAGCCGCCCGAGCGGTCGGTGACGATCGGATAGATCATCTCCTTCCACTCGGCCCGGAAGCCCGACACGGCGCGGGGATCGGCCAGCACCTTGCGGTGCCGTTCGGTGAAGGTTTTCGAGCCGCCGGTCTTGCCGGTGTACTGGGCCACCAGATCGGCGATGTGCCGCTGCTGCGCGGGCGTCAGCTCGAGATCGCCGCGCGCCTGACCGCCGCCCTTGAAGATCTCGAACCGGTTCGGCGCCGCGGAGCTTACCTCGGCCGGGGCCACGACGCCGGTCTTGGCGGGCGCCTCCGGCACGGCCGAGGCGGGTGCGGGCGCAGGCACGGATGCCTGCGGCGCGCCCTTGAGCACGCCGAGCTGCTGCGCCACGAGTTCGCTCATGACCCGCAGCTGTTCGCGCATCAGCCCTTCGAGGCCCTGCGTTGCGACCGGTGACGCGGCAACCGCCGCCGGCGCCGCCTGGACGACGGGCTGGACGACGGGCGCCGGAGGCACCGCGGCCTGGACGGAGCTCGGCGCGGCGGCCGCGGGGGCCTCATCCTGGAAGGCGGTGGGCGGGAGCGCGGCGAGCACGTGCTTGCTCAGCGCGTCGAGGGTCGAGAGGTCGCCGAGCAGTTGCCGGAAGGCCACCTTGAGGCCGAAGCGCGCCTGGATCTTGCTGGCGGCCTGCGTCAGGAAGAGCGAGTCGAAACCGAGTTCGAGGAAGCTCTTTCCGGGCATCTGCGTGATGTCCTCGCCCGACAAGTCGGTGAAGATCGCCGCGACAGCCTGAAAGACTCTCGCTTCGCGCCCGTCCTGCATTCCTTCCTCCATCCTCTGTGTCGATGCCGGCATGGGCGGCGTCTCGGCGGCCGGCAGGTCCGGCCTGATCTGCGGGGTCTCGGCCGCTGTGGGGGCCGGCCAGGGTTTGGGCTCGATCCAGTGGCTCTGGCGCTCGAACGGATAGGTCGGCAGCGAGACCCGCCGTGGCCCGGTCCCGTGGAGCTTCCGCCAGTCCGGCTTCGCGCCCGCGACCCAGGCGCGCCCGAGCGAGCCGAGGAACGCCGCGTGGTCGTCGCCCTCGCCTCCGGCCGCCATCAGGGACGGCACCACGGTCACGTCCGGGCGCCGGACGCAGGCCTGCATCGCGAGGGTCGTGAGCGCCTGTCCGGCGCCGGTCTCGATCAGGATCGCGGGCTTGTCGCCGACCAGGGTCAGGATGCCCTCGTGGAAGCGCACGGTCTCGCGCGCGTGCCGGGCCCAGTATTCGGCCGACGTCGCCAGCTCCGCCGTGATCCAGGTGCCGGTGACGCAGGAGAGATACGGCGCGGAGGGCGGCCGCAGCTCGACCGTCCGGAGGAGACCGTGCAGCCGATCGACCATCGGCTCCATCATCGGCGAGTGGAAGGCGTGCGAGGTGTGCAGCCGGCGCGCCATCACGCCCTTGGCGGTGAGGACCGCCTCGAGCGCCGCGATCCCCTCGTGGAGGCCCGACGCCACCGACAGGGCCGGCCCGTTGACCGCCGCGACCGCGACCCCGTCGGGCAGGAGCGGCGCCAGCTCGGCTTCCGGCAGCCGGACGGCGAGCATCGCTCCCCCGGGCAGATCGTTCATCAGCCGTCCGCGGGCCGCGACGATCCGCAGGGCATCCTCCAGGCTCAGCACGCCGGCGAGGTGGGCGCTGACGAACTCCCCGACGCTGTGGCCGATCGTGGCGCGGGGCGCGATGCCGAGATCCTGCCAGAGCCGCGCGAGGGCGTAGGAGACGCTGAACAGGGCGGGCTGCGCCATCGCGGTCGAGCGCAGGGCCTCGGCCGCCGGCTCCGGCGCCATCTCGTAGAGGACGCGGCGGAGATCGATGCCCTCGTGGCGCTCGAGGAACGCCGCGCAGCTGTCGATATCGGCCCGGAAGCTCGGCACGCCCTCGTAGAGGCCCCGCGCCATGCCGGGATGCTGCGAGCCCTGGCCCGGGAACATGAAGGCGATGTCGGGCGCGTCGGCGGGCGACGACGCGCCGGGCGCCGGCGCCTCCCGCAGCGCGCGGATCGCCGCCGCGTGATCGTCGGCGACGACGGCGGTGCGATAGGGAAAGGCGCGGCGGCCCGCCTGGAGCGTGAAGGCGGTGTCGGCGAGAGTCGGCGCGTCGGGAGCCGCGAGCCGGTCGGCCAGGCGGCCGCGCGCTTCGGCCAGCGCCTCCGGGCTGCGCGCCGAGACGAGGAGGAGCTGCGGACCGGCCGCGTCGTCCACGGCTTCCCGCGGGGGCGCCTCCTCCAGCACCAGATGGACGTTGGTGCCTCCGACGCCGAACGCGCTGACCCCGGCCCGCCGCACGCCGTCCCGCGCCGGCCATTCGCCGAGGGCGGCATTCACGAAGAAGGGACTCGTCGCGAAGTCGAAGCGCGGGTTCGGAGACCGGAAATGCGCCATCGGCGGCAGGCGCCGGTGCTTGAGGGCGAGGCAGGTCTTGATCAGCCCGGCCGCTCCGGCCGCGACGTCGAGATGGCCGATATTGCCCTTGACCGAGCCGAGTGCGCAGAACTGCCGCTCGTCGGTCGAGGCCCGGAAGGCCTTCTCGAGACCCGCCAGCTCGATCGGATCCCCGAGCGGCGTGGCGGTGCCATGGCACTCGACGTAGCCGATCGAGCCCGCCTCGACGCCGGCCATGGCGTGGGCGGCCATGATGCAGGCGGCCTGGCCGTCGACGCTCGGGGCCGTGTACCCGACCTTGGCGGCGCCGTCGTTGTTGATGCCGAAGCCGCGGATGACCGCGTAGATGGAGTCGCCGTCCCGGACGGCGTCGTCCAGGCGCTTCAGCAGGACGACCGCCGCCCCGCTGCCGAACACCGTGCCGGTGGCGTCGGCGTCGAACGGCCGGCAGGTGCCGTCCGCCGAGACCATGCCGCCTTCCTGATGCAGGTAGCCGCGCCGCTGCGGCAGGCTGATCGAGACGCCGCCGGCCAGCGCCATGTCGGCCTGGTAGAGCAGCAGGCTCTGGCAGGCCTGCGTGACGCACAGAAGCGAGGTCGAGCAGGCGGACAGCGACGTGATACTCGGGCCGCGCAGATCGAGTTTGTAGGAGATCTTGGTCGCGAGGAAGTCCTGCGCCGCGCCGACCAGGGTCGGATAGCCTGCAACCTGATATTGATTGGTGAAATCGTCGATGACGCGGCGTTCGGTGCAGACGTTGTTGAGAAAATAGGTCGGGACGCTGCACCCGGCGAAGACGCCGATCGCTCCGGAGAACGCGGCCGGATCGTAGCCGCCATCCTCCAGGGCCTCCCAGGCGCATTCGAGGAAGACGCGGTGCTGCGGGTCGGTGAGCTGGGCCTCGCGGGGATACATCCCGAAGAAGCCCGCATCGAACTTGTCGACCTCGTCGATGATGGCGCGCGCGGGCACGAAGTTCGGCAAAGCGCGGGTCTCGGAGGGAAAGCTGTCCTCGAGGTCCGCCGGATCGAACCGGGTGATCGAATCGACTCCGGTCGCCAGGTTGGACCAGAGCTGGTCGACACTCCGTGCGCCGGGAAACCGCCCGGACAAGCCGATGACGGCAATGCCCTCGAGCGGGGTGCCTGAATCGTCCATCGTCATGGCCTCGCGAACTGGCGGAAACGGCGGAGGGCATCGCCCTGTCGGGCCGCGCGCGCGCGCAGGTCCGGGGCGCCCTCGGGGTCGGGGGTGCGGCGAGTGGCGACGAGCGACCGGATCGTCGGCTTCGCGAACAGGTCGACGA
>CAXDNE010000071.1:0-27307 GCA_963990595.1 uncultured Methylobacterium sp.
GGGCCCCCGCCGGGCGCGCGCGCGATCTGCCCCGGCCCGCCGTGTGCGTTGGGGCGGCGCCCCGCGCTCAACTCGCGCCCTACGCGGCGGCGCCGCGGCGCCGACGGGTCCGCGGGAGAACGCTCCGGAGCGCCCGCCTCGATCCAGTCGAGGCCGAGCCAGGGGGTGCCGCGCCGCTCGAAGGTCGCCCAGCGCACCGTGACGCAGCCCTCGGGCACGGACAGCCCGCCGTATTTCAGGGCGTTGGTCGCGAGTTCGTGGGCGGCGAGGGTCAGCACCTCGGCGGTCTTGGGGGCCAGCACGAGGTCGGGGCCCTCGAGCCTGTACTGCGCCTCGTGCTCGGACTGCGCCGCCAACTCGTCGTGCAAGATGTCGATGATCCTGACGCCGACATTGGCCCCCCGGGTGAGGAGCGCCTGGACGCGGGCGAAGGTGAGCAGGCGCCCGGCCATCAGGCCGGCATACTCGCCCACGCTCTCGGCCCGCTCGCCGGTGCGGGCGGTGATGGAGCGGATCTGCGCCATGATGTTGCGCACCCGGTGCTGCAACTCGGCCAGCAGCACGCCCTGGTGCTCCACGGCGAGCCTGGCCTCGGTCACATCCTCGGCGATGCCGCCGATGCGCTGGACCCGCTCATGCTCGTCGTAGAGCGGGAAGTCGGTGTTCCGGATCCAGCGGAACGCGCCGTCCGAGGGCCGCTGGACACGGAACTCGTGCACGACCGCTTCGCCCTGCCGAGCCTGCTCCAGATGGTCGAGGGCGCTCGCGCGATCATCCGGCACGATCGCGGACGCCCAGCTCTCCACACCGTTCAGGAACGCGACCGGCTCGACACCGTAGACCGTCTCGATGGCCGGGCTCACATACTCCATCCTGAGCGTCTCGGCGTTCCTGATCCACAGCGCGCCCGAGGATGACGCGGCGAATTGTGCGAAGCGCGCCTCGCTCTCGCGCAGCGCCGCCTCGGCGCGGGCGCGCTCCACAGCCGCCCAGGTGCGTTCGGCGATCTCGGCGACCAGCGCGATGTCGGCCTCGGTCCACCGGCGCGGCTCGGCGTTCTGCACGCCGAAGCCGGCCACCAGGCGGCCGTCCTTGACGAGCGGGATGCCGAGGCGGGCCCGAGCCCCGAAGGCCCGCCAGACCGCGCGGAGCGCCTCCGTGGCGGGCTCGGCCTCCGTGTCGGGGACCGCGACGATGCGCCCGGCGCGGAGTTCGTGCACGTCCGGCCCGAACTGCGCGGCGGGATGACGCCCCACGAAGCTGACCGCGTCCGGAGCGCGATGTTCGCGCTCGACGACGACGAGCTCCTGGCCGCCCTCGACCATGAACTCGGCATACATGGCCCGGCTGACCTGCAGGTGTTCGCCGAGGAGGCGCACCGCCGCGTCCTGGATCGCGACCGGGTCGGCCAGGGGCCGCAGCGCGTCGCTGAGCCGGAGCAGGAAGGCCTGGCGCTTCTCGGCTTCGCGCGCCGCGAGTTCGGCGTGCTTGCGGGCGGTAACATCCTCGTAGAGGACGGTGAGGCGGTCGCCGCCGCGCGGATAGGCGAAGACCTCGAACCAGCGGCCGAGCGCGGCCACCTCGTACTCGATCCGCTCCGGCTCGCCGCGCCGCACGATCCGGTCGAACGCTTCGTACCACCACGGTTCGAGGTCGGGAAAAAGCTCCTGGGCGGTGCGGCCCTTCGCTTGGGCCGCCGGGACACCGAACAGCCGCTCGAAGGCGGGGTTGAGCTCCAGGTAGATCTGGTCGAAGGCACGACCCTTCCTGTCGCGCAGCAGGGCCAGGTCGCAATAGCCCTGACCCATGTTCTGAAACAGCGAGCGGTACCGCTCCTCGCTCTCGCGCAGAGCGGCCTCGATGCGCGCCCGGTTGCTGACCTCAGCGCCCGTCATGTGCACGTAGGCGATCCGCCCGTCGCTCTCGCGCACGGGCGTGAGCAGCGCGTCGAAGACGTCGGTCGCGGTGCCGTCACCGCGCGTGTCGAGCGGTTGCCCCACGACCTGCACGGTCTCGCCCGCGAAGGCCCGCGCGTAGAAATCGGCCACCGTGGCCCAGCCGTCCGGGAACGTCTCGGGGAGCGGGCGACCGAGCGCGGCGGGGTGCCGACGGCCGAAGAGCTTGGCGGCGGCCTCGTTGTAGACGAGGACGTGATCGGGTCCGCAGACCAGGGTCGCGACGAGCGGGGTGGCCAGGATCTGCTCGACCATGAGCTTGAGGCGTTCCGACCAGCCACCGATCGGACCCAGCGACGTCGCAGCCCAGTCGAAGGCGCGCAGACGCCGGATCATCTCGCCGTCGCCGCAGGGCCATGAAGCGTCAGAGATCGCCATGCACTCAAGGCACAGGGACGGCGCGCGAGGTCAACTGAACCAGATCAGGTTTTCGTCCCTCGCGAGCGCGATGGGGCGGCGCCCTGAACGGCGGATCACCGATCGTGATTTCCCAACGGGCCCTGACGGGGCCGGGCGCCCGATCTCGACCGTTCGGGACAGGCGAAGCCCGGGCCGCGGCGCCGCGCGCGCCGCCTCAGGCTGCCGGGGCGGGCTCCGCCTCCGCGACCGCGGGCGCCGGTGCGACCACCGCGCTGTTCTCCACGACGATCACCGCGTCGAACGGCTCGACGCCCTCCGGAACGCCCGTCTCGGGCAGGCAGACGATGAGGCCGCGCCCGGCCCGGGCCTGCCGCAGCCGGGTGAGGCGGTCGCGCAGGCCCTCGGCCTTGCGCTCGTCGGCGGCGACCGCGACAACCAGGATATCGGGCTCGCGGGCCAGGCAGCGGGTCAGCTCGATCGCCACCCGCTCGCGGGCATTGATCGCACCGTCCGCCAGGGCACCCGTGCTGGGCTGGATCTCGACCTTGCTGTCCAGGCCGAGCCCGTAGACCGAGGCTTCGAGTCCCTCCTCGGCCAGCACCCGGCGCACCAGGTCCCGCACCCGCGGCTCGGCATTGGCCTCGCCGAGGCTGATCCGGCCGAACAGGAGATTCTCCTCCAGGCTGGCGGCGGGGTTCACCCGGGACGGATCGTGGAACTCCACCGCGCCGGCGAGGTGCGGCGGCAGCATCCGCGCGAAGGAGCGGCGCGCCTGGACCAGCCGCGCCTCGAACGCGTCGTCGATCAGGCCGAAGCGGTGGCGGCTCTCGCTGTAGCGCAGGGCGAGGCCGATCAGCCGCGTGCGGTCGCGCTGGCCCGCCGGGCCCCGGCGCAGGCTCGCGGCGTTGGGCAGGCGCACCACGAGGTCCTCGAAATAGCCGCGCTCCGAGGCCTGGAACAGCGAGTAGGCGTCGAACAGGGGATGGTCGTTGGGCAGGTCGGCGAAGATCTCCACCGTGCTGCGGGCCACCGACAGGCCGATCTCCGTGAGCGGGCGCACGAGTCCCTCGGCCTCGAGCACCGCCCGCAGGTAGGGATGGCGGGCAAAGCGCAGGGGCGCGAAGGCGCCGCCCACGGGCTCGCCGAACAGGATGTTCTCGCCGATACTCGCCTGATGGTTGTAGCGGTCCGGGTCGAACGGCTCGACGAGGCGCTCGGCCCCCTTGGCGGCGAGCGCCTGCCGCATGGTCCGGCGGGCGGCGACGATCGCCGCCGCGAGCCGCGGCTGGGCCGCCGGATCCAGCCGTCCGGTCAGGCCGCGGGCGTAGACGAACCCGTCGAGCCCCGTGAGCCGGCTGATCCCGATCAGCCCGATATCGTCGGGGGCGCCGGCCGGATCGGTGCCGTAGAGCAGGTTCTGCCGCAGCGAACCCTCCATCAGGATCGCCTCCCCCGACGCGAAGGCGATGCGGCGGGCGCGCTCGGCGGCGTCGAAGCCGCGCAGGTCCGCGCCCGCATAGGTGACGGCGCCCGCGGTGGGCTCGACCTGCCCCGCCATCACCGCCGCCAGCGCCCGGGCGCCGCTGCCGCGGCTGCCGATGAGCGCCACGTGCCCCGGCATCGCCACCGCGACATCGACGCCGGTCAGGCGCTCGCCCGTCGCCGGGTCGAAGGCGCCCACGCCCTGGGTCGCCAGGATCCCGGACCGCGGCAGCGGCAGCGCGGCGGATCCGGCCTGGTCGGTTCGCGCCCGCCGGCCCTCGAGGGCCGCGATGATCCGGGCGAGGTCGCGCAGGCGGGGGCGGACGGCCTTGCGCACCGTCCAGAGACGCGCGCAGATCGCCGCGAGCCAGCCGGCGAGGCCGAACGCGCCGACCGCCGCCAGGAGCGCGGCCGGATCCACCGGGGGCGCCGTCGGAGCCCCCGACCGCCAGAGGGCCGTGCCGGCGGCGATGGCGGGCAGGATCACCGCCAGGGCCAGGGCCGGCGCCCGGGCATAGGCGAGCCGCGCCTCGGCCCGCGCGACGTTGGTGCGCATGGCGGCGACCCGGGCGGCGATGCGGGTCCGTTCGAGGGCGGCCGCCCCGTGGCTGCGCACCGCCGGCAGCCGCCGGACTAGGTCGTTGAGATTCTCCTCCGCCCGCGCGCTCGAGCGCAGGCGGAGCTCCTGCCGGTCCCGGGCCCGTTCCAGCACCAAGCCGTAGGCGAGGCCGACCGCCGCGAGGCCGACCACCGCGGCCGGGACGAGGCGGGGTGCGGCCAGCGCCGCGAAGCCGAGCGCGAGGATCAGCGCGGCCAGCGTCATCGCCGGCAGGACGATGCCGGCGGCGAGCAGCCGGTCGGCCCGCGCCAGCACCTCGCCGACGATCCGGGCGAGGCTGCGCGCCTCGTCCCGCGCCCCGGCCGGCGCGCCGAGGATCGCCTGGAGCACCCCCTCGCGGACCGCGTCGGCGGCGCGGTTCTGGGCCTTGAAGCACAGGCGCGCGACGCTCCAGCCGAGTGCCGCCAGGATCACCGCGCAGGCGGCGATGCACAGGAAGGCCGCGAGTTCGAGCTCGGCGGGCCGCATCGGGAAGCCGGGCGCCAGCACGAATTCGCGGCCCGGCAGGGCCACGGCGAGGCGCAGGAAGGGCAGAACCGGCGCCTCGTCGCGCGGCAGCACCGCGACCAGGTCGCGCAGGCACAGCAGGGCGAGGGCGCAGAGCGGGGCGCCGATCCCGACCGCGAGGGCAGCCGCGGTGGCGTGCAGACGCCGCGCGGCGCGCCAGGTCAGGACGAGGGGATCGGATTCCATGCGTCTCCGGGCGAGAGCGATCTGGTCAGCGGCCGCCCGCGGCATAGGCCTTCGGGCCCGCCGCGGGAAGGCCCGCCGCGGCACAGGGACGGCTGCGACATGACGGCCGGCATGATCCAAGTTCTAGCCCCGGTCTGGAAGCGCTCTAGGTTAAGACCCGTGGCGCGCGGCTCTGTCGGGGCCTCTCGGCCGCGAAGCTTGGCCGCCGCGCCGGCCTGGGGCGCGTCCCGCAGGCGGGCCGGCGTGCCGCGCGATTTCGGCCGGGGGCAGACGGTGGGGCGAGGCTTGCGGCGAGGGGCTGAGCAGAACGGATGGCGCCCGACCGCCCCGACGCGCGGGCGCGCCTGATGGCGCAGCTGTTCACGCCGGGCGCCGACGCCCTCTATCGCCTGACCCTGATGACCGGGGTGGCCTGCCTCGTCGGGCTGCCGGTGCTGGCCGCCGGGATCGTCCGCTCGAATTACGTCACGGGCGTCGGCATCGCCCCGGCGCAGCCGCTGCCCTTCAGCCACAAGCACCATGCGGGCGAACTCGGCGTCGATTGCCGCTACTGCCACACCACCGTCGACAAGGCGGCCACCGCGGGCCTCCCGCCGACCCACACCTGCATGACCTGCCACTCGCAGATCTGGACCGGCTCGGACATGCTCAAGCCGGTGCGGGACAGCTACGCGCAGGACAAGCCGCTGGAATGGACGCGGCTGAACAAGCTGCCGCAATACGTCTATTACAACCACTCCGTGCATGTGACGAAGGGGATCGGCTGCTCCACCTGCCACGGCGACGTCACGGCGATGCAGATGACCTATCGGGCCAACGCCTTCGAGATGCAGTTCTGCCTCGATTGCCACCGGGCGCCGGAGAAATACGTGCGGACGCCCGATCAGGTCTGGAACATGACCTGGAAGCCCCCGGCCGACCAGGCGACCCTCGGGCCGAAGCTCGTGGCCCAGTACCATATCCGCGGCGGCGCGCGGCTCACCGAGTGCGGGATCTGCCACCGATGACCGGCACCCCCGACCTCTCGACCCTGCGCGCGAAACTCGCCGGCGGCGACGGCCCGCGCTTCTGGCGCAGCCTCGATGCCGTCGCCGACAGCGCGGATTTTCGCGCCTACCTCGCCGCCGAGTTCCCCTCCGCGGCCCGGCTCGCCGCCGCCCCGGAGCGGCGCGGCTTCCTCAAGCTGATGGCGGCCTCCTTCGCGCTCGGCGGCCTCACCGCCTGCGGTGCGGGGGGCGGGCGCGACTACGAGGTGCCCTACGTCAACCAGCCCGAGCGGATCGTGCCGGGCACGGCCCTGTCGTATGCCTCCTCGGCCCTGTTCGACGGGTTCGGCAACGGGATCCTGGTCACCACCCGCAACGGCCGCCCCCTGAAGATCGAGGGCAATCCCGACCATCCCTGGAGCCGCGGCGGCACCGACGTCCTGGCTCAGGCCTCGGTGCTCGGTCTCTACGACCCGTTCCGCTCTCAGGCGGTGCAGCATCTCGGCCGGCCGAGTTCCTGGGCGGCGTTCCGCGCCGCCCTGCAGGCTGCGATGCCGGCGTGGCGCGGGTCGGGCGGCGCGGGTGTCGCGCTGCTCACCGGGCCGGTGACGTCGCCGACGCTGGCGGCGCAGATCGCCCGGCTGCGGGCCGCCTACCCGGCCCTGCGCTGGCATGTCGGCGCCGCGGCGGGGCGCGACGGGATCTACGAGGGCGCCCGCCGCGCCTTCGGCCGCCCGGTGGAGACGCTTCCCGATTTCGGCCGGGCGCGCACCATCGTGGCGCTCGACGGCGATTTCCTGGATCTCGGCCCCGGTCAGGTCGGCCTGTCCCGGCGCTGGAGCGAGGCCAGGCGCGCGGCCCACGCGGAGGGCCGCCTCCTCACGCTTCACGCCGCGGCGCCGACCCCGACGCTGACCAGCGCCAAGGCCGACCACGGCGTCGTGGTCCCGACGGAGCGCCTGGAGGACCTCGCCCGGAAGCTCCTGAACCTGGCCGCGGGCGGCTCGGCCCCGGCGGGGGACGATGCCGTGGCCCGCTGGATGCGGAACGCCGGCACGGCGCTCTCCGAAGCCCGGGGTGCCGGCATCGTCACGGCCGGCCTGACCGCGAGCCCGGCCCTGCACGAGTTGGTCCACCGCCTGAACGGCGCCCTCGGCAACACCGGCACGACCCTGCACCACGCGGAGCCGGCAGCGGAGCCGGGGGCCGGCACCCTCGCGGACCTGACGGACGCGATGGGGCGCGGCGCCGTCACGGCGCTCATCGTGCTCGGCGCCAACCCGGTCTACGAAGCGCCCGGCGGCCTCGACTTCGCGGCCCGGATGGAGCGCGTCCCGCTCAAGATCCATGCCGGGCTCTACTATGACGAGACCGGCGCCCGGGCCGACTGGCACCTGCCCGCCGCCCATCCGCTCGAATCCTGGGGCGACGTCCGCTCCCTCGACGGGACCGTGGGGCTGATCCAGCCGACCGTGGCGCCGCTCTACAACGGCCGAACCCTGCCGCAGGTGCTGGCGTTCCTGGCCGACGGCGAAGGCGGGGACGGCCTCGAGGGCGCGCGCGCGCTCCTCAAGGCGCGCTGGCGGGCCGACGGCGCGGACGAGACGGCGTTCGAGGCCCGCTTCTCGGACGCCCTGCAGCGTGGGTTCTGGGCCGACAGCGCGCGGCCGGTCCAGGATGTCGCTCTCACCGGGCAGGTCCCGGCGGCCGTCGCGCCCGCCGCGTCCGTGGACGGGATCGAGGTGCTGTTCCGTCCCGATCCGACCGTCTGGGACGGCACCCATGCCGATCTCGCCTGGCTCCAGGAACTCCCCAAGCCCCTCACCAAGGTCGTGTGGGAGAACGTCGTCGCGATCGGCCCCCGGCTCGCCGAGCGCGAGGCCATCGCCACCGGCGACGTGCTCCGCGTCGAGGCGGGCGGCCGCGCCGTCGAGGGGCCGGCCTGGATCCTGCCCGGTCAGGCGGACGACACCGTCACCCTGACCCTCGGCTACGGGCGCGAAGTGCCGGACCACCTGTCCCGCGGCCTCGGCTACGACGCCGCTCCCCTGCGCCCGCCGGGCGCGCCCTGGCGGCTCTCCGGGGCGCGGCTGACCAAGACCGGCCAGCGGCGCGTGCCGGTGACCACCCAGGATCTCGGGACCCTGGAGGGGCAGGACATCGTCCGCGTCCAGACCCTGGGCGCCCCGCCGGTGGGCGACCCGAAGGGCGCGCCGACGCCCGCCTCGTTCTACCCGGCCCCGGAGAGCCAGGAGCGCTGGGTCGCGGCGCAATGGGGCATGGCCATCGACCTCGACGCCTGCATCGGCTGCAACGCCTGCGTCACCGCATGCCAGGCGGAGAACAACATCCCGGTGGTCGGCCGCGACGAGGTCGAGCGCGGGCGCTGGATGGGCTGGCTGCGGGTCGACCGCTACTACGCGGGCGGGCTCGACGCGCCGACCACGCATTTCCAGCCGGTGCCCTGCATGCATTGCGAGCAGGCGCCCTGCGAACTCGGCTGTCCCGTCGAGGCGACGCTGCACGACAGCGAGGGCCTCAACCTCCAAGTCTATAACCGCTGCGTCGGCACCCGGACCTGCCAGAGCTACTGCCCCTACAAGGTCCGCCGCTTCAACTACCTCGACTATACCGGCGGCATGACCCCGGTGGAGCAGCAGCAGCGCAATCCCGAGGTCACGGTCCGCGCCCGGGGCGTGATGGAGAAGTGCACCTACTGCATCCAGCGCATCACGGCCGCCCGGATCACCTCGGCCAAGGACGCCCACGCCCCGATCCCCGACGGCGCCGTCGAGACCGCCTGCCAGGGCGCCTGCCCGACCCGGGCGATCACCTTCGGCAACGTCGCCGACCCGGGCAGCCAGGTCTCGGCCGCCCGCAGGGACGGCCGTGAATACGCCCTGCTCGGGCACCTGAACACGCGCCCGCGCACCACCTACCTCGCCGGGCTCGCGCCCGCCGCGGATCCTGGCGGACGGGAGGGCTGAGCATGTCCGGCGCCCTCCTCGGCGGACCACCCGCCGGCCCTCTGATCCGGCCCGACGAGACCCTTGAAGGCATCGGCGGCGCGGTGAGCGCGATCCCGCTGACGCATCCCGGCAACCGGCGCTGGTGGATCGCCTTCGCGGCGGCGTCGGCGCTCCTCGGCCTGTTCGTCCTCGCCCTCGGCTACCTGCTCTACGCGGGGCCCGGGATCTGGGGGAACAACAACGCCGTCGTCTGGGCCCTCGACATCGCGAGCTACGATTGGTGGATCGGCGTGGCGTCGGGGAGCCTGCTGGTCTCCGGCATCCTGCTCCTGCTCGGGGCGGAGTGGCGCGGCGCCGTGAACCGCGTCGCCGAGACCCTGGCGCTGCTCGCCACCGCGGCGGCCGGGCTCTACCCGATCATCCATCTCGGGCGGCCGTGGTTCTTCTTCTGGAACCTTCCCTACCCCAACACCTACAACCTCTGGCCGCAGTTCCGGTCGCCGCTGCTCTGGGACGCGATCGACATCGTGTCGTTCCTGGTGATCTGCGTGAGCCTCTGGTTCATCGGCCTGCTGCCGGATCTCGCGACCCTGCGCGACCGCGCCCACGCGGAGGCGATGCGCCAAGCCGACGCGAAGGCCCCGACGCGCAAGCGCGCGCTGCTGCGCGCGCAGGTCTACGGCATCGTCGCCTCGGGCTGGCGCGGCTCGGCGGCCCATTGGCAGATCTGGGTCCAGGCCTACCGGACGGTGGCGCTGCTCGGCGTGCTGCTGGTGATCTCGGTCCAGACCGGCGCCTCGGTGATGCTGGCGGGCTCGCTGATGCCGGGCTGGCACAGCACGCTGCTGCCGGTGAGCTTCCTGGTGAACGCGGTCTATTCCGGCGTCGGCGTCACGGCGGTGATCGTGATGCTGATCCGCCTCGTCTACGGCCTCGACGCCCTGGTGACCCCGCGCCACCTCGACGTGCTGGGGCGCCTGCTGCTCTGTCTCGGCTGCGCCAGCGCGTATTGCTACGCGGCCGAGTATTTCGACACGTTCCTCAACGGCGACGTCGAGGGGCGTGCCGTCCTGGTGCGCCGCCTGACCGGCGACCACGCCCTCGTCTCCTGGACGGCGATCCTCTGTCTGGTCCTGCCCGCGCAGATCCTGTGGTCCGCGCGCGCCCGCACGGCGCCGCTGGCCATCGCGGCGGTCGGCCTGCTGGTCGCAACCGGCGCCTATGCCGATCACGTCATGGTCCTCGTGGTGACCCTGACGCAGGATTTCCTGCCCTCCTCGAGGCTGCCCTACGGGGTCGATCTCTGGGGGATCGCCACCTTCGCGGGCTCGGTGGGCCTGTTCCTGACCCTGCTGCTGCTGTTCCTGCGCTACCTGCCGGCCATCTCCATCGTCGAGAGTCGCCGCCTCGCCCTGGCCGAGGCCGTGGCCCCCCAGGAATCCGCCCGGGACCCCGCCCGCGAGGTCTCGGCCCGCGCCGCCGCCCGTCCGGAGGAGCCCCCGGGCTCGGCCCCGCTCTGGGGCGTCTCCGCCACCTTCGCGAGCCAGGGCGACCTCGCCGCCGCGCTCCAGGCGGTGTCCGGGATCAGCCCGGATCAGGTCCGCCTCGACGGGCACGGGCCGGTGCCGATGCCCCGCACCCTGCGCGCGCTCGGCCTGGAGGGCCGGTCGATCCTGCCCTACGCCCTGGCCGGGGCCCTGCTCGGCGGCGCGGGCTTCTTCGCGATGTGCGTCTACGCCACCGCCTACGACTACGTCTTCCTGATCGGCGGGCGTCCGCGCCTGTCCTGGCCCTCCTTCGTGGTGCCGAGCGTCTCGTTCGCGATGCTATCGGGCTGCGTGGCGATCCACCTCGCCCTGCTGGTGCTCAACCGCCTGCCGCGGCTGAACCATCCGGCCTTCAACATCCCGGGCTTCCTGCGCGCCTCGGACGACCGCTTCTTCCTCTCGGCGGAAGCGCGCGGCGACCGGTTCGACGCGGGCCGGATCGAGCGGCGGCTCGCGGGCCTGCCGGCCGAGGCCGGGCGCCCCCTCGAGATCCGGCGGATCCCGCGATGAGGATCGCCGTGCCGCTCGCCCTCCTCGCCCCCCTGATCCTGACGGGTTGCGGCGAGGCCGACATGGCCGACCAGGCCCGGGCCAAGACCTGGGACAAGAACCCGTTCTTCCCGCGCGCGATCACCATGCGCCAGCCGGTGGCCGGGACCGTGCCGCGGGTGGATCCGGCCCGTCCGGCGCCGCAGCCGGAGACCATCAGCCGGGACCTGCTCGACCGCGGCCGGCAGCGCTACGCGGTGTTCTGCACCCCCTGCCACGGACAGGACGGGCGCGGTCAGGGCATGATCGTGGCCCGGGGCTTCCCGCCGGCCGGCGACCTCACCGCCGAACCCGCGCGCAGGGCCTCCGCGGCCGACCTCTACGACGCGATCTCGAACGGCCGGAAGGCGATGTTCGGCATGGCGCAGATGGTCCCCTCGTCCGACCGGTGGGCGATCATCGCCTATCTCCGCGCGCTCCAGCTGAGTCAGGACGCCCCGGTGGCGCATCTGCCGGCGGAGGACCAAGCGCGCCTGGAGGCGGCGCGATGACCCGGCCCGTGCTGCTGGGCCTCGCCGGCCTCGTCCTCCTGGCCTTCTGCCTGCTGGCGGCCGGCTGGCGCGGGGGGGCGGCCTCCTATCTGGCCGCCTGGCTGGTCCTCCTGGCGCTGCCGGTGGGGGCGCTTCCGGTGACGATCGTGGCCGAGCGCTTCGGCGCGCGCGTGCGGGCGCGCGGCGGCGTCGAGATGCTGGCGGGCCTGCGCCGGCTGATGGCCCTGATGCCGGTGGCGGCGCTGCTGGCGCTGCCGCTCCTCGTCCTCGCGCCCCTGCTCTACCCCTGGGCCGGCGCCCCGGCGCGCACGCCGCTGGCGGCGCTGTGGTTCACGATGCCGTTCTTCCTGGCCCGGGTGGTCGCCTATCTCGCCGCCTGGACGTGGCTGGCGCTCCGCTTCGCCCGGCCCTTCGACGCGCCGGGCGAGGGCCGGACCGTGCCGGCGGTGGGGCTCCACGCGGTGGTCGGCACGCTGTTCGTCACCGACGTGATCGGATCCCTCGATCCGCGGCTCGATTCCGCGCTGCTCGGCCTCCTCGTGCTCACGGCCTGGAGCGGCCTCGCCTTCGCGGCGGCGATCCTGCTCGCCTGGGAGGAGCCCGAGCCGGTGGGCCGCGGCCGCACCGCGCCGGGACGCGGCCGGCTGGTGCCTCTCGTCGTGCTGCTCGGGCTCTGGGCCTACCTGCACTTCCTGCAGTTCCTGATCGTCTGGTCGGCGAACCTGCCCCACGAGGTGGCGTGGTACTTCGCCCGGGGCGGCTGGCTCGGGCGGGCGCTCTCGATCGTGGCTGGCGCCGTCGTGGTGCTCGCCGGGCTCGCCACCCTCCGGCCCGGGCGCCCGACGACCCGGATCCTGGCCGGCGCCGCGCTCGCCGTGCACGCGCTGGAGATGTCCTGGCTCGTCACCCCCGCGCTGCGCGACCGGTTCGTGCTCCGCCCGAGCGACGCCCTCGCCGCCGGGGCCGTCGCCTGCCTCGCCGCCGCGCTCCGGCCTGTCCTGCAGCCGCGCGCCGACCGGGCGTCCCCGGCCCGCCGCTCCGGGAGGCCGGCATGAGCGAGGGCGGCCCCTCCGGCCTGATCCCGGCGATCCTCGCCGGGCTCGCCCTGCGCGGAACCGGGTTCCTGAACGGGCGGCCGCCCCGCCCGGCGGCCAACACGCAGCGCGATCCCGACGATCCCGGGCACGAGACGCGCGACGTCAACGTCCGCAACACCGCGCTGGTGATGGCGGGCCTCGCCCTCGCCGTCCTGGCGGTGGTCGGGACGATGATCTGGCTGATGGGCACCTTCGCGGCGAGCCAGCGCCGGGCTCTGCCGGCGCTGACGCCCCAGCAGACCACCCGGCTCGCACCGCCGCCCCCGAACCTCCAGGCCGACCCCTACGCCGACATCGACCGCGCGCGGGCGGCCGCCGCGGCGCGGCTCTCGGGCTACGGCTACCGGGACGAGGCCCATACCCGCGCCCGCATCCCGATCGGGCGTGCCCTGGACCTGATCGTCGGGCGCTCCCTCGAACCGGCGGAGCCCGCACAGCGATGACGTCGAGCCACGCCGCGCTCCAGCTCTGGCCCGCCGCGGTCTCCGCCACCGCGAGCGAGACCGACTGGCTCATCCTGGCCTTCACGGTGCTGACGCTGCTGCTGACCGTGCCGGTCTTCGTGGCGATCACCTATTTCGCTCTGCGCTACCGCGAGGGGTCGGAGGCGGACCGGAGCCCCTCGGGCATCCGCTCCAACCTCATCGAGATCAGCTGGATGCTGATCCCGTTCCTGCTGACGCTGATCTTCTTCGTCTGGGGGGCGCGGCTCTTCATCGAGTCGCGCAACCCGCCCCCCGACGCCCTGGTGGTCGAGGCCGTCGGCCGGCAATGGATGTGGAAGTTCCAGCATCCCACCGGCCAGTCGGAGATCAACAACCTGCACCTGCCGATCGGCCAGCCGGTCCGCCTGCACATCATCAGCCAGGACGTGATCCACGCCCTCTACCTGCCGGCGGTGCGCCTGCAGGTCGCCGCGCTGCCCGACCGCTACACCGACCTGTGGTTCAAGGCCGACAAGACCGGCACCTTCCACCTCTACTGCTCGGAATATTGCGGCACCGACCACTCGGTCATGGGCGGCGAGGTCACCTTCATGAATCCCGGCGACTACCAGGACTGGCTGACCCATGCGGGCGCGCAGCAGGGCAAGGTCGCGGCGGGCCGCGCCCTCTACGAGGCCTATGGCTGCGCCGGCTGCCACGAGCCCGGCTCGGCCGTGAAGGCGCCGAGCCTCGCGGGCCTCTACGGGTCCCAGGTGAAGCTCGCCGACGGCCGCACCGTCACGGCCGACGAGGGCTGGCTGCGCGAAAAGATCCTGAACCCGAACGGCGACCGGCTCGCCGGCGGGGGCAAGCAGGTGATGCCGAGCTTCGCCGGCCGGATCCCGGCGGATGAACTCGGGACCCTGATCGACTTCCTGAAATCCTATCCGACTTCAAAGGCCGCGGACGCGACACGATGAGCGCATCGGGCAGCATCGGCGGCACCGCCCGCCGGGAACCTCACGCCCCGGAATCGACGATCGGGCGCCGGACCGACTACCTGCACGCGGAATCGACCCTGCGCTCGTGGTTCCTGACCACGGACCACAAGCGGATCGCGATCCTCTATCTCGCGTCGATCACCGGCTTCTTCGTGATCGGGGCCCTGGCGGCGGGCGTGGTGCGCCTCGCGCTGATCGTGCCGGACGGCGCGATCATGACCAACGACACCTACAACAAGGCCTTCACCATCCACGGGGTGGTGATGGTCTGGTTCTTCCTGATCCCGTCGATCCCCGCGACCTTCGGCAATTTCCTGATCCCGCTGATGATCGGGGCCCGGGACCTCGCCTTCCCGAAGCTCAACCTGACGAGCTGGTACGTGTTCATGGCCGGCGCCCTGTTCACCCTGGTCTCGGTGGTGCTGGGCGGGGTCGATACCGGCTGGACCTTCTACGCCCCGCTCTCCACGGCCTTCTCGAACACCTGGGTGCTGCCGGCGCTGATCGGCGTGACCATCGTCGGCTTCTCGTCGATCCTGACCGGGCTCAACTTCGTGGTCACGATCCACACCATGCGGGCGCCCGGCATGACGTGGTTCAAGCTGCCGATCTTCGTCTGGGCACACTACGCCACCAGCCTGATCTTCCTGCTGGCGACGCCCGTCATCACCACCGCGCTGATCCTGCTGATCGCGGAGCGCGCCTTCCATATCGGCGTGTTCGACCCGGCCTATGGCGGCGACCCGGTGCTGTTCCAGCACCTGTTCTGGTTCTACTCGCACCCGGCCGTGTACATCATGGTCCTGCCCGGCATGGGAGTGATCTCCGAGATCGTCCCGGCCTTCGCGCAGAAGAAGCTGTTCGGCTACCGCTTCGTCGCCTACGCGTCGATCGGGCTCGCCTCGGTGACCTTCTTCGTCTGGGGCCACCACATGTTCGTCAACGGCCAGAGCGACCTGGCCTCTCTGGTGTTCTCAGGCCTCTCCTTCGCGGTGGCGGTGCCCTCGGCCGTCAAGGTCTACAACTGGACCGCCACGATCCATAAGGGAAGCTTACGGCTCGACACGCCGATGCTCTACGCGATGGGCTATATCGGCCTGTTCGTGCTCGGCGGCCTCACGGGCCTCTACCTCGCGACGCTCGCCATCAACGAGCACGTCCACGCGACCTACTTCGTGGTCGCCCATTTCCACTACATCATGGTCGGCGGTACGGTGCTGGCGTTCCTCGGCGGCCTGCACTTCTGGTGGCCGAAATTCACCGGCCGGATGTACAGCGAGCCCTGGGGCCGGGTCTCGGCGCTGCTGATCTTCGTCGGCTTCAACGTGACCTTCTTCCCGCAATTCATCCTCGGCTATCTCGGGATGCCGCGGCGCTACGCGACCTATCCGCCCGAGTTCCAGCTCCTGAACATCCTCTCCTCGGCCGGCGCCACGATCCTGGCCGCGGGCTACCTCTTCCCGATGCTCTACCTGATCTATTCCCTGTGGTTCGGGCGGAAGGCGCCCGCCAACCCGTGGAACGCCAAGGGGCTCGAGTGGGAGACCTCGTCCCCGCCGCCGACGCACAATTTCCTGAACCCTCCCGAGGTGCCGCGCATCCCCTACGATTACCCGATCCAGGCGCAGGAATCCCGGGACCAGCACGGATGAGCGAGCGGCTGGCCGACGGCGTCGGGGTCGCCCGCGCGGAGCATTTCGAGACCGTGGCGCAGCAGCGCGAGGCCGCCACCCTCGGGATCTGGGCGTGGCTGATCACCGAGCTGCTGCTGTTCTCGGCCCTGTTCCTGGTGGCGCTGATCACCCGGATCCAGCACCCCGAGGCGACGGTCGCGGCGGCCCGGCACCTCAAGTTCTGGATCGGCGCCACCAACACCGTGGTGCTGATCTGCTCCAGCTTGACCATGTCGATGGCGATCGAATTCTCCCGCCTGGGCTGGCAGCGCGCCATGGTCCGGGCGATGCTCGCCACCGCGGCCCTGGGCAGCCTGTTCCTGGTGCTCAAGGGCTACGAATACTACGCCGACTGGGACGAGCACATGATGCCGTTCCTGGGCAGCCGCCCCTTCGCGCTCGCCGAGACGCCGGCCGCGCGGCTGTTCGTGAACCTCTACTACGTCGCCACCCTCCTGCACGCGCTGCACCTGTTCACCGGCATCGCGCTCCTGCTCGGCATGACCTGGATGGCCGCCAAGGCCGGCTTTCTGTCCCGGCACCAGAACTGGATCGAGGTCTACGGCCTCTATTGGCACTTCATCGATCTCGTCTGGATCCTGGCCTTCCCGATCCTCTACGTGGTGAACCGGTAGGATGAAGAACCCGCTCGCCGCGCTGAGCGCCGAGGACCGTGCCCTGCTCCGGCGGCGCCTGCGCACACCCGTGCTCACCTTCCTGACGCTGCTCGCCCTCCTCGCCGTCAACGTGACGCTCGGCGCCACCCGCCCCTTCGCACAGGTCTGGATCGTCGAGCTTCTGGTCGTCGCCGTGATGGTGGCGTTGATCCTGCTCGTCTCCATGGAGGTGATCCGCGAGCCGCCGCTGATCCGGCTGTTCTCGGCGCTCGGCTTCTTCTGGGTCGCCATCCTGGTCGGCATGACGTTGACCGACTATCTGGCGCGCTGAGCCGCGCGAAAGCCGTTGTCGGGGCGGCCGAACGCTCCTAAACGTCGCCGCTTCCCCGCATTGCCCCGGCTGAAACCCGATGTGCGAACTGCTCGGCATGAGCGCCAACGTGCCGACCGACATCCGCTTCTCCTTCGCCGGCCTCGCCCGGCGCGGCGGCGAGACCGGGCCGCATGCCGACGGCTGGGGGATCAGCTTCTACGACGGGCGCACCTGCCGCAGCTTCCACGAGCCGGAGCCGAGCTCGCGCTCGCAGCTCGCCCGGCTGCTGCGCGACATGCCGATCAAGAGCCGCATCGTCGTCGCCCATGTGCGCAAGGCCAATCGCGGCCGGGTCAGCCTGGAGAACACCCACCCGTTCGCCCGGGAATTGTGGGGCCGCCGCTGGACCTTCGCGCATAACGGCCAGCTCAAGGGCGTGAAGCGGCTGCCGCTCGGCGGCTTCATGCCGATCGGCACCACCGACAGCGAGCACGCCTTCTGCTGGATGCTCGGCCGGCTCCAGGCGCGGTTCCGCGCCCTGCCCCGGCCCGAGACCCTGGACCGGGCCGTGGCCGACCTCGCGGGCGAACTCCACGCGCTCGGCGTGTTCAACATGCTGCTCACCGACAGCCGCACCCTCTACGCCCATTGCGGCAAGCGCCTCTGCTATCTCACCCGCCGTGCGCCCTTCGGCAAAGCCACCCTAATCGACGAGGATTGGCAGGTGGATTTCGCCAAGGAGACGACCGAGCACGACGTGGTGACGGTCATCGCCACCCAGGCGCTCACCCGGGACGAGTGCTGGACCGACCTCGCGCGGGGCGACGTCCTGACGCTGCGGGATGGGGCGATCCGCCTGTTGAGACCGGCCGTGCAAGCCTGACTGTGACCTGGGCGAGGGTGCACGCCCGCGCCCGATGCGCTAGAAAGTCGGTAACAGGGAGCGCAGCGACCGAATTTTCACGGGAGTTCGGCCGACAAGCGATCCGCCTCGACTCCCTCGGGACCAGGGGTCGAGCCACGATGAGCCGACGAGTGCGACACGCATGACCCGCGACGACACCGACACCGTCCTGTCCCAGGAGGACGGGCTTCGGGATAGCCGCCCGAACCTCACCCCCGGCATCCGTACACATCTCGGGGAGCACCTGCGCACGTTCTACGAGCGGGTCGGCGAGGAGACGCTGCCGTCCCGATTCGCCGAGCTGATCGAGAAGCTGGAGGCGGCGCTCCGCGCCCGCGGCGAGGCGATCGAGCCGGAATTCCGCAACGGCCTCCTGGCCGCGGTCCCGTCCCTGCGCGCCTTCGCGCTGTCGCTGACGTCGAATCCGGCCCGCTCCGACGATCTCGTCCAGGACACCCTGCTCAAGGGTTGGCAGCACCGCGCCCGGTTCCAGCCGGGGACCAACCTCAACGCGTGGCTGTTCACGATCCTGCGCAACATCTTCTACTCGGATCACCGCAAGCGGGTGCGCGAGGTCGAGGATCAGGACGGGTCCTACGCGGCCCGGCTCGCCACCGCGCCGCACCAGGGCGACCGGCTCGACGTGGAGGATCTGCAATCGGCGCTGGCCAAGCTGCCGCCGGACCAGCGCGAGGCCCTGGTCCTGGTGGGCGCCGAGGGCGTCTCCTACGAGGAGGCCGCCGCCATCATGGGCTGCAAGGTCGGCACCGTGAAGAGCCGCGTCAGCCGCGCCCGCGGCCGGCTGGCCGAGCTCCTGGGCTACGACGAGGAGGATCTCGGTTCCGACCGGTTCATCCAGTCGGCGATGCCCAAGGACGCGTGAGGGCAGCGCCGACCACAGGACGGCGCGCCGCAAAAAAAGATGCATCCGATTCCGGGGATCGGGCGTTACCGGGCCGAGCTTCGCCGCGTCTCTGCGGCGGAACGCCACGGAACGGAGATGGCCCGTATGACCTTCAAGACTCTCATCGCTGCCTCGGCCCTCGCCCTGTCGCTGCCGCTGGCCGCCCAGGCGCAGGGGACGATCCCGGGTGCCGAGCGCGGCGCGGCTGCGGGTGCCGCGGCCGCCGGCCCGGTCGGCGGCGTCGTCGGCGGTGCCGTCGGTGCGGCCACCGGCACGGTGGGCGGCATCCTCGGCGTCGACATGGCGCCGCGCTTCCGCAGCTACGTCCGCGAGCGCAATGTCCGCTCGTACGATTATGACGGCCGCGTCGCCGTCGGCAGCACCCTGCCGGCCTCGGGCGTGACCTACTACGACGTGCCGAGCGAGTACCACGTGCAGCCGGGCTACCGCTACACCGTGGTCAATGACCGCCCGGTGCTGGTGGACCGCAGCCACCGCATCGTCGAAGTGATCGACTGACCTGTGCGGGCCGGCCCCGCGCCGGCCCCTCGGGACCCGGAGCCCCGTGCTCCGGGTCCTTCCGCCCGTCGCGGCCGCTGTCGGCGCAACGCTTCATCCGACCGGCCGTTGAGATGCCGTTCGACCTGTGAGGCGACCATGAGCGACGATCCAAGCGACCCGAGCGCGACGCTGCCGGAGCCGGTGCGCGACCATCTCGGCCAGCAGTTGCGGGGGGTCCTGCCGGTTGGGCCCGACAAGCCGCGCTTCCTCGGCGACGACCCGGTGCCGGACGTGTTCGAGCCGCAGATCCGGCGCCTCGAGACCCGGCTGAAGACCCACGAGGAGGGCACCGGCGCCGTCGGTCAGGCCCTCGATCAGATCCTGGACGCCCTCGGCGTCAAGCCGCCGGAAGCCGACACGCGCGAGGGCTGACCCTCAGACGCGCGGCCGCTCGGCCAGGATGTCGCGGATCTCGGACAGGAGCTTCACGTCCGCCGGCAGCTCGGCGGCCTTCTCGGGCTGCGCGGCCTGGGCGTTCTGGAGCTTGTTCATCGCCCGGATCACCAGGAACAGCACGAAGGCGACGATCAGGAAGTTCAGCGTCAGCGTCAGGAACTGCCCGTATCCGAGGACGGCGCCCTGCTTCCGCGCATCCGCATAGGCCAGGCCGGTCTGCACCTTGGACGAGAGCGGGATGTAGTAGTTCGAGAAATCGAGCCCGCCCGTGACCGCGCCGATCACCGGCATGAACAGGTCTTGGACCGCCGAATTGACGATGGCCCCGAAGGCCGCCCCGATGATCACGCCGACGGCGAGATCCACCACGTTTCCGCGCAGCGCGAACTTCTTGAATTCCTCGAGCATCCGCGAGCCCCCTGCCCCATCGACGGCCCAGATAGGGGACGGGGCCGCCGGGGCCAGCGCCTAATCGGACCCGACCGGCCCGATGGCCGCCGGCCGGGTCTCGGCGGCCACCAGCTCCGCCTTGACCCGGCGGCGGTACTGGGCGGCGACCACCGGGATGGTCAGCAGATAGCCGGCGCTCACCGCCACCAGCGCCTCGAACGGATAGCTGATCAGGATCCCGAAGGCCGCGACCCCGAACAGGAAGATCGGCAGGACGAGGCTGCGCGGCACCCGCTTGCCCATGGTCTTGCCCGAGTAGGTCGGGACCGTGGAGACGACGAGGAGCGCGATGCACAGGACGTAGATCAGCACCGCGGGCGCCGCCCAGGTCTGGAGGCCGAGGCCCAGGAAGTGCAGGTAGAGGGGCAGCATCGCGGTCAGCGCGCCCGCCGGGGCCGGCATGCCGACGAAGAAATCCTTCTTCCATTCCGGCCGGTTCGGGTCGTCCAGCATCGCGTTGAAGCGGGCGAGCCGCAGCGCCATCGCGATGGCGAAGATCAGCGCCACGATCCAGCCGGCGGATTTCAGGTGGAACAGCACGAAGCCGTAGAGGATCAGCGCCGGGGCGCAGCCGAAATTGACGAAGTCGGCGAGGGAATCGAGTTCCGCCCCGAAGCGCGAGGTGCCCTTGAGCAGGCGCGCCACCCGCCCGTCGATGCCGTCCAGCACGCCCGCCGCCACCACGGCGATGACGGCCGGCTCGAACTTGCCCTCGAAGGCGAGCCGGATCGCCGTCAGCCCGAGGCAGAGCGCCATCAGGGTGATCATGTTGGGCGCGATCATCCGGAACGGCACCGGCTTGAACCGGCGCGGGCGCGGCTCGTTCGGATCGGGCGCGAAAGGCGGGAAGAGATCGTCCATGGTCGGGCTCTAGATCCGCTTGAACACCCGGTCCGGGCCGCCGCCGAGATCGGCCAGCACCGTCTCGCCGGCCACCGCCTTCTGGCCGAGCCCGACCAGCACGGTCGAGCCCGCCGGCAGGTAGACGTCCACCCGCGACCCGAAGCGGATCAGCCCGAATCGCTCGCCGACGCCCAGAACGTCGCCCGCCGCGACGAAGCCGACGATGCGCCGGGCGACGAGGCCCGCGATCTGCACCACGCCGACGCGCTTCGCCACGCCCGCATGGCTCGTCTCGATCACGAGCCCGTTGCGCTCGTTGTCGTCGCTGGCCTTGTCGAGCTCGGCGTTGAGGAACAGGCCGGGCGTGTAGTGGATCTGGCCGATTCGCCCAGGGACCGGCACCCGGTTCACGTGGCAGTCGAACACGTTCATGAACACGGAGACGCGCAGGGTCGGCACCTGCGGCAGGTCGAGCTCGGGCGGCGGCAGAACGGTGGCGATGAGGTTGACGCGCCCGTCCGCGGGCGAGACCACGAGCCCGTCCGCCACCGGGGTGACGCGCTCCGGATCGCGGAAGAAGTAGCAGACCCAGAGGGTGAGGATCAGGAAGATCCAGCCGAAGAACTGGGAGAAGTAGCCGGCGAGCACCGTCAACACGATGCCGATCAGGATGAAGGGATAGCCCTCCTTGTGGATCGGCACGAGCGTCCGGCGGATCGTCTCGATCAGGTCGGTCATGGGTTCTTCGGAATCAGGGGGCCGCTTGCGGGCGGACAGGTCGGACGCGCGGATGGCAGTCCGCCGGGCCGCCGTCAACTTTCCGGAGGTCGCGGGCGCCGCCCCGCCCCCGAAAAGGACGCTCCCGGATCAACCGCCGTGCCGGTGTGGCGAGGTGCGGCCGGGGCGGGCAAAGCGGAAGGACGACGACGATCGTCACGGGACGGAGCGCGTCCGCGCGCGGTCCGGCCTCGACGCCGCGCGGGCGGATGCCTACGGCTGGCCGTCCGACCGCTCCGACGCGGAGATCCTGGGGCGTCGCCCGCGACCGGGAGCGCGCGGCGGCCGGGCGCTGGAACAGGAGCACCGCCATGGTCGCACGCATCGCCCTCCTCGGCCTCGGCGCGATGGGCCACCCCATCGCCCGGAACCTCGCGGCCAAGCGCGTGTCCGAGGCCGAGACGCTCGTCGCGGTGGATGCCGATCCGGCGCGGCTCGCCGGGCTCAACGCGCCCGGCCTCGTCGCCACCGCGGATCCGGGGGACGTCGACGGCGCCGAGGTGCTGTTCCTGTGCCTGCCGAACGGCGACGTGGTCGAGGCGGCCCTGTTCGGACCCGGCGGGATCGCCGGGCGCCTCGCCCCCGGGGCGATCGTGGTGGATCTCAGCACGATCGCGCATGCCAAGGCGCTGACGCTGGGCCGCGCCGTGGCGGCGGCCGGGCGGTCCTTCGTCGACGCCCCGGTCTCCGGAGCGCCCGCCGGCGCGGAGGCCGGGACGCTCACCGTGATGTGCGGCGGCGATGCGGAGGCGGTCGCGCGGGTGCGCCCGCTCCTGGAGCGGATCGGCACCAGCATCCTCCATATGGGGCCGGTCGGGTCCGGCCAGCTCACCAAGACGATCAACAACGTGCTCTACGACATCAACATCGCGGCGCTCGCCGAGGTGCTGCCGATGGCCGTGGCCATGGGGCTCGATCCCGCGCAGGTCGCCCAGGTGGTCACCACGGGGACGAGCCGGAGCTACGCATCGCAATACTTCGTGCCGCGCATCCTCCAGGGCCGCTTCGACGAGGGCTATCCCCTGGGCGCCGCCTACAAGGATCTGGTGGCCGCCGCGGCGATCTCGGCCGAGCGCGGCTTCCCGATGCCGGTGACGGCGGCGGCCACCGCCACCTATCAGACGGCCCTGCGCCAGGGGCATGCCGACAAGGACAAGGGCGCGATGGTGCTGCCCTTCGAGGATCTGCTGGGGGTCAGGGTGCGGACGGCCGGGTAGGCTCCCCGGCTTCCGGAGCGGGCCCGCCCGACCTGAGCGCTGCGAGCCGTCCGCGCGGTGCCATGGTCCGCGCGGCGCAAGGGGTGGAACCTGTGCCCTGATCGTCCCGCGCTCGCCCCTTAGGGTGAGGGATGGGAGGTGCCCGGCGCGCCTAGGGCAGCTGCAGCACGTCCCTGAGCGGCACCACCGCCAGCACGTCCCCTGCCGCGTCGGCGATCTCGAACGATTGCCCGGCGAGCACCGCGCCGTCCACGCGCTGGATTTCCAGAAGCGAGCGGGCGGACCGCTCCGCCTCGGTGCGGGCGGCGTCGAGGTCGGGCAGGTCGCTGCCGTCGAGATCCTCGACCAGCCAGTTGCCGTCACGGATGTGGAGGAAGAAGCGGGGCATGCCCGGGAAACCGCGCCCGCCGCCGCCGGTTGCCGCCGGGAGCGACGGTGCGCGATCCCTGTGTCCTTCCGGTCACACCGCGGGCTCGGTCTCCGGGACCGCGCCGCGCCCGGCGCGGACGGCGGGCACCACCGGCGCATCGGCGCGCTGGAGCACCTCCAGGGCCGCGTCGGCCTCTCGCTGACGATCCCAGAGCGCCGCGTAGACGCCCCCCGCCTCCAGCAGCTCGGCATGGGTGCCGCGCTCGACGATGCGGCCGTGGTCGAGCACCAGGATCGCGTCGGCGTTCACCACCGTGGACAGGCGATGGGCGATCACCAGGGTGGTCCGGCCGCGGCTGACCCGGTCCAGCGCCGACTGGATCTCGGCCTCCGTGAAGGAATCCAGCGCCGAGGTCGCCTCGTCGAGGACCAGGATCGGAGGCGCCTTCAGGATGGTCCGGGCGATGGCGACCCGCTGCTTCTCGCCGCCCGAGAGCTTCAGGCCGCGCTCGCCCACCGGCGTGTCGTAGCCCTCCGGAAGCCCCGAGACGAAGCCGTCGATCTGGGCGAGCCGCGCCGCCGCGCGCAGGTCCGCGTCGGTGGCGTCGGCCCGGCCGTAGCGGATGTTGTAGCCGATCGTGTCGTTGAACAGGACCGTATCCTGCGGGACCATGCCGATCGCGGCGCGCAGGGACGCCTGCGTCACCGCGGCGGTGTCCTGCCCGTCGATGCTGATCCGGCCGCCCTGCGGCTCGTAGAACCGGAACAGCAGGCGCGAGAGCGTCGACTTGCCGGCGCCCGAGGGGCCGACCACCGCCACCGTCTGGCCCGCCGGGATCTCGAACGTGACGCCCCGCAGGATCGGCCGCTCGGGGTTGTAGGCGAAGCGGACATCCTCGAACCGCACCGTTCCGCCCGCCACGGCGAGCGGCGCGGCGCCCGGCCGGTCGGCGATCTCGGGGTTCTGCCCGAGGATGCGGAACATGTCGTCGATGTCGATCAGCGCCTGTTTGATCTCCCGGTAGATCATGCCCATGAAGTTGAGCGGCATCGAGAGCTGCACCAGCATGGTGTTGGCCAGCACGAAGCCGCCGATGGTGGTGCGCCCGGCCAGGATGTCCCGGGCGGCGAGCCACATCACCACGGTCATGCCCAGGGTGAAGATCACCGCCTGGCCGGCATTGAGCACCGCCAGCGACACGTAGGTCTGCGTCGAGGCCTTCTCGTACCGCGCCATCGACTCGTCGTAGCGGGCCGCCTCCCGGCGCTCCGCGCCGAAATACTTCACCGTCTCGTAGTTGAGCAGCGAATCGACCGCCTTGGTGTTGGCGTCCGTGTCCGACGCGTTCATCCGGCGGCGGATGGCGATCCGCCACTCGGTCGCCTTGAAGGTGAAGGCCAGGTAGGCCGCGACCGTCAGGAAGGCGGTCAGCGCGTAGGTCCAGCTGAACTCGTAGGCCAGCACGCCGAGCACCAGCACGAACTCGACGATGGTCGGCACCAGGGTCAGCACCATCAGGCGCGACAATTCCTCGATGCCGGCGCGGCCGCGCTCCAGCACCCGGGTGAGGCCGCCGGTCTTGCGCTCCAGGTGGAAGCGCAGGGACAGGCGGTGCATGTGCTCGAAGGTCTGGAGCGCCAGCCGCCGCACCGCGTGCATCGCCACCTTGGCGAACAGGCCGTCGCGCACCTGGGTCAGAGCCGACATGGCGATGCGCGAGACGCCGTAGAGGGCGATCAGCAGCATGGGCGCGGCGAGGAGGCCGGTGGGCACCGCCGCCTGACCGCCCCCCTGGCCGTCCCCTTGGCCGCCCACCGCCGCGACCAGCGCGTCGGTGATCCACTTGAAGGTGAACGGCGTCACCATGGTGACGAGCTTGGCGGCCAGCAGCAGGCCGAAGGCCAGGAAGACCCGGCGCTGCAGGTCCGGCCGTCCGTGGGGCCAGAGATGCGGCCAGAGCCGGCGATAGGTGGCGATCAGCCCGGGGCGCTCAGCCGGGATCTTCCGCCCGGCCGTGGGCGCGGTGTCGTCGGTCATGCGGGTTCTGTCGGGAGACGTGTCGTGAGACCCGCATATAGGCGTGTGGCCGCGCAGGATCACCCGCGCTGCGTGCAGGGCACCACCTCACGCCCGCCAGAACGGCTTCCGGATCTCCGCGCGCAGGCGCCAGGGATCGAGGCCGGCCTCCCGGATCTGCTCGGGATGCAGCGCCGCCAGGGCGCGGCGGGCGCGGATGCGGTGCAACCAGAGCCGCAGCACCGAGGCGCCGCGCGCGCGGCGCAGCGACGAGGAGGGCGAGGGCAGCGTGACGGCGGGCATTGCGGACGTTCCGGTGGCAGGGGCGCAGTCCGGCCGGGATTGCTGGCGCAGGATTGATCCGATACACATCTCGGATCAATCGAAACATTGACCTCGGAGCAATGATGCGGCCCGCGGATTTCCGGTCTGTCGCCGACGCCATCGCGGCCGACATCGCGGCGGGCCGGCTGCGGCCCGGCGAGCGGCTGCCCCCGCAGCGCGACTTCGCCTATGCCCGGGGCATCGCGGTCTCGACGGCCAGCCGGGTCTACGCGGAGCTGGCGCGCCGGGGGCTGACGACCGGCGAGGTCGGGCGCGGCACCTATGTCCGGTCCGAGCCGGGCCGGGCCGGGCTGCTCCAGGCGGAGCCGCCGGCGGCGGCGGTCGACCTCCAGCGGACCCATTCGCGGCTCCCGGAACAGGAGGCCGTGCTCGCCGAGACCCTGGCGGCGCTGGCGCGCGGCGGCGGCGAGATCGGGTTCAGCCAGTACGGGCCGGCGGGCACGCCCCGGGCGAGAACCGTCGCGGCCGGGTTCCTCGCCCGCCCCGGCTACGCGCCCGATCCCGCCGACATCCTGTTCACCGGCAACGGGCGGCAGGCTCTGGCGGCGGCGCTCGCCGCCCTGGCGGCGCCGGGCGAGCGGATCGGCTGCGAGTTCCTGACCTATCCGGTGGTGAAGGGGATCGCGGCACGGCTCGGCATCACGCTGGTGCCGGTCGCCATGGATGCGGAGGGGATGTGTCCGGACGCCCTCCTCCAGGCCCATCGGGCGGCGCCCCTGAGCGGCGTCTATCTCCAGCCGACCCTGCAGAACCCGCTGGGCGCCACGATGGGGCCGGCGCGGCGCGCCGACCTCGCCGGCCTCGTCGACCGGGCCGGGCTCACGGTGATCGAGGACGCGGTCTACAGCTTCCTCGCCGAGGCGCGGCCGCTGGCCAGCCTCGCCCCGGACCGGGTGATCCTGATCGACAGCCTCTCGAAGCGGGTGATGCCGGCGCTGACGGTCGGCCTGATCGCGGCACCCCCGCACCTGACCGACCGGCTGGCGGCCTCGGTGCGCCAGGGCGCCTGGAGCGCGCTCGGCCTGTCGTTGGCGGCCGGCATGCACTGGATGGCGGGCGGCTCGGCGGCCGCGCTCGCGGACGCCAAGCGCCGGGACGCCACGGCCCGGCAGGCCATCGCCCGGGAGGTGTTGGCGGATCTGCGGGTGGTGGGCGATCCCCACGCCTACCATCTCTGGCTCGAATTACCCGAGACGTGGCGGGCGGAGGCCTATGCGGCGGCGGCCCTGCGGCAGGGCATCGCCCTCCTCCCGGCCTCGGCCTTCGCGGTCCATCCCGGCCACGCGCCGAACGCGGTCCGCCTCGCCCTGGCGGCACCCGCACGGGAGGATCTCGGCCGGGCGCTGCACCGCCTGCGCCGCCTCGCCTTCGCGGGGGACGATCAGCTCGTGGAGTGAGGGCCGTTCACCCGCGCTTGTCGGGCGGCAGCACGAAGATCTGGCCCGGGTAGATGAGGTCGGGATCCCGGATCTGGTTCTGGTTGGCGTCGTAGATCACCGTGTAGCGCTCGCCGCGGCCATAGGTGCGCTGGCTGATCCGCCAGAGATTGTCGCCCCGGGTGATCTTGGCCGTGCTGATCTCCGGCACGAACACCGCCCCGGACCGGGTCGGGCCGCCCGTCTCCGCCGCCAGATGACTCGTGTCGCGGCCCGTCTCGGGCGCCGGGGCCATGCCGGCGGCGGGCGCAGGCGCCGCGGACGGGCTGAAGGTCTCCGTCCCGGGGGGAGGCCCGCCCTGGCCTCCGGGG